>JAQWJE010000008.1:0-300000 GCA_029248525.1 Candidatus Binatia bacterium
GGCTTGCGTTTTTCGAGGAAAGCCCGCGGACCTTCGCGAGCATCCTTGCTCGACATGACTTCCATGCCGAGTTCCATCTCGCGCTTGTAGGCCTCGGCCTCGGGCAGGAACTCGGTCTCGATGATCGAGCGTTTGATGTTCTTGACCGCCAGCGGGCCGTTCTCGCAGATCTTGGCAGCGATCTCGCGCGCCTTGGCCAGAGCCTGGCCGTCGGGCACGACGTGGCCGATCAGGCCGATCTCGAGTGCCTTGGCTGCCGTTAGAGGCTCGCCGACCAGTAGCAATTCGGCCGCATGGGTGAAGCTGATCTGGCGGCGCAGGCGGACTGTGGATCCGGCCATCGGGAACAGGCCGCGTTTGACCTCCGAGATGGCGATTTTGGCACTTTCGCCGGCGATCCGGATATCGATGCCCTGCAGGATCTCGGTGCCCCCGGCGTAGCAGGCACCCTCGATGGCCGCGATCAGCGGCTTGGTGGGATAGCGGTCTTTCAGAAAGCCGCTCATCATGATCGCCGGGTTGTCGCGACAACGTTGCTCGAATTCATTTTCGGCAGGCTCGCCGCTCATCATGCGTCCGACGAGTTGGTCCAGATCGGCGCCGGCCGAGAAGTTTCCGCCCGCACCGGTCAGGATGGCGCAACGAATATCATCGTCGGCATCGATCTCGTCGTAAGCATCACAGAGCTTGCAGAGAATTTCGGGGTTGAACGGATTCTTTTTCTCGGGCCGGTTGAGGGTGAGAATCAGAAGGTGTCCGTCGCGTTCTTTGAGCAATGCAGAGTCAGCCATAGGCTGTGAACTTAACGCTTAATTCCCGGGCATGGCAAGATGCGGCGTAGGGTCAGGGGTTTTCGCAGCTCGAAAGTTTTCGGGATCTGGAGGAGAACCCGCTCGACTGTCGGTTCAAGGGGCGCATGAGGGGCCCGTGGCTTTCTCGATCCGGTACGCGTAAGATCGAGACTCGGGGTCTGGCCGTGGAGGCACTACCCCTGGCGCGGGAGGCGCAGCGCGGATGAGCGAGAACGAAAAGACGGTCGGCAATTTTATCCGGACGATCGTCGAGGAGGATCTGGCCTCGGGCAAGCATGCTCGGGTGGTGACCCGTTTTCCGCCCGAGCCCAACGGCTACCTCCATATCGGTCATGCCAAGGCGATCGTGATCAATTTCGGCATGGCCGAAGACCATCCGCCGGGTGTCTGCCATCTTCGGTTTGATGACACCAACCCCGAAAAGGAAGGCACCGAATTCGTAGAGGCCATCCAGCGCGATGTGCAATGGCTGGGCTACGATTGGGGCGAAAACCTCTATTTCGCCTCCGACTATTTCGAGCGCTTCTATGCGGCGGCCTGCGAGTTGATCGAAAAAGGTCTGGCCTACGTGGACCACCAGACAGCCGAGGAGATCCGGGCCAATCGCGGGACGATGACCGAACCTGGCGTGAACTCTCCCTATCGCGACCGCACGCCGGAGGAGAACCTCGACCTCTTTGCCCGCATGCGGGCCGGTGAATTCGAGGAAGGCACCTGCATCCTGCGCGCCAAGATCGATATGGCGTCGGGGAATTTCAATCTGCGTGACCCCTCGCTCTACCGCATCCGCAAGGCAAGCCACCATCGCACCGGGGACGATTGGTGCATCTATCCGATGTATGATTTCGCCCATCCCCTCGAGGATGCGTTCGAGGAGATCACCCATTCCCTGTGCTCTCTGGAATTCCAGGACCACCGGCCGCTTTATGATTGGGTGGTGGCCAACGTGAGCACACCGGCGATCCCGCGGCAGATCGAATTTGCCCGGCTGAATCTGGCCTACACCGTGATGAGCAAGCGCAAATTGCGCGTCCTGGTCGAAGACGGCGTGGTCGACGGTTGGGATGACCCGCGCATGCCGACGTTGTCCGGCATGCGACGGCGTGGCTATCCGGCCGCGGCCGTGCGCGACTTCTGCGAGCGGATCGGGGTTGCCAAGGCCGTCAGCACGGTGGATATGGGCATGCTCGAGGCGTGCGTGCGCGAGAATCTGAACCGGCAAGCCGAACGCCGGCTTGCGGTGCTGCGCCCGATTGAGTTGGTGGTCGAGAATTGGCCCGAAGGCCAGGTGGAATATCTAGAGGCGGTCAATAACCCCGAGAATCCGTCGGCCGGGACCCGACAGATTCCGTTCTCGGGACGTTTGTGGATCGAACAGGATGATTTTCGGGCCGAGGCGCCGCGGAAATACTTCCGCCTGACGCCGGGACGCGAGGTGCGGTTGCGGTGGGCGTATTTCGTGACCTGTACGGGCTTTGATACCGACCCGGATACGGGCGCGGTGGTGCGTGTCCGGTGCACTTACGACCCGGCCACCCGTGGTGGGGACGCGCCGGACGGCCGCAAGGTTAAAGGGACGATCCACTGGGTGTCGGCCGATCATGCGGTGGCCGCACCGGTCTCTCTTTTTGATCGACTCTTTGCGGATGAGGCCCCCGAGCAAGGTGAGTGGCGTGAGAACCTCAACGCGAATTCGCTGGAGGTGCTGCCCGACTGCCAACTTGAAGCCTCGGTGGCCGAAATCCCCGAGGGGCAAACTGTCCAGTTCGAGCGCAACGGGTATTTTGTGAAGGCCTCCGGTATCGGCTGGCTGCGCACCGTTGGCTTGCGCGATAGCTGGGCCAAGGTTGCCGGGCGCAAATAAGGGCTCGCGATCGCGGCGCAGGACCACCTCGCCTCCTGCATTGGTGATCGCGTTGTGCGGACTATTCCTGGTTGGCCGGAGCTTCCTCGTCCGCGTGGCGCCATAGCCGCGAGGGCAACTCGCTCGTAGCCTGTTTTACGTCGGTCATCGCCAGATACAGGCTGGGGACCAGCAGCAGGGTGACGGGTGTGGCGAAAAGCACTCCGAACGCCAGCGAAATGGCCATCGGTATCAGGAATTGCGCCTGGACACTGGTTTCGGCCAGGAGCGGTGACAATCCGGCAAAGGTCGTGAGCGAAGTCAGCAGAATCGGGCGGAAACGTTTTCGCCCCGCCTCGCGGACTGCCACCGAGAGCGGCGTTCCCTGCAGGCGCTCCCGGTTGATGTAGTCCACCAGAACCAGACTGTCGTTGACCACAACGCCCGCGACCGCGACCAGGCCGATCACCGAGAACATGCTCATGGTGACGTTCATCATCACATGACCCAATACGCCTCCGGTCATCCCGAAGGGGATAGCGGACATGATGATCAGCGGTTGCAGATACGAGCGCAAGGGAATCGCCAGAAGCCCGAAGATCACCAGCAGGGCCACGCCGAAGCCACGCGCGAGAAAGGTCAGAAATTCGGCTTGTTCTTTCTGCTCACCCTGAAGCCGGTAGCTCAGGGACGGGTATTGATCGAGAATCATGGGCAGAATGCGGCCGCGAATCTCGGCCACGATATTGGTGGCGCTGTTGACGCCGGTGTCGAGGTCGGCGGTCACGTGGGCGGTGCGTTCGCGGTCGGATCTTTGAATGGTCGAGAAACCACGCCCGGACTCGATCGTAGCGACGGCCGACAAGGGCACCGCGGTGCCGTCGGGGAGTCGGATTCTCATGGATTCGACGTCCCCAATAGAGCGACGTTCCTCTTCAGGGTAGCGCACCATCACGCGCACATCATCGCGGCCGCGCTGGATTCGCTGGGCTTCATCGCCGTAGAATGCCTGTCGGACCTGACGCGCGAGGTCCGCCCGGGACAGACCAAGCACCTCGGCAGACGGCAGGATGTCCAAGTTCAGTTCCTGTTTTCCGATCCGTAGAGAATCCGAGAGATCGAAAATGCCGGGAAAGCGCCGGAGCTCTTCTTTGAGCATCTCGGCCCCGGCCGCCAGAGCATCGCCATCGTTGCCGCGCAATTCCACCTCGATCGGGGCGCCGCTCGAGAACATCGAGGAGGTGTAAGTGAGGGCGACTACGTCCGGGATCTCGCCAGTGATTTCACGCCAGCGATTGCCGACTTCCAGGCTCGTCTGACTCCGCTGTTTTGATGGGACCAGTTCCAGCTGCACCTCCCCCTTGTTGGGCGAGCCCAAAGAGATACTGCTGCGTCCTCGGTCGCTGTCCGATCGCGCGGTATTGGGCTGTGACCCGATCGAGGTGAAGACGTGCTTGAAGGCGCTGCCCTGTTTTTCGGTTCTCTCGCTGTCGATCTCTTCTCGCAGTTGGCTCGCCGCGTCCTCAAGTTGCTGGACGGCGCGCGCTGTCACTGTCGCGGGCGTTCCCTCCGGAAGTGTGATGGAGGCGACCACTGCGTCGGCCTCGATCGAGGGCATGAAGTCGAAACGTACCCAACCGCCGGTCATCAGCCCCAGCGTGACGGTGAGGATGGCCACACCAGTTGCGAGAGTCGTGTAGCGCCACTCGAGAGCCTTCTCCAAAAAAGGCGTGAAGCGATTCTCGAGGAAATTCTCCAGACCGCCGGCGATGGTTGTTTGCAGATTCTCCCAAGCTTTCCACTTTTTCCCGGGTTTCTTCTCCGCTCGACTGCGTGCATGTCCGAGGTGGGCGGGGAGAATCAGCTTGGATTCGATCATCGAAAAAACCAGGGAGCTGATCACGACGATCGGGACCATTTTGGACATTTCGCCCGATGAGCCCGGCAAGAAGAGCAGCGGCGAGAAGGCCGCGATGGTCGTCAGGATGCCGAAAGTCACTGGCACGGCGACTTCCTGAGTGCCGCTGATGGCAGCCTGCAGCGGGTCCCCGCCGCGTTCCTGATGCGTGTGGACGTTTTCGCCCACGACAATCGCATCGTCTACGAGGATGCCCAGCACGACGATAAAGGCCGTCAGCGAAAGGAGGTTGATCGAGACCCCGAACCACGGCAGCGAGGCGATCGCGCCCAGCATTGCAATCGGGACTCCGAGTCCGACCCAGAAGGCCAGACGCAAGCGCAGGAAAAGAGCCAGGACGCAAAGCACTAGAAGGAAGCCCAGGCGTGCATTGCTGATCATGGTGTCGAGTCGGGCGCGAAGGTGCTCGGATTCGTCCTCGCCGATGGTCAGATAGGTTCCGGCGGGCATTTGGGGTGATTTTTCAGCAACATAGGTTTTGACGGCATCGGCTACCGAGAGCGCATCTTGCGTGCCGGCGCGCATCACCTTGATCATGACCGCCGGGTCCCCATCGAACCTGGAACTTTTGGTGGTCTCGGCAAAGCCGTCGACGACGGTGGCGATATCACCGAGGAGCACGCGTGTTCCGTCCAATTGCGAAACCACGACAATATCTTCGAAATCGTTCCCCAAATATGCCTGTCCGCGGGTGCGGAGTACGACTTCCCCGTCGCGCGTCTTGATCGATCCGGCCGGCAGATCGAGAGATGATTTGCGGATCGCATCGACGATATCGTCGAACCGCAACCCGAAGCGACGGAGGTCGTTTTCCGAGACTTCGACGGAAATCTCGAAGGGGCGTACGCCGGTAAGGCTCGCCATGCTGACATTCTCGAGCGCGACGATCTCGTCGCGGATCTCTTCGCCAAGCGCTCGGAGGGTTCTCTCGTCCGCGTTCCCCGAGACCATCAGGCTCACGACCTTGCCCTGCAGTTGTGCCTGTTTTACGGTCGGCACCTCGGCCTCTGCGGGGAAGGTGTTGATCGAATCGATCTCCGCCTTGATATCATCCAGCGCTGTCTCGACGTTGGCCCAGTCCGCAACGTGGACCAGAACCGCACCCATGCCTTCCACAGCGGTGCAGTTGATCTCCTTGACGCCATCGACTCCCTGAATGCGCTCTTCGATGCGGACGCAGATGGCCTGCTCGACCTCTTCAGGCGAGGCCCCGGGATAAGGGACCGAGATGCTGACCGAATCCACGCGCATCTCGGGGAAGATTTCGAGCTTCACGACGGGAAGGGCGAGGACTCCGCCCACCACGATCAGGGCCATCAGGAGGTTTGCCGCGACCGAGTTCTCCGCAAACCAGGCGATTGCGCGTTTCATGAGAGGGGAGCGACCCGAACCTTCATGCCGTTGGTGACGGCCTCGATCGGCGAGATGCAAATGCGTTCACCGTTCTCCAGGCCGCCGCCGACCAGGAAGCCGTCCCGTGTTCGTTTGATGACATCCACGTCGCGGTAATGAATTTCGAGGTCGTCATTGATGACGAGCACGCGGTCGCCGTCACGCAAGGCGCGGCGCGGGATCTCGACGGCTTCGGGGATGACGCGTCCCTGGATGGTTGCATCGACAAACATTCCGACTGCGAGCGGAGCCATCGGCTGGTCGGTCCGTCGCCCATAAGGATCCTCAACGCGGGCGATGACCGTGACCATTCGAGTCCGGGGGTCAATCTCGCCCTCGGTGCGTACAATTTTCCCTGTCCAGACATGGTCCTGCCCGGCGAACCCGGAACGCAGTTCTACCGGAGGCCCGCCGCTATCGCCGAGATCGAGATCGAGAAAGGCCAGATCGGTATCGGGGATCGGCAAGGGCACCTCGGCATAGTCGGTCGCATAGATGCGGCCCAGCGGAGTGCCGCGGCTCACAAACTGGCCGACGTCGGCTTTGGCCGTCCGGATCCGACCTTCATAAGGCGCCCGGATCTCGGTGCGGGCCAGGTCCGACATGGCCTGACTGCGCGAAGCATCTGACTCGATAAATGCAGCCTTGGCAAGAGCGACACTATTGGTCGCGTCGTCGAATTCGCGATCGCTAAGTGCGCCGCTTTCGCGCAATGCCTCGCTGCGAGAGAACATTTTCTCGGCCAGAGACAGGCGGCTTTGCGCCGCTGTGTAATTGGCTTCGGCCCGGCGGACAGCAATTTCCTGGTCGGTCGCGTCCAGTCGGATCAGCAAATCTCCCTGATTGAAGAATCCGCCTGCGGCAAACGAAGGCGAGACCTCGAGGATGCGGCCCGCCGTTTCCGCAACCAGATCGGTCTGGGTGCGAGGCTCGACACTGCCTTGCGCCCGCACAGCGAGCCGACGGGGTTGGGGTTGGACAGCAGTGGCACGGACGAGTCGGGCGAAGTCTTCCGCAGGGCGGGTCTGGACCCGCGCTCCGGCCGTCACCAGAAAGACGGCAACCACGCCGCTGGTCAGGACGATTGCGAGCGGCAAAACGAGTTTCAGCGGAAATCGTTTCATCACTGCACCGCCGAGGGGGCCCGCAGGCCTGCCGCGAGGAACGTTACAAGTTTTTGAATGGTTTGTTTGTCGTTCATGGTTTCTGTGTCCATCTTTTTGTGTTGTCCCGATGTGGGGGCATTCAGTGTTTTTGGCGCTGCGGTGGCCGTCGTGGCCAGACTGGCCATGACGAGCTGGAAACGAAACTCGAGTTCGTGGCCAGGCAGTTCGGGTAACGCCTGCGCCAGCGCGTCGAGGAACCTGTTGGTGGTTGGTTGAAAGTGTTTTTGCATCAAGGGCTCGACCACCTCGGGCGGCTCGGCCAGCAGATGGCCGAAGAGCTGTTTCAGACCAGGGCCTCCTGGATCGCGCTCCTTGCGATGGCGCAGGCGGACCTCGAGATATGCCTCCAAGATCGCTGAAAGCGAGGGGCGTTTGCTGCCGGCGTCACGCAGGATCGCGTCAAGCTTCTCGACTCGTTCGGCATTGACGGCGGTTGCATGGCGCTCGAAAACGGCCTCGACCAGCCCTTCGCGGGAGCCGAAGTGATAGTTGACAGCCGCGACGTTCACGCCGGCTTCGGACGTGATCTGGCGAACGCTTGGGCGCGACAAGCCTTCCCGAGCGAAGAGATTCTCGGCTGCATCGAGCAGCCGCTCCCGGGTATCGACCTGCATTTGCCGTGTACCCGTGGCGCTCATGGGAGACTCCTGTGGTTCAAACGCATGTTTGAAACATACGTTTAGTAACGCACTGAGTCAAGTTTTTTTCTTGGACCGGCCGGTTTGCCGTGTGGAAAACTTCAGAGATATCGAGCGACCATGGGGTTCGCGGGACAGCGTTTCCTGCTGCTGAGCGGTTTGACTGCGGGCCCAGACGGGCGCAAGCGGTGTCGGATCGGTCGGCCCGGCGGGCGGGGCCTCGTTTGGGCCGGGATCTGTGGAAAACCTGTGGGCTTCCTAGAAATCGTAGCGATAAAGATTGGTCTTGCGGGGTTGAAAGCCGAGTCGCAGGTACAGCCGATTGGCTGCTTCGCGCTGGGGATTGGACGTCAGGTCGACGCCGGGAGCGCCCAATTCTCGGGCCAGAATCAGCGCGGCCTTTGTCAGTTCGGCGCCTACGCCCGCGCCGCGTGCGCTCTTGTCGACGATGACATCCTCAATGCGGCAGCGGAGTCCCGAGGGAATTCGAAAAACGCTCAGCGTGGCTGTTCCGACAATCTGGTCGGCCCTGTCTCGGGCGAGAAGCAGGCGCGAAGGCGAATCGATCAGCGCGGCGAGGTCGGACGCTTCCGGGGGAGGGTGGTTTACCGAGAGTTGCGGCATCAGGCGCTGGAAAGCCTCCAGAATGGTGTCGTCCATCCGTTTTGCTTCGCTGATGGTCATGGTTGTGGACCAGTCTCGGTGGGGCGGTGAAAATGGCCAGGGACGGAATTGAACCGCCGACACGCGGATTTTCAGTCCGCTGCTCTACCAACTGAGCTACCTGGCCCGCCGTGCGTCGCTTCTGCGATTAACCCACGCCCTCTCGAAGGTCAATTTACCCGGTGTGTTCTTCGATCCAATCGATCATATTGGCAGCCAGATTGGTCCCGCAGAGCTGGTCGATTTCCTGAATCCCGGTGGGGCTGGTCACGTTGACCTCGGTCAAATAGCCCCCGATTACGTCCAGTCCGACGAAAATCAGCCCGTCGCGCCGAAGGTCGTCTGCCATACGCGCGCAGATCTCCCGGTCTCGATCGGTGAGGTCGCTACGAACCGCGCTGCCGCCGACATGGAAATTCGACCGGTGGTCGCCGTCATTGGGAACCCGCAGAACAGCGCCAAGAGGCTCTCCATCGATCACGATAATCCGTTTATCTCCTTCGCGGACTTCGGGCAGGTAGCGCTGTGCCATCACTCGGGTCCGCCCCTCGTCGGTCGCCGTCTCAAGGATGGCATTGAGGTTCCGGTCCTGTTCCTGCAGGTGGAAAATTCCGGCCCCACCGCAGCCATCGAGCGGCTTGATGATCATCTCGCCGCCGAGTTCGTGCAGGAATTCCTTGAGCAGATCGGCGTCGCCGGTAACCAGACTTTCCGGGGTAATCTCCGGGAAGCGCAAGGCATAGAGTTTTTCGTTGGCATCGCGCAGGCCGGACGGGCGGTTGAGCACCAGAGTTTTTTTCGCGTCGATCAACGAGGCGACATGGGTGTCGAAAAAGAAACTCATATCGAAAGGCGGATCCTTGCGAAGCATGACCACATCAAAGCTTTCGAGAGTTTCGCGGGTAGGTGCCGCGAGGCTGTAGTGGTCCCCGGCAACGCGCTGAACTTGAACTTCCTGGACGCGTGCTTCCGGGATGCCCCTCCGGATCGCGAGATCAGCCGGACCCATCACGAAATTGCGATGCCCACGTGACTCTGATTCGAGCAGAAAGGCAAAGGTGGTGTCCTTGTCGATATCGATCCCGCCAAGGGGGTCCATCAAGTAGGCAATCCTGAGAGACCGGGCCATCAGAAATCCCTCGCGGGGTTATGCTCTCGTCTGCTCACGACCCTACCTTCGCCCGCCCTCGATCGGACTGCAAGCGGGCCCGGCGGGAGCATGGGGATGCCCTGCGCGAGCTTCAGGATGCGCTGCGGGATCATCGGGATCAGCCGCGCGAGTGCGTTGATTTTCGGCACGAGTCCGTCCGACCCGCAGACCGGGACAGGTCCCCCGCGATCCAGGCTTTCGAAGGTTTCCTACGCTTGCTCGGGGAACCAATTGCCGTGAAAACCGAACGGCACCCTTTGCGGCAGGGTGACCCGCGCCACGGGTCCCTTGGCAGGTTCCTGAGCGTTCAGGATGATCAGGTCGGAGGTGTCGCGGTTCTCGTCGTAGGCGTAGAACAGCAGCCAGCCTTCGTCTTCGCCGGCGGTCTCGCTGTCGGGCACGAAGACGGCTTCGCCCGGAACACATCCGTCCGGGGCGTTCCATTCCTCCTCGGTGCCTTTTTCAAGATCGTATTTGAGGATCGCAGGCGGGGTATGCTCGTCGGTCGGCAGAGCATTGGAACGGGCCGCGTAACCGAAGCGATTGGGTAGGCCCGTGAGTCGATCGTCGATCCGCGGGAATTCAGCAAACCCCGCCGCGAGTGGCGTTTCCGAAACGCTGCCTGCCTTTAGATTGATGACAAACCGGTGCGGGGACGGGATCTGGAAGACGCTCGAGGATTCTCGCCAAAGTTCGGGGTAGCGACAGAGGTCAAGGATGATCTCGCCGTCCCGTTCGAATGCATTGAAGGGGTGGAATGAGTAACAAGGCTCGATGGCGAACCAGCGCACCGGTGCGCCGGGTTGGCTGCGCGGCATGACGCCCAGTCGAGCCGGGTAGTCGTCACTCCAATGGTAGGGAAATCCGCTTTCATTTTCCGTGACACCCATCGCTTGTTCGAAATCGAAGACGACAGGCAGGTCCATGAAGACGACGTAGTGCTCGGTGATCGCGAAATCGTGAACCATGGTCGGGCCGGTCACGTCGATCTCTTCGGTCTGTACCAGCACGCCCTTGGCGTCGACCCGGTGGTAGGAGAGCAGGGGCGGGAGGAATCCATAGCCGAAGAAATGCATTTCGCCGGTTTTGGGGCAGAACTTGGGGTGAGCTGTCATGCCGGATTGCAGTTTGCCGGCAAAATCGTGGGTGCCGACCGTCTCGAGTTCGGACGTCACCTCGGTAGGGAAACTGGTCTCGACCAGAGCAAGCATGCGCCCGGCGTGTTGCACGATATTTGTGTTGGCCACCGCGATGGAGCGGTCGACGGCAAAGTCTTCTCCGATAAAAGAGGTCTCCGGGTCCGCGAAGGTCCTGGTGCGTACCCATCGGTTGCGGAAGGCGCTGGCCCGGCCGCCCTCGAGCTGGATGCCATGCAGCATGCCGTCGCCCGTGAACCAATGCTTCGAGGTTCCGCTCTGTGGGTTGGGGCCGTTGCGCACATAGCTGCCGCGGAGGCTCGTCGGAATCTGCCCCTCGACTGGCAGGTCAAATGAGGTGCATTCCTCCATCACGGGGGCAAAGTTGCCCGTGAGGTGGGCCGGGGCGTCGTCTTTGTTCAGAAGATCTGCTGTCGCGTCGCTACTCATGGTTCCCTCCATACCATTTCCCCCGGAGCTGTGAAGACAGCATCGATTCACGGCGGGGGCGCGGGAAACGGGTGATTCGAGGAACCCGGGTTACTTTCGGAGGGCGGCAAGAGCCGCGATCGCGGCGGTTTCGAATCGAAGGGTGCGGGGCCCCAGCGAGCAGCGGGGGATCTTTTGCTGTTCGAGCCAGGACAACTCGGCCGCATCAAAACCTCCCTCGGGGCCGATCAAAAAGGCGATGCTCTCGGAACGGGGAGCGAGGTTCTCGTCTGCCGTCGGGTCGAATGCGATCGCTTGCACGTCGTCGGGTAGTGATTGGAGTGCGGCTTCGAGGCTGTTTGCCTGAGCCAGGCGGGGCGGCCATGTCCGCCGACATTGCTCGCAGGCGGCGAGGGCAATTCGCCGCAGGCGTTGCAGGCGAGAGTCCGAGATCTCGCGCGCCTGGCTGCGGGCGGCGCGGAAAAACAAGATATCGGTCGCGCCCAATTCGGTGACTTTTTCCACCAGCGTTTCACTGCGGCCGAGGTCGGCGATGGCGACCAGGAGCCAGATGGGAGCGATCGGGTCCTCGGGAGGCGCGGGTAGTTTCTCCTCCAGGGAGAGCTTGGCACCTCCGGCCTCGCTGCTGGTGATCATGGCGCGCCAGAGGTCGCCCGGTCCGAGAACGGCTTCGAGCATATCGCCTGTCTCGAGGCGCAGTGAGCGCAGGTGCCGGGTGCTGGCCGGGCTCAGCCGCGCCGCATGCCTGTCTTCGGCGTCGCGTTCGGCAAAGAGTCGGGCGCTCATGTCGGGTTCCGGCTGGCGCGCGGTTTCGGTCGGCGCAGGGTGAGCGTGACCCATGTCGCCAGCGATCGGCGCTCGCGCACGCGAAGTCCCTGTGCCTGAAGAGCTTTTTTGACCTCGGCCTCCTGTTTTTCGAGAAGGCCCGAGACGATCAGGCTGCCGCCGGGTTTGACGCGATTGGCGAGGCTGGCTGCCATACGGACAAGCAGGCGCGAGTAGAGGTTGGCGATGACGATATCGAATTCGCCTCGGGCCGCACTGAGGTTGGCGCCGACGCGCAGCGGCGCACACTCGTTGACCTCCACCGCATCTTCGGTCGCGGCCAGAGAGAGCGGATCATTATCGATGGCGACCACGCGAGTCGCGCCCAGTTTGCGCATGGCGATCGCGAGAACGCCCGATCCGGTTCCGACGTCGAGTCCGCGGCAGACCTCGGTGCGCGCAAATTCCTCCTCCAGCGCCAGCAAGCAGCCGCGCGTGGTCGAATGATGGCCCGTCCCGAAGGCCTGCCCGGGGTCAATCACCACGGTATGGCGCCGCGATGGTGGCAGCTTGTGCCAGGACGGGCTGATCAAAAAGGTCTTGCCGATCTTGAGCGGGGGGAAATTCTCGCGCCATGAGGCGCCGTAGTCGCCGACGGTGAAATCCGCGACGCGGAGGCTTTTGGGGTTCAGCCCCGGAAACGAAGCGCGGATTCGAGCGAGTCCGTTTTGCAGAGCCTTCTCGAGCTTGTCGCGAGAGACGGCCGGAGGGAACCAGGCTTCGATCCGGATTCTCGGTGCTCTCCGGCTGCCTTTGGCTGCGCGTCGAAAGTCTCTGGCCCCGGTCTGGACCCCGGGGGCACCGAGTTCCAGGCATAGGGCCGCGATCGCGTCCTCGGCCTCTTCCGGGGCCGGGATCCGAGCGTGTGTCCAAAGGTCAGGATCTTTTTTTCCGGAGGAAGCCATTGAGGGCTAGAGCCTAGCGAGTCTCGGCGAACACGCAAAGAGGTTCGGGGGGCGGCCGGTCTTGGCGGGCTGGGCCACACGGTGGTAGAGGGCGGGGCATGAGTGCCTTTGCCATCCAACCGGCGGACTTTGTGCGTGTGGGCCACCGAGGCGCCGCGGCCGAACGTCCGGAAAATACCCATGCCGCTTTCGCGCGCGCGTTGGAGGCCGCAGCGGATATGATCGAATGCGATCTGCAGCTGACGGCCGACGGCCATGTCGTCATCATCCACGACTATACCGCGGACCGCACCACGAGCGGCTCCGGGGCGATCGCGGATCAGACTCTCGACGATTTGCGCGCTCTCGATGCCGGTGCCTGGAAGGACGCAGCCTTTGCGGGGGAAAAAGTGCCCACTCTCGAGGAGACTCTGGATCAGGTTCTGCCCACCGCCGAACTGAATCTCGAGCTGAAAAGCCGCGGGACCCGGGAGGATTCCCGACGCCTCGCTTTGGCGGCTGCGGCTGCCGTGCGCGATCGAGACGTCTGGTCGCGGGTCATTTTTTCTTCATTCAATCCCGAAGCTTTGATCGAGCTCCGCGAAGTCGCCCCGGAAGCCCGGATCGGGGTGCTTTGGCATCATGAGGATTATACGTTGGCTTTCGATGCAGCAGCCCAGCTGGGTGCTGTGAGTCTGCACCCCTATGCGGGACATGTGACGCCCGCGCTGGTGGCCGAGGCGCATGGCCGAGGCCTGCGGGTGTTCACCTGGACGGAGAACGATCCGGAACGGATTCAGGCGCTGGCCCGAATGGGCTGCGACGGGATCATCAGTGACTATCCAGGCCGTCTTCTCGAAGCACGCGGACGGCTGCTGGCCGCCACATGAAACGGGAGGAAAGCCTCCCTGTTATTTTTTTCAATATTTCTGGCGCCTCGGAAAATTCCCGATAGAGTTTGCGATGACAGATGGCGTTGAGGGCAAAGTTTGGTCCGAGTTCCGTTGAGCAAACACCGCAACACGACTTTTTTCACCGATCCGCGCATGCACCCCAGCTGGTGCGATCAGGCTCACGGAGTATCACCATGAAGAAAATAATCTCCTTTTTCACCCTCGTGCTCGCCTTCGCGAGTGTGACCGCCGCCGAGGCCAGACCGACTCGTTTGCGTGGCACGATCACAACCGATTTTCGCGCCGGAATCGCCAACCCATCGCCGTCTTCAGTCACATTCGTGGTGCCGAAATCCGTTCGCGGTACGGCTGATCTGAACGTGCCCCCCAACGGCCGCAAGGGGCTGCAGGTGCCTGACGAATGCGTGGGCACCTTCACCATCGACCTGACCAATGCCGAGACCTGCAACCAGTTGGGTGGCTTGCTCCAGGGCGATACCGTCGGTGGGCGCGTGCTCGCTCGTTTTGAGGACTTTCGAAGATTGACAGGCGCCACTTTCGAAGCCGCTGTGACCTCGGGTGCGATGTGCTCGCTGTATGAGGGGAATATCACATCGGGTGCCGATCCTTTCGCCGGCAGTCTGGTTTGCGCTGCCGTCGGGGAGGCCTTCGTATGGCAGACCCAGATTTTCGAGGGGATTTCGACCGATCTTTTCAGTTTTTTCAGCATTCCCGGGACTGCGGTTGGGTCCATCTCGCGTCTTCACAATGGCCAGACGACTTCGGCGTCAGGGATCGGGATCAACAGCAGCTCTGTTGAAGTCATGTTTCGCTGAGTCAGGCCTCATGACCGCGAGCTTTCCGGGGGCCGCGGATCCGGCGGGCCTCTCGGGCGCCCTGCTGCAAAATCTCCAAGTCGAGGCGGTTATACTCGAGCAATTTGGATAGCTTCAACAACTCGGCGTCTTTCCAATCGCCCCGGGCCGCTGATTTCTCCAATGATCGAGTAATGCCCCCCACATCGACTTTGGTCTGTTGGGCCTGAATGTCGGGAACAAGAATCCCCGCAAGTGTTTTGAGGTCTTTTGCTGCGGGCGGCTTGCACTGCCTCTTTGCAGCAGCTCTGACCATCAGGGGTTTGCCATCGGCGAGCACGGCACGAAGCCGAACGACCAGAGCCTTGTCCTGAATATATGTCTCCAGCATACCAGGCTCGTGGCGGCTGAAATGCAGGATGACGCGGTTCTCCCGCTCGGCCTGCTCGACCAGCGAACTCACCACCGAATGGAGGGACGCTGTCGCCATGCGCTCGGGTCCAGCGGTTCTGGCCGCCCGGACCCATCGCCGGGTGAAGCGATCGTGAAGGAAGTAGGCGCGGTAGGCTCCACCGCTGAGCACGCCCAGCAAGATGGGTGGTGGAGCCGTGCCGTCATGAGACCGTCCCGCCCCCTCGAAATCGATCACGATCGCGCGGTTGATGGCCTTTTTGCGAAGCCGGAGCCCCATGTCGATCGCGGACCTCCAGAGACAAATGCTGCTTGCTGCGAGTACTTTCGTCGTTTTCATCCGGACTCCTCTGGCTGCGAGGTGGAATGGCGTATCGCCCCCCCTCCCTCTCTCTTCTTCCTACTCCGTAGGAAGAGAGAGGGAGGGGGGGTTGAAAAAGGGGCCCTCAATGCCGACAGTCTATCCTTCCCACTGAGGGGGGGTGATTTTCCTCCATGCCAGGAGTCAGAGTAAAAGAAGGCGAGCCCATCGAGAGCGCCATCCGCCGTTTCAAGAAGCAATGCGAAAAGGCCGGCATTCTCAGCGAGCTCAGAAAGCGCGAACACTACGAAAAGCCTAGTGTACGTCGCAAGAAAAAGGCCCTCGCGGCGCGCAAACGCGCAGTGCGACGGACCGTACGCAAACCTATGTAAAATAAAGGCCACCCCGAAATTTGGGGTGGCCTTTTTCGTTCCCGCCAGCTTCATTTCGAGGTAGTTTCGCGTCCCCGAGACTTCCCGACCAACCGCTCAGGAGAAAACTGCAGCCAGATGTCCGCTTCCCGCGATCCGATTGTTGACGAGATCAAGCAAAGGCTGAATCTCGCCGAGCTCATCGGGGAGCACGTTTCCCTCAAGCGCAGTGGCCGCGGGTTCACCGGGCTCTGTCCGTTCCACCAGGAGAAATCGCCTTCCTTTCACGTGGATGCCGACAAGGGTTTTTTCCATTGTTTCGGATGCCAGGAGGGCGGCGACGGCTTTACCTTCCTGATGAAGGTCACCGGGCAGACGTTCCCGGAAGCATTGCGGGCTCTGGGGCGCCGGGTCGGGGTCGAGGTTCCGGAGAAGCGCCGAGACGAAGGCATAGAGCGTCTTGGCGAAGTGAATACGACCGTCGCCGAGTTTTTTCGCGCGGCCCTGCTGGACGAAAAGCGCGGCGCGGCCGCTCGAGAGTATCTTGCCGCCCGCGGGATTGATGAGGAGACCAGCGAACGCTTTCTGCTCGGATATGCTCCGGGGGATGGATGGGCGGATGCGTTGGTTCGGCGTGGCGTTGGAGAGGCAGATCTCCGCAAGCTGGGCCTTGCGAGTTCCTCGAGGCATGGCAGCGGATTATATCCGCTCTTCCGAAATCGATTGATGTTCCCGATCCGCGACTTAAGTGGTCGGGTGATCGCCTTCGGCGGCCGCCTGATGGGGGATGCCGAGGGCCCGAAATACATCAATTCCCCTGAATCGCCTCTCTATCACAAAGGTCGACACCTCTACGGCTTGGACGCGGCCCGTGACACCATCCGGGAGACCGGGCGGGTGCTGCTGGTCGAGGGTTATATGGATGCCATCGCGCTATCGCAGGCGGGATTGCGCAATGCTGCGGGGGTTTTGGGTACCGCATTGACCACGGACCAGCTGCGGCTCGCGCGTCGGTTCGCTGACGAAATCGTCGTCTGTTTCGATGGGGATACCGCCGGGAGGCGCGCGGCGCTGCGGGTGTTCCCGATCTGCGTCGACGAAGTCGATCTCTGGCCCAAGGCGGTTTTTCTTCCGGATGGGGAGGATCCCGACAGTCTGGTGCGCACCGGCGGTACCGAGGCGATGCAGGCTCTCGTCGACAAGAGCGGCACCTTGATCGACTTCTATCTCGACGATCTGGTCGCCTCCGGCTCGGCCGACGGAGGCGACCGTATGGCCGCAACCGCGCGCGCGGCGAGAACGATGGCCGAGGTCCTGGCTGGCGTTACCGATCCGATCGTCCGCGATAAATTGGTGCGCGGCGCTGCGGGGCGATTGGGGATCTCGGAGGAGGCGCTTCTCGAGGCCGCTCGACAGGCGTGGCAACGACGTCGACAGCAGAACCGGTTCGAGCGGGAGCGCGAACCCGGGCAAGACGGGGAGGAGACCGAGTCCGTGCCACGGCCGAATGCCCCTCGGGGATATTCCTCGGAGGCTTTGCTGGTCGAGTTGGTTCTATGCAGTGCGGATGCGGCACATCGCGCAGAGGAAGGTCGCGTATGGGCCAACTTCGGCAACGCGGGTCTCGCCGGGCTTCTGGCGCGGATCGTCGAGAGGCGGCGAGCGGGAGAGCGGTTTGAGCCCGCGGAATTTTTCAACGAGCTTCCGTCAGGAATGGCGGAACGGGTGCATCGCCGCTTGAGTGCGGATGGCGGGGAGGGTGATCTCGACTCCGAGGTAGATGCCTGGTTCTCGCGTCGGGTGGTCGAAGCCGCGAAGGTGGACCGTCAGGAGTTGATCGCTCAGCTTCGAGCTGCCGAGACCCGAGGGGATCAGGCCGGAGTCGCGGCCGCGCTGGAGGCCTTGCGCAATGCTCTGGCACCTGTGACGAGAGATGGAGAAGGATAGTCCGTCCATGGGGGCCCGTAGCTCAGTTGGTCAGAGCAGTCGGCTCATAACCGATCGGTCCCAGGTTCGAGCCCTGGCGGGCCCATGGTTGTGGCGCATGCCCCGAGCGTTCGGGGCATGCGCTTCGCAAGAAGAGCAAAAACCCCCCGGACTTGCGTACAGTTTTTTGACTGGTAGGTTTCTCCTCCGGTCGAGTGTGGAGCAACAGAGGTGAACTTGAACGATAGCGCAATCGATATTCTCGCATCACTTCAGGCCATCGACCAACGCCGGCGTGAGCGCACTCTCGAGATCGAGGCTCTGGAGGAGACCACGGCAACCTTGCGCGCGGCCCTTGATGGAACGACGGCCATTGTCGCCGCACAGCGTGAGGTCGTCGGCTTAGCCGCAGTGCGTCGTCGAGAACTCGAAGCCCTTCTGGCAGAGCAGGAAAAACGGGTGATGGAGCGCCGGATGCGCATCGGTCGCATCCGCAACGACCGAGAACTCGAGGCCGCCCAAAACGAGATTTCCAGCCTCCGCGAGGCGAAAGCCCGCCATGAGGAGGAACTTCTCGAGTTGATGGAAGAAGCCGAGACGACGGATGTCGAAATGGCGGAGGCCGAATCCGGGCTGCAGGAGCAGTCCGAGGCAGCCCGGGCGCATGAGGACTCGGCCGCAAAGCGGATTACGACCCTGAATGCCGAGAACGAGGCCGAGGCTGCCGAGCGCGAGCGGATCGCGGCCCAATTGCCCGAAAATCTGCGCCGGCGCTATGAGCAGGTCTTCAAGCGCCGAGCCGGTCTGGCCGTGGTGCGAGTCCGGAACGGGAATTGTCTCGGCTGTAATATGAAGGTGCGGCCGCAACTCTACAACGAAGTTCTGCGCCGGGAGTCCATCCAGACCTGTCCGGACTGTCAGCGGATCCTGTATTGGCGCGAAGATACCGAAGCCGATCGCGAAGCGGACGAACTCGAAGAAACCTGAGCTTTTTCTCGCCAGCTTGCAGTGGCGACTCGGATTCTGCACAGTTGAGGTGGAGTCGGAGCGGGTCGGATGATCGATCTGAAGTTCGCTTCGGGTAGGAAAGTCCGGACACCATAGGGCAAGACGGCCGTTAACGGCGGCCTCGGGTAACCGGGGGAAAGTGCCACAGAAAACGAGTCGGCCCTGGAAGGTCAGGGTCAGGTTGAAAAGGTGGGGTAAGAGCCCACCGGCCGCGCGCGAGAGCCGCGGCGCTTGGTAAACCCCGTCTGGTGCAAGGTCGACATGGGGAGGGTGACCCGCCCGAAACCCAGGTAGATCGCTTGAGGGTATCGGCAACGATATTCCCAGAGGAATGGTCATCAACCGCTTCGGCGGTGACAGAATCCGGCTTATAGGCCCCTCCGGCTCCACTTTTCCCCCCGGCCATCCCCGGAGCGGCCCCTCATGCGCTTGATCAGCCGAAACGGCCGACCTGTGGCCCGGACTCCCTCTGATGCAGGGATTTACCCCCACTGGTGCTGGTCCTCTTTTTTCGATGGCTCGCCTCTCGAGATTTCGAGAAAAATATGAGAAAAAACATAGTAATATATTCAATTCTTGCGATCGGCACGGAAACCGCTCGTAAAGCCTATTGACAGAGAGCGGCAATTCCAAGACATAGATGGTGGGGAAAGGTGGGGAATAGTGGGTTTTGTTCCCTCCGACCATCATGTTTCAGGGAAGCTTTCGAAATACGCTAGATGGCAAGGGACGCATTGCGATCCCGGCTCGATTCAGGGAAGCCCTCGGTGCGGTCGAGGAGGACCGCCTGATGGTGACCCATTTCGAGGTTGCCGGCGTGCCATGTCTCGAAGCCTACGCGCCTCGCGCCTGGCAGCAGCTGGTCGAAAGCCTGACCGAGGGGATGGGCCAATTCTCGCAGTCGCGAATGCTTTTTGAGACGGTTTACGTCGGCGGGGTCCAGACCTGCCAGCCGGACAAGCAGGGCCGCGTGCTGATTCCCCAGGATTTGCGGAAACGAGCCTCGCTCGAGCAGGAAATCATTTTTCTCGGCGTTGGCCAGAAATTCCGCATGTTCGAATCTTCTGCCTACGAGAAGGTGGAACAGGCGTTCCACTCGATTGTGGCCAACAATCCGGATGCGTTCCGTGACTTGGGGATCTGATCCAGTGGGGAACTGGCGCCAGACCGCGATGGCGCGTGACGAGGGGATGATGGAAGAGCCGTTGCATGTGCCCGTGATGTCGACCGAAGTCGTGGACGCGATGCTCGGTGGTGCACGTCCGGGCCCCTTGCGGCTGGTCGATCTGACCTTCGGCCTCGGCGGCCATTCACGAGCACTCCTTGAGGCAGCTCCGGCCGGCAGCGAGATTCTTTCTCTGGATCGCGACCCCGAAGCCTTGTCGATCGCCCGCGAAACTCTGGCGCCATTCGGGGTTCGTGTGCACGCCGTCCACGCCTGTTTTTCCGAATTGCCCGAGCAGCTTGCGAAGCTGAACTGGCCAAGTGTCGATGGGGTTTTCGGTGACCTTGGGGTCTCCTCGTTGCAGTTGGATTCGCCCGACCGCGGCTTCTCCTTTCGCACGGATGCCGCTCTCGATATGCGGATGGACGCCAGCCACGGCGAGACAGCGGCTGATCTTCTGGCGGAAATCGACGAGATGGCTCTCACCAAGGTGATTCGCGAGCTGGGCGAAGAGCCTGCGGCACGCCGAATTGCTCGAGCGATTTGCCAGGAAGAGCCGCGCCCCACGACAACCGCGGAGCTACGCGCACTCGTCGGTCGAGTCGCCGGTGGTCCTCGTCATCATCGACGGCGAATCGACCCGGCAACCCTGACGTTTCAGGCCTTGCGCATTTGTGTGAATCGGGAACTGGAAGAGCTCGAGTCCGTGCTGGCCATGTTGCCGGAAATTCTCGCGAGCGATGGTCGTGCGGTATTTCTGGCGTACCACTCGCTCGAAGATCGCCGTGTGAAACGTGCGTTCCGCGAATGGATGCGCGCCTGTGTCTGTCCGCGCGAGCTTTTGGTCTGTCAGTGTGGCGGTGAGCCGCGAGCCTTCGCGGTCGTACGTGGTGCGATGAAACCTTCTGCAGATGAAGTGGGTCGCAATCCGCGAGCGCGAAGCGCTCGGATGCGGGCGATCCGCTGGGGAGGCTCCGATGGCCGCGGCTAGTGTTCCCCGAGGACGCGTTGCGCGTCGAGCGGCTTCTCCCTCGCGTCGTCGCAATCAAGCGGCGACGAAGCGAAAGCGGACTTCGGTGGGCGTGGCGGGTATTGGCCGATCCCCACGGCGCTCCGGACAGGCGCGGGTGGTCGAGCTCGGCATCGCGGCACGTGCCCAGCTCACCCGGCGTAATCTTTTCGCCGGAAGCCTCCTTGCACTCGTCGGTTTGGTGAATGTGTATTCGGGGCTCTGGGTCAGCGGGCTCAGCTACGAACTGACTCACGCCCACGAAGTGCAGGGGCGGTTGGAGCGAGAACTGCAGGATCTCAAGGTGGCGTTCGCGACAGCGACGGCCCCCGATCGACTCGAGGCAATGGCTGGCGATCGGCTCGGTTTGAAGCCGCCTTTGGCAGGTCAGGTGGTGATCCTCCCATGATTGCCCATGGCGCCCACACGGAACGTAGCCAGCGAATCGCAGTTGTTGCGATCGGGATTCTCCTCGCCCTCGGCTTTCTCGCGGGGCGGGTTGCTCAACTCTCGATCGTCGATGGCGAAGGTCTGGCCGCCCGCTCGGCTGATCAATACGCCAAGCAGATTCGCTTGCCGGCTCC
Source organism: Candidatus Binatia bacterium (assembly GCA_029248525.1). Lineage (NCBI taxonomy): Bacteria > Candidatus Binatota > Binatia (SeqCode) > Binatia bacterium. The sequence goes on from JAQWJE010000008.1 coordinate 21,361, forward strand.
GCGCGGCGCTATCTTTGCCAGCACTGGAGAGATTTTGGCGGAAACGGTTTCGGTAGCGACGGTTTATGCCAGCCCTCGTTATCATCCGATTCCCGCGGAGCTGCGTCCGCAAATTGCGGCGAGCTTGGGTGTGGATCTGGCGATCATCGAGCGCCGTCTGGATTCGGGCAAAGGATTTGTGAACCTTGCCAGGCGGGTTTCGCGGCCGGCCGCCGAATCGGTGATGGCTCTGCGACTGAATGGTGTCGGAATTATTGAAGAAAGCCGGCGCAGCTACCCTCACGGGGAACTCGCCGCTCATGTCCTGGGCTTTGCCAACTCGGAAATGCTTGGAGCCGAAGGTCTCGAGCTTCGCTACGATCGCTGGTTGCGAGCACCGGAGCTGGTCTATGACGTCGAGAGGGACGGGAAGGGCCGGATTCGCTTCGTCGGCGGGGTAGATCCCCAGGAGGGAGATCGCTCCCTGGCACCGGGTGCCGAACTCGAACTGACGATCGACCCTCGAATTCAGGCAATTGTCGAGAGGGAGCTCGCAGCTGGCATCGAGAAGTTTGAGGCTGATGCCGGAAGCGTCGTGGTGCTGGACCCCTCCACGGGTGCGATCGTGGCGCTTGCGAATTTCCCGACCTTCGATCCGAATCAGGCCGGTTCATTCACCGGTGCCGAGCGCCGGAATCGCGCGATCACTGACGTTTTTGAACCGGGCTCAACCTTCAAGGCATTTCTCGCCTCCGCCGCCGTCGATGCCGGTGTGATTACCCTCGACGAAGAATTCGATTGCGAAGAAGGCGCCTACCGAATTGGCCGGCGTACGATCCACGATACCCATTCCTACAGCATGCTCACCCTGCCCGAGGTGATTCAATACTCGAGCAATATCGGGACGACGAAGGTCGCCGAGCGCATGGGAAGGGACACCTTTGCCACCTACCTCACCGGTTTCGGATTCGGCGCGCGCACAGCAGTGGATTTGCCGGGTGAAGTCCGCGGGATCATGAACCCGGTAGCTGGATGGGGGCCGATCGAATTGGCCACGACGAGTTTTGGTCAGGGAATTGCGGTCACGCCACTGCAGTTGGCTGCAGGTTTCGCCGCGATTGCGAACGGCGGCATTTGGCACCAGCCGCATGTGCTGGCTCGCGCGACGTCCGAGGAGGGCCGACTGCTCTATGCTTGGGAACCCACGGCCGCCAAATCGCGCCGGGTCATTCGTGAGGAGACGGCCCGCGAAGTGGGCTTGATGCTGGAGAGCGTCGTGGATGGAGATGGCGGTACAGGCAAGAATGCTCGTATTGCCGGGGTTCGTGTCGCTGGGAAAACAGGCACCGCCCAGAAGGCGCGTCTCGATGGCCGTGGCTACTCCAGTGAGAGAATCGCTTCCTTTGTTGGATTTGCCCCGGCCGATGAACCGGCTTTGGTCACCCTGGTGATGGTGGATAATCCTCGAAAGGCGACCTATGGTGGCACCGTGGCCGCGCCGATCTTTCGCGAGGTCATGCAGCGGGCTCTGGATCAGGTGGGGCTGCGCCCTCGTCTCGCGCCTCCGTCGCGGATGGGGGTTTGGCCTGCCGTGTTGCCGCTGGAGCAGGAATCGGACGAGGTCGATCTTCCCGAGGGTTCCTTGCCTTCCTTTGTCGGCATGAGTTTGCGTCGCGCTCTTGCTCAAGCCAATGCCTTCGGCTTCCCCGTGGAGTTTGAAGGGAGTGGATTTGTTGTCGAGCAATTGCCGCTGGCGGGCTCGAGTCTGTCCGATCCTTCGATTGCCTTGCAGCTTCGCCTGGAGCCTTCGGCATGAACAGTCTGAGTTCATCGATGCCTTTGAAGGCTCTGCTAAAGCGACTGCCGGAGACTCGACTCGTGTCCGGCGGGGACGAAGTTGAAGTTTCCTCGGTCGCGCTCGATTCCCGAACTGTGCACCCGGGGGCTCTTTTTGTGGCTCTTTCGGGAAGTGCGGCCGACGGTATGGATTTCGTGACCGAGGCGATTTCGTTTGGTGCAGTCGCCGTAGCGGTTGCCGAGGATGCGGTCGCGGAGGCCTGCCGTTTGGTCGGGGGCGCGCCGGTCGTGGCTTGCGAAGACCCCCGTTTTACCGCGGCCCATGCGGCTGCGGAGGTTGCCGGGCGACCATCGGAAAGCCTGACGATCGTTGCGGTGACCGGGACCAGTGGAAAGACGACGACCACCTATATTCTGGAATCAATCTTTGCGGCTGCGGGCTATCCAAGCGGCGTTCTGGGTACGATCGAATATCGATTTGCCGACAGGAAGATTCCGTCGGCACTAACGACGCCGGACGCGGTAGTTTTGCAGGGGCTCTTGCGCGAGATGTGTGATGCGGGTGTCACGCATGTGGCCCTCGAAGCTTCGTCGCATGCCCTCGAGCAGGGGCGCGTGGACGGGACGTCCGTCGCAGCGGCCATTTACACCAACCTGACGCGAGACCACCTCGACTATCACGGCGATGCGGAGAGCTACGCGGCTGCCAAGGCACGCCTGTTCGAAGTGATCCTGCCCGCTTCGGCCGAGGGTTCACTCGCCGTCTTGAATGCCGCCGACGAAGCGGTTGCTGCGCTCGGTGCCAGCCTTGCGGTGCCGACCTGCTTTTTTGGCCCGGATGCGGAGGTTCGCTGCGAGAATATAAGCACCGATCTTGGCGGGATTCGGGGGACGCTCTGGTTGGGTTCGGAATCCTGCGAACTGCACTCGCCTCTGGTGGGGCAGGCGCATTTGGAGAATCTGATGGGGGCCGCCGCGGCGGCCTGGAAGATTGGGGTCTCTCCCGATGCGATCGCCCGCGGAATCGCTGCCTGCGCCGGCGTTCCGGGTCGCCTGGAGAAGGTCGATGAGGGCCAGAAATTCCCCGTTCTTGTCGACTATGCTCACAAGCCCGATGCTCTGGCGCGGACTTTGGAGACCCTGCGGGAACTGACCACGGGCCGGCTGATTGTCTCATTCGGCTGCGGTGGCGATCGCGATCGCGGCAAGCGCGGCGAGATGGGCGCCCTGGCGGCACGTTTGGCCGACTTGGTCGTGCTCACTTCGGATAATCCGCGAACGGAAGATCCAGAAGCTATTTTACAGGAAATCGAGACCGGAGTGCAGCGTGAGGGCGGCATAAAGGTCGAACCGACGACGTTCGGGAAGAGTGGGGTTGTGGGGGAGTATGTGGTGCTTCCCGAACGTCGGTCGGCGATTCGTTTGGCGGTGGCAACAGCTCGGGCTGATGACGTCGTTCTGATCGCCGGCAAAGGTCATGAAGATTACCAGATCGTCGGGACGGAAAAGTTCCATTTGGACGATCGGGAAGAGGTCCGTCGGGCTCTCGGGGAGTGCGTATGAGCACACGAGAGCATTCTGACCGGCGGTATTTTTGTTGTGGGGTGGGGTGGAGGAGGAGTGAAGCGTCGGAGTGTGAGCACGGGCTCGTACTCCGACGCTGGTTCACTCAAGAGAAACAGTTAATTTCCGGATTCCAGATGCAAGTGGTGGATGTGGGTTGTGGTGTGGCGCATCTGGAGGAACGGACGCGGGTCGGGGGGCAGGAGGGTGCGTGCCCCCCGACTCGTAGTCCTTTTCCAGGATGGGTCCGGAGCAAGATGTACCGTGCGCGTGATGTGGTGGATGTGGTGAGTGGTTGTGGTTCGCGCACGGTCCTTCGGGGGGAGGGCTGTTGGATGTTGTCTTCTGCAAGGAAGCGGCATCCGCAGTCCGCCCCGACGAAAGGTCGGCTTTCAGGTTCGGGGACAAGTCACGATGCTTTTTGAACTCCTCTACCCACTGCATACGACCTACTCGGCCTTCAATGTTTTTCGATATATTACGTTTCGCACACTTCTCGCCGGTTTGGCGGCGCTGATCATTTCGCTTTGTCTGGGACCTCTGTTGATTCGCTGGCTGGGTTCGATGAAAGTCGGCCAGAACGTCCGCAATGATGGCCCGGAAAGCCACCTGGCCAAGGCCGGGACGCCCACGATGGGCGGCACTCTGATTCTTTTCTCCGGTCTGCTGGCGACGTTCTTGCTCGCTGATCTTCGAAATTCGTTCGTATGGCTCGCGCTTTTGGTCACACTTGGATTTGGCGCCATCGGTTTTGTGGACGACTACCGCAAGCTGCGCGGGCAGAGCTCCGATGGACTTTCGGCGCGCGGAAAACTGCTCCTGCAGGGGATTTTGGGCCTCGCGGCGGGACTCTTTCTGGCAACGCGTCCAGAGTTCTCGACGACACTCAATTTTCCTTTGCTCAAGGAATTCAACCCGGACCTGGGCTGGTGGTACGTTCCCTTCGCGGCTTTTGTTCTTGTAGGCACATCGAATGCCGTGAACCTGACGGATGGACTCGATGGCCTGGCGATCGGCCCGGTGGCGATCGCTGCGGCAACTTCGGGGTTGTTTACCTATATCGCCGGCAATGCAGTGATGGCGAATTATCTGCAGGTCGAGTACGTGCCGGGTGCTGGCGAATTGATGATCTTCTGTGGCGCACTGGTCGCCGCGAGCCTGGGCTTCCTTTGGTTCAATGCCTACCCAGCGCAAATGTTCATGGGCGATGTGGGGTCGCTACCCCTCGGTGCCGCGATTGGTTTGCTGGCATTGGTGAGCAAGCAAGCGCTGATCCTGCCATTGCTCGGCGGTGTATTTTTTGTCGAGGCACTCTCGGTGATTCTGCAGGTAGGATCATTCAAGCTGCGTGGCAAGCGCATCTTTCGTATGGCGCCCATTCATCACCACTTCGAGCTCAAAGGTTGGCCAGAGCCCCTTATTATTGTGCGCTTCTGGATCATTGCGGTGATCTGCGCCTTGCTATCGTTGGCGACATTGAAATTGCGATGAAGGAAGCGGCGCTGCAGGGAGCCGAGGTGCTCGTCATCGGGAATGGTCGAACCGGCAATTCGGTTGCGAAATATCTTCTCGGTTGCGGCAGCGAAGTTGTCCTCTGCGATCAATCACCGCAAGCGGTTTGTGCGCCCGACCTTGCGACGCAGGTGAAGTTCCACGCAGGCAATGAGGGTGCCGGACTTGTCGCTGGCAAGTCGCTGGTTGTGCCAAGCCCGGGCGTACCGGCGACGGCACCCGTGCTGCTTCGGGCCCGGGACCTGGGTGTTCCTGTGCTCTCGGAGATCGAATTGGCAGCAACCGCTCTGAAGGTCCCGCTTCTCGCGATTACCGGGACCAATGGCAAGAGTACAACAACCGAACTGGTGGGCGCGATGTTGCGAGCCGCCGGTCGGAGGCCTTTTGTCGGGGGCAACCTGGGGACGCCGTTGCTTCTCGCGCTGGAGAATGACGTCGATACGGTGGTCGCCGAGATCTCCAGTTTTCAATTGGAGTGGGTCGAGGACTTCCATCCCCGTGTCGCTGCCATTTTGAATCTGACCCGAGATCACCTCGATCGACATGGCGATATGGAATCCTACGGCGAGATCAAGGCGCGGATCTTTCAGCGTCAGACTCCAGACGATGTGTTGATCATCAACCGGGACGATGCGGAGGTTCGCCGTCTCGCGGACACGGCGAGCGGTGAGGTTCATTCGTTTGGCCGATCGCCCCTGCTCGGCAGGGGGGCGCGGATCCACGACGATCGGATCGAGGTCGTTGGGGCATCGGAGACTTTCGCGGTTCCTCTCGTATCTGCGGCACTTGATGGTGCCCATAATGAGGAGAATATGGCGGCGGCCCTGCTGCTGGCGCTCGCGCTCGGGGTTCCGCAAGCGGCGGCTGTTTCGGTCCTCGACGGGTTTGTCGGGCTGCCGCATCGGATGGAGCGAGTGGCCGAGGTGGCCGGCGTCACCTTTATCGATGACTCCAAGGGAACCAACGTCGGCGCTCTTTGCAAATCCTTGACCGGCTTCCCGCAAGGGCGCGTGATTCTGCTCGCGGGCGGCCGTGCGAAAGGTGCTTCGTTCTTGCCGGCTCGCGAGTTGGTAGCCGAGCATGCTCGGGCGGTCGTCGCGTATGGCGAAGCGGCCGATGCGATCGGTGACGCTTGGTCGAGTGTGGTTCCGGTGCAGAAGGAAGCCAAATTTTCGGATGCATTTACGGCGGCATGGGAGCTTTCGGTGGCGGGCGACACGCTGCTGCTCTCGCCGGCCTGTGCGAGTCAGGATCAATTTATCAACTATCAGGAGCGCGGGCAGGCGTTTGCCGCGCTCGCGCAGGGACTGGACAGTTGATCGCCCGGTCCGCACCGATGCGACCGAGCTATGATCTCGGCCAGCGTCCCGCCGTTCTGGCGACCCACCGCGTGGATCGCTGGTTGTTGGGAGCGCTGGGGCTGTTGGTCGCATTGGGTCTTTTGCTCGTCCTCGATGCCAGTTTTTTTGTTGGGGCGGAGATGTATGGCGATCCTTACGCGATCGCACGCCGGCAACTGGGATTTGCCATGGTGGCTATCGCCGAGGCGGCTCTACTGACCCGCGTCCGCTCGGATGTTTTTCGTAAACTGGCGTATCCCTCGTTGATTCTGGTGCTCTTGCTCCTCGCTGTCGTGCTGATTCCCGAGATCGGACAGGTGCGCAACGGAGCACGACGTTGGATCGCGGTTGGTTCCATGGCCTTCCAGCCATCGGAGTTGGCGAAGGTGGCGATGGTGCTTTACCTGGCACACTCTCTGGCACGGAAAGAGAAGCGTATGGGAAGCTTCAGCTACGGAGTGGCGCCGCATCTGATCGTGGCCGCTTTTCCCGCAGGGTTGCTCTTGCTGGAGCCCGACTTCGGCACAGCGGGACTTCTTGTGGCTCTGGTATTCGCGATGCTCTTTGTGGGCGGGGCTCGCCTCAGTCACCTGGCCGGATTGGTCCTGTTGGTCGTACCGCCGGCTTTCTGGCTGGTCTGGTCGTCCACCTATCGATGGAATCGCGTGGTCGGGTTCCTCGACCCCTTTGCGGATCCTCGGGGGAACGGTTTTCAGCTGGTTCAGTCCTTTCTCGCATTCGGGAACGGTGGGGTGACCGGGGTTGGGCTGGGTGCGGGCAAGCAGAAGCTCTTCTGGATCCCGGAGGGCCATACCGATTTCATCTTCGCTCTTCTGGGCGAGTCCCTGGGTTTGTTGGGCGCGGTCTTTGTTCTCTGCTGTTTCGGGATGATTGCCTTCCGCGGGTTCGCCGTTGCGGCGCGATCGCTGGATCGCTTCTCCAGCCTGCTCGCTTTTGGTGTGACGTTCCTTCTGGTCGCGCAAGCGGTCCTGAATATCGCGGTGGTTCTGGGAGTCGTGCCGACCAAGGGGATGCCCTTGCCCCTGCTCAGCTATGGCGGCTCTTCGATGCTCACCACCGGACTCCTCGTAGGAATTCTTTTATCCCTCTCACGTGAGACGCGATGAGAAAGGCGATCTGGTGCGTGTGATTGTCGCTGGCGGCGGCACGGGGGGGCACCTCTTCCCCGGAATCGCGGTGGCCGACGCCCTGCGTGAGACTCAAGGTGCCGAGGTCCGCTTTATGGGCAGCGAACGTGGGATCGAGCGAAAATTGGTGCCGCAGAACGGCTACCCGGTCGACCTGCTGCCGGTGCGAGGCTTTCGTGGCAAGAGTCTGACGGACTCCTTTGCTGCCGTGCGCGATCTTGCGGTGAGCTTATGGCGTGCGCGTCAGTTGGTCGCTGCTTTCGCACCCGATCTGGCGATCGGGGTGGGCGGCTACGCGGCTTTCCCGGCGATTGCGGCCGCCTGGCGGCAAGGCGTGCCGATCGTTCTTCTCGAGCAGAATGCTGCCGTTGGTTTGACGAATCGGATTCTCAGCCGATTGGCGCAGCGAATCTGTGTGAGCTTCGCCGAAACGGCGGAGGCGCTCGGGCCACGGGCGATTTTCACGGGCAACCCGATTCGATTTTCTTCTCCCGGTTCTTCGGCGCCCGCTCGGGAGGAAGGGGCGTTTCGTTTGCTGGTCTTTGGCGGCAGTGCGGGCGCACGCAAGCTGAATCAGGTGGTACCCGAGGCGGTCGGGGGGATGACCCTTCCGGTTCAGGTACGTCATCAGGCCGGAGCCTCCGAGGCGGAGGCCGTCCGGGCTGCGTATCGAGCGTGCGACGTTGATGCGGAAGTGGAGACCTTTATCGAGGATATGGGTGCGGCTTATGATTGGGCGGATCTGGTCATTTGTCGGGCCGGTGCTTCGACGATTGCGGAGCTGACTGTGCTGGGGTGCCCGGCGATTCTGGTGCCATATCCATATGCGACCGGTGACCACCAGACGGAGAATGCGCGGCCGCTTGATGCCGCCGGTGCTGGTTGGCTTGTCCCGGATGCGCAGTTGCAGGCTGACAGTCTGCGGGCACAGATCGAGTCGTTGCAGGCATCGCCGGATCGTTTGGCCTCGGCGGCTCAGGCGTCCCGACAGCTTGGACGCCCCGGTGCCCTCGAGGCGGTGGTCGAGGTCTGCGTGGCCGCGAGCACCGCGGGAGTGTAGGCAGAGGGTATGAGTCAGGGGCACCGGATACATTTTGTCGGCATCGGCGGGATTGGCATGAGCGGGATCGCCGAAGTTTTGCTGAATCTGGGCTATTCCGTGAGTGGCTCGGATCTGTCGGAAAGCGATACGACCGAGCGACTGATTTCGCTTGGGGCGCACGTGGTCTTCGGCCACGATCCTGATCATGTGGACAAGGCGGTTGATGCGGTCGTCATTTCCTCCGCAGTGAAGTTCTCCAACCCGGAAGTGGCGCGCGCCCGCGATCTCCAGATCCCCGTGATCCCGCGAGCCGAGATGTTGGCCGAGCTGATGCGGATGAAGAGCGGGATCGCCGTTGCGGGGACCCACGGGAAGACCACAACCACCTCGCTTCTCGCGCAGATCCTCTCGGAGGCCGGGATGGATCCGACCACCGTGATCGGTGGCAAGGTGCACTCTCTCGGCTCCAATGCGCGCCTCGGAGAAGGCGAGTATCTGGTTGCCGAGGCCGACGAGAGCGACGGGACGTTTCTCCTGCTCTCGCCTACGATCGCGGTAATTACCAATATCGACCCGGAGCATTTGGAGCATTGGGGGAGTGTGGAGAGGGCTGCCGATGCCTTCCTGGAATTTGCCAATCGGGTTCCCTTTTACGGAACCGCCATTCTGGGCGTGGACAGTCCCCGTGTCGCGGCGCTGGTGCCTCGGCTTCGCAAGCGCTTTCTGACCTATGGGTTGACCCGGGACGCCGAGTTCAGTGCGCGTGATCTGCGCATTGAAGGTTTGGAAACCCGCTTTGTGGCCACCCGCGCCGGGGAGGATCTCGGCGAGGTCCGGGTGGCATCGCCGGGCCGTCATATCGCCATGAATGCGTTGGCCACAATCGCTGTTTGTCTCGAGATCGGAGTTCCCTTTCCCGCTGTAGCTGCGGGACTGGCGGCGTTTACGGGAATCCATCGGCGCTTCGAGATTCGCGGACGTGCCAACGGAGTGACGGTGGTCGATGATTACGGACATCACCCCGAGGAGGTGCGGGCAACCCTGCGGGCGGCACGCGAGGGGCTGGGCGGCCGACGGATCGTGGTCTTTCAACCCCATCGATACTCGCGGACACGAGATCTTTTCGAGGATTTTCTCGGAGCCTTCGATGATGCAGACCACCTGTTGCTGATCGATATCCACGCCGCGGGGGAAGAGCCGATCGACGGCGTTGATGCAGAATCTCTTGCAAGGGCGCTCGCCCGGCGGGGCCATGCGGATGTTCGCTATGTGGCTGATCGAAGCACTCTGGGGGCTGCGGTGACCGAGATAGCACGTCCTGACGATGTGGTGCTTTTGATGGGGGCGGGCGATATCATTCGGGACGGGGATGGCGTTGTTGCGGCCCTTTCCGGATCACGAAATCTGCGGGGGTCTTCCTGATGGAGATCGCGGGGCGGTACCGTGACCGGAAAGTCGGCATCCTGACGGGTGGACTTTCCGCAGAACGCGAGATTTCGCGCCGCAGTGCGGCGGCCGTTTACGGCGCGCTGGAGAGGCGAGGCTACGAGGTCGAACTGGTCGAGGGGGATCGGTCGGTGGCCGCCGGGCTTAGCTCTTCGGGGGTCGAGGTGGTGTTTAACGCCTTGCACGGTCGCTACGGCGAAGACGGATGCGTGCAGGGGCTCCTCGAGGTGTTGCGGATTCCCTACACGGGCAGTGGGGTTCAGGCGAGTTCCCTCGCGATGGATAAATGGCTGACCAAAAAAGTCATCGAGTCCGCCGGGATTCCGACACCTGCGGCCGATCTTCTTGCCGCCCACGATCGCCCCGATCGGTCGTATCCGATGGTTCTCAAGCCGAGGTCCGAGGGGTCCAGCAACGGCGTGGGGATCGCGCACGGGCCCGAGGAATTGCCCGCAGTCCTTGCCGGCGCACGTGCGTTTCCGGGAGATGTTCTGGCTGAGGATTTTATCGCCGGTCGGGAGGTGACAGTGGCCGTCCTCGAAGGAAAGCCGCTGGCAGCCATGGAGGTCATCGCCCTCGGCGACGAGTTTCATAGCTGGGAGGTGAAATATACGGCGGGTCGCGAGGAGTTTATTCTCCCCGCGCCGCTGGGGGAGCGCTACGAGGAGGCGATGGCCGTCGCGGCGGCAACGCATGAAGCGGTCCAGGCGTCTGTCTACAGTCGCGTGGATTTGCGGATCGATGAAGCCGGGAACCCCTTTGTTCTCGAGTGCAACACCTTGCCGGGCCTGCACGAGTTGGGATGGTTTCCGCGGATGGCGGCCTTTGCGGGGATCGAATTTGACGATCTGATCGAGGGATTGCTGGATCGAGCGGATCTGGGCGTTGTCGAGACCGTTCGCGAGGAGGGGAAATGAAATCATCCGGAACCAGAAAAAAGGTTCGCAGTCGCGCCGGGGCCGCTACTCGCGGGCGCCACGGGAGTCATGCCCGCTTCGCTCTTGGCGCAAACCTTTCGGCTTGGGTCCGGGCTCGCCTGATGCGTCCGCAAAACATCGTTTATTTTCTGATTTTTGCCACGTTTTGCTTTACTTTTCCCTTCCTGCTGCGCTACATAGGAAACCACCATTATTTCGCTCTGAGCGAGGTAGTGGTCGTTGGAACGGAGCGACTCGACGAGTCGCAGGTGCAGAGGTGGATGGGATTGTTGGAGGGTAGGAGCATCTGGAGCGCTTCGCCGCGAACGCTGGAGACAGAGTTGGCGCGGCAACCGGCGATTGCCGGGGCCGAGGTGCGCCGCCTTCTGCCCGACAGGCTCCATGTGACGATCGAGGAGGCCGTACCGCGCGCCTTGCTCCGAGCCGGCAGTGATTTCTACCACGTCAGTGCGCAGGCCGAGATCATCGGGCCCGTCGCGCGACCCAGCGCGCTCCTGCCGATTGTCTCTCTGGACTCCGAAAAATTACCGACACCGAAAGAACTGCGCGAGGCGCTCGCTGTCGTTTCTCTCTTCGAGGAAGGTCAGGGCGGCATCGCGGTCTCCGAAGTGGAGATTGATCGTACCGACGATCGTCGTGTTCTGGTTGCGCATGCCTCCAGCGGGCGGTTGACCGTCCGGCTGGGATGGGGTGATTGGTCCGGGAGACTGGCAGCTCTTGCCCGCGTGGTAGCCGATGTTTCCGGTCCACGGGCGGAGGCCGGTTTTGTCGACACCGCTCACCTCACGGGCACCGTCGAGGTGATCGATTCGCAAACCGTCGTCGCCAGGTGGCGTACGCGCGGAGGGGCGGCCTAGCATGTCTCGGAAGCAGCCCATTCACGTCGCTCTCGATATCGGAACTCATCAGGTTTCGGTGCTCGTTGCGTCTGTCGAAGAGGCTGCGCCACGAATTATCGGTGTCGGAACATCGCCCTCACGGGGGCTGCGTCGGGGCGTCGTGGTGGATATCGAGGCCACGGTTCAGGCGATCCAGCGGGCCGTCCGCGAAGCCGAGATGATGGCGGATTGCGAGATCCACACTGTGGTTGTCAGCCTGAGCGGCAGCCATATTCAGGGAGTGAGCAGCCACGGGATGGTTCCGATGAAGAGTCGGGAAGTCTCACGAGAGGATGTGGATCTGGTCCTCGAAGCAGCACGCACGATCAAGCTGCCTCTGGATCGAGAAGTCCTTCATGTTCTCAGCCAGGGCTATACGGTCGACGATCAGGCGGGCATCCGGGATCCCGAGGGAATGGCTGGCGTTCGTCTGGAGTCGCGGGTCTACGTTCTCACGGCCTCGACCCCGATCGTCCAGAATATTCAGAAATGTTGCAATCGGGCGGGCCTCGTTGTTTCGCATGTGGTTCTCGCGCCTCTGGCTTCGGCCGCCGCTGTTTTGGGTGAGGAGGAGCGCGAGTTGGGCGTGGGTGTCATCGATATCGGTGGCGGCACGACGGACTTTCTCGTCTTTCATGGCGGTGTGGTCCAGCACGCCTCGGTTCTGGGGCTGGGTGGTTCGCATCTGACCAACGATATTGCCGCCGGATTGCGCACGCCGGCGTCGGAAGCGGAGCGATTGAAGCAGCATTTCGGTTGTGCGCTCGCGAGTCGGGTGCCGGCCAATGATCATATCGAGGTTCCGGGTGTGGGGGGACGGGAATCCCGGCAAGTCTCACGCCAGGTTCTTGCTGAAATCATCGAACCGCGGACCGAAGAGATTCTTTCGTTGGTAGCTCAGGATGCGTCGCAAGCACGGGTTGAGGGTTTTCTGAGTTCGGGAGTTGTTCTTGTCGGTGGAACCGCGGAGCTGCCGGGCATTGTAGAGTTGGCGGAGCGGGTGCTGGGTTTGCCGGTGCGCCGCGGAGCGCCCCGAGAGGTTACAGGTCTCGGAGAAATGGTGGGCGATTCCTCCTGGGCGACCGGGGTGGGGCTGTTGTTGCTCGCGGATAGTGAAGAGTTGTTGTCTCGACAGGAAGAAGACGTTCCTGCGGGTGTCTTGACGCGTTTTCGTTCTCGAATGGGCGATTGGTTGCGAGATTTCTTTTAAACGTCACTCGAGGCCTGGGCAGGCAGCGCGTTGTGATGGGATGTTGAGGAGGCTGGGGATGAAAGAGCAAATGGCAGACAATCAAGAAGGCGCGAAAATCAAGGTCGTCGGAATTGGTGGCGGCGGTGGCAATGCGGTCAACACCATGATTCAGGCCGGGATGCCGGGCGTCGAATTCGTCGTCGGCAACACCGACGCACAGGCTTTGGTGCACAGCCTGGCACCGGTCAAGGTTCACCTTGGGGGTGAGGTCACCAAAGGCCTCGGGGCAGGCGCTGATCCCGAAAAGGGGCGTAACGCTGCGCTGGAAGACACCGAGATGTTGCGGGATATCCTGACCGGTTCGGATATGGTCTTTGTGACAGCCGGCATGGGCGGAGGCACCGGAACGGGTGCGGCGCCCGTCGTGGCTGCTGTGGCCAAGGAGGCCGGGGCACTGACCGTCGGAGTGGTCACAAAGCCCTTCATCTTCGAGGGACGGCGACGGATGCGGCAAGCCGAGCAGGGCGTCGAAGATCTCAAAAAGAATGTCGATGCGCTGATCACGATCCCGAACCAGCGTCTGCTCTCGGTCTCCAGTCGGAATATGCCGATCACGGAGAGCTTCCAGAAAGCTGACGATGTCCTCTTGCAGGCGGTGCGCGGAATTTCGGATTTGATTACCGTGCACGGGCTTATCAACCTCGACTTCGCGGATGTGCGCGCGATCATGAGCGAGATGGGGATGGCGATGATGGGTGCTGGTCTTGCCGAAGGCGAGAATAGAGCTGTCGAGGCCGCGCAGCGCGCGATTTCCTCGCCGCTTCTCGACGATGTTTCCATTCAGGGGGCGCGCGGTGTGTTGATCAATATCACGGGCGGCCCGGATCTCTCGCTCCATGAGGTCAATGAAGCGGCAACTCTGATCGAGGAAGAAGCGCACGAAGATGCCAACATCATCTTCGGTGCAGTGATCGATGAAGAAATGGCCGGCAAGCTGAGAATTACCGTGATTGCGACCGGATTTGGCGAGTCGGGCAGTTTGGCTCTGCCGACGGCAGACGAGGTGTTGGGACACCGCGAAGGCTTTGGCAATCGAGGGCGTCCGGATCTGACCACCCCCGCGGCACCGCCGCCAATCCCGGCCGCGACCCCGATCGGGGCTGCCGGCACGGGACAGGACGGTCGTCGAGTTGTCCGGATGGGAATGATCGAAGATGGTGCCGATCCGGTGCTTCGTCAGCACGAGGAGGCCAGTCACGCTCCGTCGACGATGGATGCGGTGGATGACGAGTCCGAGTACGATATCCCGACGTTTTTGCGAAAACAGTCGCAGTAATTGAACGGTTTCCGGGGGCCTGCTCTCCCCGGGGACTTCCCGGCCTGAAAACGCCTCTCGAGAAGATTCCTCGGGGGGCGTTTCTTTTGCGCGTGTGCAGGCTATCCTGCAGAGAGTGATTCGTGCTGAAGAAGTCGCCCGCAAGCGTTTGCGGGACGAACAACATCTGGGCCCAAAGCCCGCGGCTCGGGGCGAGTTTTCCTTCTGTCTGACCTATCCGAATACCTATCCCGTCGGCATGGCGAACCTCGGCTTTCAGGCGGTGTACGGGCTCCTCGGTCAGCAGGGGATGGGGGTCGAACGCGCCTTCCTCCCGGATGCACGCCCCTATGGCCGCGTGCGGACGCTGGAATCCGATCGCGCTCTCTCGGAATTTGATGTTCTCGCGTTCTCGATTTCGTTCGAGACCGATTATGTGCACGTCCTCGATATTCTGGCCGGGGCGGGTCTGCCTCTGCGGCGCGAGGATCGAACGAAACACGACCCTCTGGTGGTAGCCGGCGGTCCCGCGACTTTTCTGAACCCCGAGCCATTGGCCGATTTTGTGGATGTGTTCCTGATCGGCGAAGCCGAGGAGATGCTGCCGGAGTGGATCGAGGCCCTACGCAGCTCTCGCCATCGCGGTCGAGATGCCTGGGCACAAGCGAGCGAAACCGTCACAGGTGCCTACCTGCCCGCCAACTGGGCAGGCTTTCCGCATGGCTCCAGAGAGGATGCCCCGCGGGTCGAGCGACGCTATCTCGCCAACCTGGATGCCTTTCCGACCTCGACGCGGGTGGTCGCTCCGGATGCGGTGTTCGGCGATATGTTTTTGGTGGAGGCCAGTCGCGGTTGCGAATGGGGCTGCCGCTTTTGTGCCGCGGGCTATATGTATCGGCCCGTTCGGCATCGAAGCGAGTCGTCCCTGCGTCAGCAGGTAATCGAGGAGGCCTTGCCCCGATCCTCGTCTGTTGGCCTGGTGGGTGCCGAAATGGCCAGTCAGCCCGGAATTGCCGCGCTCTGCCATGAGGTCGCCGAACGCGGCGGTCGAGCATCGCCCTCATCTTTGAAGGCCGATATGATCAGTCCCGAGCTGGCCTCCGCGCTGGGGCAGGGTGCGACGCGGTCAGTGACAGTCGCTCCAGAGGCGGGCAGCGAGCGCCTGCGCCGACTGATCAACAAGAATCTCACGGAAGAAGAAATCCTTCGCGCCGCAGGGTTGCTGGCGGAAGGCGGGGTGCCTGCCATGAAGCTCTATTCGATGATCGGGCTTCCCACAGAAACCGATGAGGATGTTCTCTCTCTCATCGAATTGGCACGGAAGATTCGCGAGCGTCTCAGTGGGGTCGGGCGGATCACCCTTTCGATCAACCCGTTCGTGCCCAAGCCCTGGACGCCGCTCCAATGGGAGCCGATGGCGCCGCTGAAGGAGGTGCGCCACCGTGCGAAGCTCCTGCAACGTCAAGCAGCGACCATACCCGGCGCAACTGTGGATCTGGAGTCGCCGCGGGAGGCCTATTGGCAGGCTCTGCTTTCGCGAGGAGACCGACGAGTTGGCCTGATTCTGGAAGCGGTACACGAGCGGGGGGGCAAGTTCTGGCCGGTCATCCGTGAGGCTAATCTGGACGGCGGTTTAGGGGATTGTCCGCCACCATCGGAATTCGTGGAGCGGCGATTCTCGGCAGATGAAGACCTCCCCTGGGATTTCATCGACCATAATGTGTCGAAGAAATATTTGCTGACCGAGTGGCGCAAGGCTCTGCTCGAGCGCGAGACCGCGCCATGCGATGTCGCATCCTGCGTGAGTTGCGGGGCTTGTTGAGTCGATGATTATCGGAACAGGTGTCGATCTGGCCGGCATCGATCGCACAATGCTGGCGGTCGACGGCCCGAGGGGCCATCGATTCTGCGAGCGGGTCTTCTCTCCGGCTGAAATCGCTTATTGCGAGTCCCGCGGCAGGGTGCGTGGTCAGAGTTACGCGGCGCGCTTCGCTGCCAAGGAGGCGGTGATGAAGGCTCTGGGCGTGGGGTGGGGCAAGGACGCCGGTTGGCAGGATATCGAGGTGTTTCGGCAAGAAACCGGTCAGCCGGATGTCCGATTGCGAGGGGCCGCTGCCGTGACGGCCGAGCGGCGAGGGATCACCGCAATCCACCTTTCGCTCTCGCATGGAGAGGGTATCGCGATGGCTTTTGCCGTGGCCGAGGCGGTGCCGGCCGGAAGTTGAGCGTTCTTTTCAGTCGCTTTGGCGATCGATCTGCAAGCAGAGCGCACCCAGAGCGAAGGCGCCAAAAAAAAGCCCCCCGATCGTCCACAGCATCCCGGACCGACCATTGGCGCGCGCCAGTGCGAGACAGAGGCATGCAAAAGTGATGAGCATGCTGATCCCGGTGCCGATCATGGTCTCCGGCGGCAGTCCGGGCATGATCAGAAACAATAATGTGGGTAGGCTCATGGTGTAGGCTAAGGTATCCAAAACTTGACCCCGCAGTCGGAATCACTGTAGGGGAAGACGCCGCGTCTGGCGAGCGCCGAAGGGAAGGTTGGGTATGGCAGACCGAGAAAAGGAACCGGAGAGCATCTTGCAGTGGCTTTTCGGGGCCGGGGAAGGGCAGGTGCTCCGCCTGGTCGAAGAAATTTTGCAGAACCCGAAGATCGGGGAAGCCCTGTCTGTCGCCTTGCGTCGAGCCATGCAGACCCGCGGGCAATTCGACAAAAATCTGCAGAGCATCCTCGCCGCTTTGAACCTGCCTTCCCGGGCCGATATTGCGAACCTTGAATCACAGATCGAGAGCCTGCAGGGGAGTTTGGTGAACCTGAATATCAAGGTGGACCGCCTTCTCGCCGATCGGGCGCCGAAAAAACGACCGGCGCCGCGGCGCACCCAACGACCGCGTCCCGGCAGCTCGGTGGCTTCCTCCGACTAGAGGCTCGGTTCCTGATTTTGCGGATCGGAGTGCCCGAGCCGCGCGGCGATCGCCTGTACGCCACGCAGCGTCGTTGGTGCGGGCGTCAGCGTAGGTAGTTCCATCCAGAGTCTGGCCTCGGGGTGAGTGCCAACGGCCTGCATGCCATCGCGGAGTTCGCTGATCCACCGGCGTTGTTCGTCCTCGACCATTTCCAGATCACGGTTGCATTGAACCAGTTTACGCGCGAGGCCAGCGCTCCATCCCGCCGGCTTGCGATTCGTTTTCGTCTCCGGATCGAGAGGTAAATCTCCCGCACTGCCGAGGTAGGCCAGATCGAAGACGCGATTGAGAATCACGCTGTCGATCGGGATGCCGGCCTGGTCGACCTGATGGGCAAAGGTGAGCAGCTCGGGCGCGATATGAGGCTCGGGTGCTGATACCAGAACAAAGCGGGTTTCCTCGCCGTGCAGAAGATCTCGAATCGCCTCGGCGCGTTGACGAAACGCCGGAGCGATGGTGGCGAAGTCGGTGGCCAATTGAGAGATGTCCCGCATCAAATGCATCCCGGTCATCCGCTCGAGAGCGACAACCAGCGTGGTCAGAATCCCTTGCGCGATTCTGCCGGTGGCGGCCCCGACAAGGCGGAGCGGTTCGCTGAGGTAGTCCAACGCATTGGATTCGAGAAGGGCGAGGATCCGGTCGGGCGCATCGAAGAGTTCGAGCGCGTGCGTTGCTGGAGGGGTGTCGACGACCACCAGATCAAACCGATCATCTTCGGCGATCTCCAGAAGTTGCTCCAGAGCCATATATGAATCCGAACCGGCAAAAGCCCCGGCAACATTGCGATAAATCGGGTTTTCCAGGATAGCGGTCGCGAGGGTGCTGCCACCGGAAAGTCGTCGGACGAGATTGTCGAACAGCCCCTTGGCGTCGAGCAAGATCGCGTCGAGTGTTCCGGTTGCGTCGTCCGGAAGGGGGACTCTGTGCAGGGTGCCGGGTTCGTCCGGAAGTTCGAGAGCATCCTTGAGGCGGGCGGCCGGGTCGACTGTGAGCACAACCACGCGAAGTCCTCGTTGTGCCGCGGCGACAGCCAACGCGGAGGCGGTTGTCGTCTTGCCGACCCCTCCGGCGCCGAGCAGGACAACGACGCGAGTGCCGTCAAGGAGATCGTCAAGCATGGATCACCAGCGAGCGCAGGAGAACCTGCAAGGGGACGAGATCGCTCAGGGCCATCCCTTCGCCAAAAAGAAGGGGCAGTTCCAGCGGGCGCTCGCCAGCATCCTGTTTGAGTTGTCGTGCCGCCTCTTGCGCCTGAAGTCGGTGGAAGCGGAATAGATCGCCTGCGAGAAGGAGGCTTGGGTCGATGCTGTCGTCCTCGCGGGCTGCATTCAGTGCGCGTTCTTCGTTCTGGGTGAAGCGGCGCGGCCAGACGCGGTTCAGGATGGGCGGGAGTAGAGGGATTTGCAGTGCCGCCAATGCGCCGCGGAGTTCGCGGGCCTCTGCTACGGCCCAGTCCTCCGGAATGGCGACGACGGCCACTGCGGTGCGGGCCGGGTCGTTCATCAATTGATCCGTGCGGCGCAGCGTTTCGGCCAGAGGGCCGAGCAGGCTCAGATTCGCAAGGCTGCGAGGTGCCGCGAGCAGCGGCACGGAGTGTCCGCTGGCGGGGGCATCGAGGACGACGAGGTCAAAGTCGGAGACCCCCGCCGTTGTGCGCTCGACGTACTGGCGCACGCGATTGAGAAGGGCGGCCTCGAGAATTCCCGGGATCGCGGCGCAGAGAACCTGAAAGCTTCGGCTTGAGAGCAATCGCTCGGAGAGCATTCGGATCGGGACCAATTTTTGGATCAGGGACCGAATGCAGAGTTCTTCGTCGAGTTCCGCGGCCGACAAGTTGGATCGGATTTCGCGTGGTTCCGACTCGAGGGGCGATGTGCCCAGCACGGAGGCGAGGCGGCCTGGTCGTGCGATCTCGAGGAGCAGCGCTCGTTGTCCCTCTTCCGCCGCGGCTGCGGCGAGGGCGGCAGCGACTGTGGTTTTTCCGACGCCACCTTTCCCGGTAACGATGACGAGACGACCGGTCGACATGGCGCTGGGGTACCTCCGGCCCGATCCGCTTTCAATGCGGGCAGCTTAAATTAGAGAGAATATCCGATTTCGATCGCGATTGTATCCTGCCCGCTGAAGAGTTTGTTGGGTGTATTGCCCGTGAATACCGCGCGATCGGACTCATCGTGGCGGTACTCGCTGCGCAGATAGAGCCCATCCGAGAGGAAGACCCGTGCATCGAGTGAAACCGCCCAAAGGGTTTGCGGAACCCCGGTTCGAGCGCCCTGGCCGTCCTGGAACCATTCCCCGCGCAAGCCGGCCTGCCATCGATTGTATGTGTAGCTGGCAATTCCCGAGAATCCGGACCAGCTGGCGTGCTTGCCGGGCTTCCTCACACTGGCGCCACTCTCGCTCCCGAAGTCGTAGTTCAGGGTGAAGTTCAGGCCGGGCAGAGGGGTCATCCCGATGACGACATCGACGACGCCGCGGTTATTGGAATTGCAATACCGGCCAGAAAGAGGTGGCACGGCCCCGGGGTTGGGCAGGCAGGTCTGTTCAGGACCGATGATCCCGCTCATATAGAGCTGGAACTTTTCATTTGGGCGGATGGCCAATTGGCCGATTCCGCTGGCGCTATGGTTGTTGTCCTCGACGTTGTCCCAGCCCACCACCGCGCCGCCCGTCAGGGCGATCATATCGGTCACCTGATAGGTCGCATACGCACCCGTGTGGGTTCGCGGGATGGCGTAGCCGAACAGGAAGGAGCGGGAAAAGTTGACGTTTTTCCAAGGTTCCAGGACCTCGGCCCCGAGCAGCGTGGTCAGTCGGCCCGCTTTTACGAGCAGTCCCTTCCCCAGTTTGATGTTGAAGGCGAGCCACGCTTCCTGAAACTCCACGTCATTATATTCCCAGGTGGTATCGGGAATCAGGCCCGTGCCATTCCAATCGGCCTTGATCCGGCGGGCGAATCGTCCGGCATCCAATTTGACGTTCAAGCCCAGTTCGCCGAAGTCAGGATTCGGATTCAGGCCCAATTCGAGCTGGAAAAGCTCAAAGGCGACGGAATTTGCATTGTCGGCCAATGGTCGCAGAGTATTTTTGCCGTTGAAGGGGTCGTTGGCGTTCCAGATATAGGCCGCCGAGAAACCCAAACCGAGGTGTATTTGGCGATTGGCCAGCCACTCCTGCATTTCTGCGGTCCGGTTGTCGACCCAGTCCAGGGGCGGAATCGCCGCGAAGTCAGGGTCTTTTGCCTGCAAGCTTCGGGCGTAGGGTTCGGCAACGCCACCGAGAACGGCAGCCGAGGCGGGCGCTGCCGCCACCAAAAGCGTGGCGGCGATAACTGCCAAAACCAGATTCCACGGAAACTTTGCCATGATGAAGGTTGGGTTTAGCCCTTCCGAACGTCTTTTCCGAGTCCTCAGCGGGGATTCGCACATTTTCCTCCCAGAAAGGTTGGCTTCGGGGAAGCATCAGAGGAATTTGTTCGCTAGACATCGGAGTACGGACTGTCGGGGGGCTCGTTTCGTGGCGACCTTCGGGGGACTGCGTTAGAGAGGGTCCGTCGGCTGTACATGTCGATTGTCTGAAAACTATTAGGAAGACTCATTCGGGGCAGTTGTGCCCGTCGTTGACGTAACGGGAAGCCGAGTGATAACTACAACCGCCATTCTGAAAAAGGTGCGCTTGTGAACTTCGATTTTGCCAATGTTCTCGTGATGCTTCTGCTGGGGGCTGTAACAGCTGCCTTGATGCTGACCCTCGGCTCCGTGCTTCGGCCGTCAAACCCGGAGCGTCAAAAGCTCAGCACGTACGAGTGCGGGGAGCCACCCACCGGCAGCGCCTGGATCAATTTCAATATCCGTTTCTATCTAATCGCGCTGATCTTCGTCATCTTCGATGTGGAAGTCGCGTTCGTCTACCCGGTAGCCACGGCCTTTCGACCTTTCGTCGAGAACGGTCAGGGGCTGCTTGTCTTTACTGAAATCCTGGTTTTCGTGGGGATTCTGTTTCTCGGACTGGTCTATGTCTGGGTCAAGCGGGATCTGGAATGGCTCAAGCCAGTCATCAAAGAAGAACCAAGTCTCAAGGCCTGAGGAAATCGATCATGTCGTTGATCAACACGCTTCCCGAATCCGTCGTGACCACCAAGGTGGACGACCTTTTGAACTGGACCCGCAAATCGTCGGTTTGGTATATGCTCTTCGGACTCGCCTGCTGCGGAATCGAGATGATGCAGACCGGTGGACCCCGCTCGGACCTCGACCGGTTTGGTATGGTTCCCCGAGCGACGCCGCGCGTCTCGGATCTGATGATCGTCTCCGGCACCCTGACGCTGAAAATGGCACTTCGTACCAAGCTGCTCTATGAGCAGATGCCCGATCCGAAATACGCCGTTTCCATGGGCAGTTGTGCTAACTGCGGAGGCCTCTTTCAACTCGCCTACTCCGTGTGCGACGGCGTGGACAAAGTGATTCCGATCGACGTCTACGTTCCCGGATGTCCCCCCCGGCCGGAGGCCTTGACCGAAGGGCTCCTGAAGCTGCAGGACAAGATCCAGCAGGAGCGCTGGCTGGTCAAGAAGCCTGACACCGCCGAGGCCGTCGCCTAAAATGGAAGCCGCTGAAATCCACAATGCTCTGCGGGCCGAATTCGACCACGCAATCGGTGAGGAACTGGGAGCCGAAGAGTGGCCGGTGCTGCCGGTTGAGGGCGCTCGGATCGCCGAGGTTTGCACCTTTTTGCGGGACCACGAATCCCTGCAGATGGACTGTCTGTCGAACCTGACCGGCGTCGATCTGCCGGACGAGAATCAGATTCAGGTCCACTACAATATTTTTTCCTACAAATTTCGCCACCAACTGACGCTTTGCGCCGGAACGATTCGCCTCGACCCCTCCTTGCCGACAACTTGCGGGGTGTGGCCAGCGGCCAATTGGTTGGAGCGGGAATGTTTTGATCTTTTGGGGGTTCGCTTTGTCGGGCACCCGGATCTGCGCCGGATTCTGATGCCCGAAGACTGGGTTGGCCATCCGTTGCGCAAGGATTTTGTCGAGCCCGATGAGTACCACGGAATTTCGACCCGACGAGAAAGTCTTCTGAAGCTATGAGCCTTCCCTCGATTGAACTCGACCTCGAACGCGAGACCCCGGCGGGGCTTGAGACCGAGGAGATGACCCTGAACATGGGGCCGCAGCATCCTTCTACCCACGGCGTGCTTCGATTTGTCGTCAAGGCGGACGGCGAGATCATGCGGCGAGCCATTCCGGATATTGGTTATCTGCACCGCTCGATTGAAAAAATCTCCGAAAAAGTCGGCTATCACGGCTTCATGCCCTATACCGACAGGGTCGATTACGTCTCGGCGATGCAATGCAACCAGGGGTGGGCCATGGCCTGTGAATCCCTCGGTGGTGTTGAGGTGCCGCGGCGCGGCGAATATTGCCGCGTGATCGCGTCAGAGCTGGGGCGGATCGCCAGCCATTTGCTCTCGGTCGGAGCGACGGCGATGGATATCGGAGCGATCACTCCGTTTACGCACGGCATTCGCGAACGCGAGAAGATCAACGACCTTCTCGAAGAGTTATGCGGCGCCCGTCTGACCTTCAATTATATGCGCATCGGCGGGGTTTGCTGGGATCTTCCCTCAGGATTCGCCGGCCGGGTTCTCGGCTTCCTTGATGGATTCGAGCCTCTGATCGACGAGTTCAACGAACTGATCTCGTTCAACAAGATTTACGTCGAGCGCTTGGCCAATGTGGCCATTATCCCGGCGGAACTCGCGATTTCCTACAACCTCGTCGGACCCAATTTGCGCGGGTCGGGGGTTTGCTATGACGTCCGAAAGGATGCCCCTTATTCCGTCTATCCGGAATTCGACTTCGAAGTTCCTGTTGGTTCGGGGCAAAAAGGTGTCGTGGGCGATTGCTGGGACCGATATTTCGTGCGGATGCAGGAGATCAAGCAGAGCTGCCGGATTGTTCGCCAGGCTTTGGAAGGAATGCCCGAAGGTGGGGTTGTTGCCAAAGTCGCCAGAACCTTCAGGCCGCCTGCGGGTCAGGTGTACGCTCGTGTCGAGGGATCGCGGGGCGATATGGGATGGTTTGTGGCCAGTGATGGCTCGGCCTTCCCGCTGCGCACACATATCCGCACCGGATCCTATTCCGCCATGGCGATCATCGAGGAAGTGTCGCAGGGATTGATGATTGCCGATTTGGTCGCAGTCATCGCCAGTTTTGATATCGTGGCGCCGGAGGTCGACCGCTAGGCGCGGTCGGTCTGGCAAAGGTCAAAGGAACGATGCAGGGATTTGCTGACAGCTTGCTCCACGGGGGGCTACTCACGGGGATGCCGGTCGAGCTGGGATATGCGCTCGTGGTGGCGCTATTTGCCTTCCTCGTGCTCAACTTCATCATGCTCAACGCGGGCATCTTCAGCTGGGCCGAGCGGCGAATCTGGGCGCGAATCCAGTCGCGCGTGGGACCCAACCGAGTTGGACCTCAGGGCTTCCTGCAGTGGCTGGCCGATGGCCTGAAAAATATCATGAAAGAGGACCTCATTCCCGAGGAGGCCGACGCGCCCTTGTTCAAGGCTGCTCCCTACCTCGCCATGATGGGCTTCTTTGCGGCGTTTGCCGCGCTTCCGTTCGCGCAGGGCGTGATTGTCGCGGACCTCAATGTCGGCATCCTCTATATTACGGCGGTGACGGCTCTGGTGGTTGTCGGGATTCTGATGGCCGGCTGGTCTTCGAACAACAAATGGGCGTTGCTCGGTGGCATTCGTTCCGCAGCTCAGATCATCTCCTACGAGATCCCGGCGGGCTTGGCGGTGGTCACGGTCGTGATCTACTCGGGCACCCTCAGCATGCAGGGAATCATCGAGCAGCAGGGCTGGGCGCCGTGGAATTGGTATATGTTCTCCAATCCCTTCCTGATGATCGCGTTCTTTATCTTCTTTGTTTCTCTTCTCGCTGAAGGAAACCGCACTCCCTTTGATTTGCCGGAGGCTGAGTCCGAGCTGGTGGCTGGTGCCTTTACCGAATATAGCGGCCTCCGGAATCTGCTCTTTTTCCTCGTGGAGTGGGGCAACCTCTACGTGATCGGCGCGATTTGCGCGACGCTATTCCTGGGCGGCTGGCAGGTGCCCGCATTCACCGAGAACGCAGTATTGCTGGGCATCGCTCAATGTCTCAGCTTTTTTATCAAGACGTATTTCCTCGTATTTCTCTGCATGTGGATCCGCGGCACGTTGCCGCGCGTTCGTGTGGATCAGTTGATGACCCTGTGCTGGAAATATCTCGTGCCAATGACCTTTGTGAACCTGATCTGCGCGATGCTCTACTTTGTGCTTTTCCCTCAGGGGAACCTGCTGGTGAGTCTGACGCTTTTCGGACTCGGCGTGGGTGTGGTTGTTTACTTCTTTCGACGGGTGGCGTTTCATTTGCGTCGCGCCAAGCCCGAAATTCACCTCAGCCCATTTATTTAGGATCATTTCATGGCCGGTTATTTTGCAAATATCCGCGAGACTATCGCGACGATTTTCGAGGGGATGACCATCACGGCCTCCCATTTCGTGCGAAAGCCTTTCACGATTCAATATCCGGATCGGATCGATATCCCGATTCAGGACCAACTTCCTTTCCGCTACCGCGGCATTCTCGATGTGGACCTCGAGATCTGCACTGGCTGCCTGGCTTGCGAGAGGGCCTGCCCGATCGATTGCATCGTGATCGAGGCCAAGAAGAACAAGCAAACCAAGGAAATGGTACTGGAGCGATTCGATATCGATATCGCCAAATGCATGTACTGCGGGCTGTGCTCGGAGCCATGTCCGACCGGGTCCATCCACCATACGCCTGAGTTCGAGGGGTCGGATTATTCCCTCGAGAGCTTGATTCGGCGTTACGTCAAGGCTCCCGTTTCGGCTTACAAGGTTTCCAAGGAACCCGAAACGGACCCCGAAGTCGCTCCGATCCTCAAGCGTGGCCTGAGGTATCTCGATGAGTTCGCGACTCCGAAGGACAACTGAAGGACATTGGGAGACTTAGCCTTGAATCAAGACGTTCCCATTCGGCAGGAGATCTTGCGTTGATCTACGCGGCACTATTTTACCTCATCGCCGGGCTGACTATCCTGTGTGCCCTGGGTGTCGCCCTCTCACAGAATGTGGTGTACGCGGCATTTGCCTTGATGGGCACACTCATCGGCGCCGCCGGGATCTATGCGTTCCTGGCTGCCGATTTTGTCGCTGTCGTACAGGTTCTCGTTTACGTCGGCGGGATTCTGGTTCTGACGCTCTTCGCCATCATGCTCACCCACCAAATTTCCGACATCAACGTCTCCAACCGCTCGGTGGGCTGGCTCCCGGCCAGCCTTCTGGTGCTCGCGACCGGCGCGGCAATGTCCTACGCGGTCGTGCAGGGGAATTGGTTTACAGCTGCCGTGCCCGAGGCTCTGCCGACGACTTATCGGATCGGTGAGGCCTTCCTTACCGACTATCTCCTGCCCTTCGAACTTGCGTCAGTCGTCCTTTTGACCGCCTTGATCGGGGCGGTTGTTTTGTCCCGCAAAGAGCTGAGAGACTGATGCAGCTTCCTGCCTTCGTTCTGGAGATCGGTCTCCATCACTACCTGCTGACCAGCCTCGCGATTTTTCTATGCGGGTTGTTTACTGTTTTGACGCGCCGGAATGCGATCGGTGTCCTGATGGGCATCGAGCTGATTCTGAATGCAGCCAATATCAACTATATCGCTTTTGCCCGCTTCGGCGGGGGCACGATTGATGGCCAGATCTTTTCTGTCTTCGTGATCATGCTCGCGGCGGCCGAAGCGGCTATCGGTCTGGCGATTGTTCTCGGGATCTATCGCAAATTCGAGACAATTGATCTCGAGGCCACGGATACCCTTCGGGGCTAGGAACGGAGACGATCGTGACAGACCCGATACATGTCGACTATCTCCGCTGGATCATTCTGATTCCGTTGATCGGTGCTTCCATCAACGGGTTGCTCGGATTTCATATCCAGAAGCGCTTCGGCAGACCTGCCGTAGGTTTTATTGCCTGCCTGCCCGTGGTCGCGAGCTTCGCGCTCGCTGTCATGGCTTTCACGCAACTGCTCGGACTTGAACCCGACCAGAGATTCCTTCTCGACGATATGTCGCGTTGGATTCACGTCGGCAGCTTGAAGGTCAATCTGGCCTGGTGGGTCGACCCACTTTCATCCGTAATGCTGCTCGTGATCACCGGCATCGGCGGTCTCATTCACTTCTTCTCGTGGGGCTATATGGATGACGAACCAAGCCTCTGGAGATTTTACGCCTACCTGAACCTTTTCATGGGGGCGATGCTGACTCTGGTTCTCGGCGACAGCTTGTTGACGCTCTTTGTCGGTTGGGAAGGTGTAGGGCTCTGCTCCTACGCACTGATCGGCTTCTGGTACAAGGAGAAGGCCAACGCCTCTGCCGCGATGAAGGCCTTTGTCGTCAACCGTATCGGTGACTTTGGTTTCGTTCTGGGGATGTTCGGCCTCTTCTGGGTTCTGGATGCGCATGGGGCAGGGACTCTCGTCTTTCGCGAGTTGCAGGGATCCGTCCAGCATCTCCAAGGCGAGACGATTCTCGGCTTTGGCGCGGCAACTTTCATCACGCTGATGCTCTTTGTTGGCGCGAGCGGCAAGTCAGCCCAGATTCCCCTGTACGTATGGCTTCCCGACGCGATGGCGGGCCCGACCCCGGTGTCGGCCCTGATCCATGCTGCGACGATGGTGACCGCGGGCGTCTATATGATCGCCCGGCTGAACTTTCTCTTTGATATGGCCCCGGACACGTTGACGGTCATTGCGTCGATCGGGACAGCGACCGCTCTCTTTGCCGCCACGATCGGCGTCGCGCAGTGGGATATCAAGAAAGTTCTGGCCTACTCGACGGTGTCCCAGCTCGGGTTCATGTTTATCGCCATGGGTGTCGGCGCCTACGATGCAGGTGTCTTTCACCTCTTCACACACGCTTTCTTCAAAGCCTGTCTCTTTCTTGGTTCCGGGAGCATTATCCATGCCCTGCATCACGAGCAGGATATGCGAAATATGGGCGGCCTGAAGAAGTATATGCCGCTGACTTACCTGACCTTCCTTGTCTCGACCTTGGCTCTCTCGGGGATCCCGCCGTTCGCCGGGTTCTTCTCCAAGGATGAAATTCTCTGGAAAGCCTGGTCGAGCCCGCATGGGTCCCCGATCTTCTGGGCGTTGGGCAGCATCGCGGCGGGGTTCACCGCTTTCTATATGTTCCGACAGGTCTTCATGGTCTTTTTCGGAGAATATCGCGGCGGACACCACCAGGACCACGAAGAAATAGACGAGCACGGCGAAGATCACGAGCATGGACACCATGGTGCCCATGTCCCGCATGAATCAGCGCTCTGGATGACCGTGCCCTTGTTGATCCTCGCTGCCGGCGCCTTGCTCACAGGTTTCCTCAACGTGCCCGGTGCACTCGGTGGCTCGCATGTCTTTTCGACCTGGCTGGCTCCCGTCCTCGATGCGGGCGGAGGGCACGGCGCGGCCGCCGCTGCTCACGGTACCGGTCACGGGGTAGCGGCTGTTGCCGGCCATCTGGCCCATGATGTTGCCGAGGTGGCGCATCATGTGGCGCATGATCCTTTCGAATATATCCTGATGGGATTGTCGGTCGCGGTGGCGTTCTTCGGGATCTTCCTCGCCTGGATGATGTACGAAAGAAAGGCGATTGCGCCGGAGCGCTTCAGCGAGATTCTGGCGGGTGTCCCCCACCGGGTCCTGTTCAACAAATATTACGTCGACGAGATTTACGAAGCGACGGTTATTCGAGGAACGGTGGCGATCGCCGGAATCCTTGCAGCATTCGATCGCGTGGTGGTCGATGGAATCGTGAATGGCGCGGCTTGGGTCGTGCGGCAAGCGGCGCTTGTTGAGAGCGCTTTCGACAAATACATCGTGGATGGTGCGGTGAACGGCGTAGGAGCTGTTTCCCTCTGGATTGGAGAGCGCGTTCGCGTTGTCCAGACAGGGCACATCTACTCTTATCTCTATGCGATCGTGATCGGCGTGGTTGTCGTCATGTTCGTCCGCTTGATGTGATCGGGATTACGAAAAATGCCGGATAACGTTCTGACCTGGATGATCTTTACCCCCCTGCTGGGTGCGGTGGTGCTGCTCTTTCTGCCTTCAAAGGCCGACAAGCTCATCAAAACGGTAGCCATCGGCTTCACCATACCGCCGCTCCTGCTCGCGGTGGGTATTTTTCAGGAGTTTGATCGAACCACGATCGCGATGCAGTTCGTGCAGCGCGCGGAGTGGATCCCGTCCTTCAATATCCAATACTTTGTGGGCATCGACGGTGTCTCCATCACCATGGTGCTGCTCTCGGCGCTGCTTTGCCCCATCTGCCTGCTGGCTTCCTGGAATATCGACAAGGCAGTCAAGGCATATTTTGCGCTCTTCCTCTTGCTCGATACGGCAATGATGGGTGTCTTCTGCGCACTCGATTTCTTCCTCTTCTTTGTTTTTTGGGAAGTGATGCTGCTGCCGATGTACTTCCTGATCGGCATCTGGGGCGGACCCAGACGCGAATACGCAGCGATCAAATTCTTCATCTACACGATGGTCGGCTCGGTCCTGATGATGGTCGCGATGCTGGCTCTATATTTCTACAGCGAGCCCTACACTTTTGACCTTCTGGTCCTCGCTGAGCGAGCGCCGACTTATTCCATTACCTTCCAGCGGCTTGCCTGGGTGGCTTTGTTCATCGGCTTCGCGATCAAGGTGCCGGCATTTCCCTTCCATACCTGGCTGCCGGATGCGCACGTGGAAGCACCAACCGCCGTCTCGGTCATTCTGGCCGGCGTGCTCCTGAAAATGGGCACCTACGGGATCCTGCGTATCAATTACCCGCTATTCCCCGAGGCGACAGTCGAATTTGCTTTCTATTGCCTGGTCGCTCTGGGGGTTTGGAATATTGTCTACGGGGCCCTGTGCGCCATGGCGCAGACGGATCTCAAAAAGCTGATCGCATACTCTTCCATCAGTCATATGGGTTACGTGATGTTCGGGATGGCCACGCTGACCCAGCAGGGCATCGACGGCGCCGTTCTGCAGATGTTCAACCACGGCACCGTGACCGCGATGCTCTTCCTTCTGGTGGGTGTGATCTATGACCGCGCGCATCACCGCGAAATCAATGGTTTCGGCGGCATCGCGCAAATCATGCCCTTCTATACGGGTTGGACCGCGTTGGCGTTTTTCGCAGCAATGGGCCTCCCCGGGTTGTCGGCTTTTGTTTCCGAGGTCCTCGTCCTGATTGGTGGTTGGCAGAACTATCCCAAGCTGACCATTGTTGCGGCAAGCGCGGTCGTTTTGACCGCCGGCTATATGCTCTGGGCGCTGCAGCGAGTGTATCTGGGTCCTCCGAACGAGAAATATCTGGATCTGCCCGATATCAGTCTGCGTGAAGTGGCCACACTGGCTCCCCTCGCGGTGATTGTCATCGTTCTCGGTGTCTATCCCCAACCCATTCTCGAGTTGATCGATGTTTCCTTGACCCACCTCAACGGCGTGCTCGTCGCTGCGAAACAGGGAGGGGCGGCGATCGCATCGACCGCCACTGTCGCACACCCTTAGGGTGTGAAACTGGACGGTCGGGAAGACTCCATGGCAGATTTAGGGAATATCGCGAGTTTCGCCTACAGCGTGCCTGAAATAGTGCTCGCCTTGTCGGTGGTAGCACTCTTCATCGTCGATCTCGTTGTTGTGAACAAGCAGGTCGTCGGCCGGTTGGCATTGGTGGCTATTGGCGTTGTGGTCGCAATGCTGGCTTTTTCGATGCCGGAAGCAGGAGATATCCACTCTCTATTCCATCGTCAGGTGGTCTACGACGAGTACGGTCAGTTCTTCAAAATTCTGCTCGCTCTCTGCGGGTTTGCGGCTGTCTGGATGTCTCTGGGCTCGGTTGAGGTCCGTCGGGTGAACCAGGGTGAGTATTTCGCCATTCTTCTGGCAGCGACGCTGGGCATGCTTTTTATGGCATCGGCGACCAATTTGCTGATGGGCTATCTCGCGCTGGAGTTTGTGAGTCTGGCCTCTTACGTCTTGTGCGGTTACGCGCTGCATAGTCGTCGGGCGAGTGAAGCGTCTCTGAAATATCTCATCTACGGTGGGGTGGCTTCGGGGACGATGATCTACGGCATGAGCTGGATCTACGGGCTCACCGGGAGCCTGGATTTCGCCACAATCCAAAATACATTGGCCGCGTCTGATGGTTCGTCGTTGCCCCTTTTTGTAGGGCTGGTCCTCACGCTTGCCGGTTTTGGCTACAAGGTTTCGGCGTTTCCCTTCCATATGTGGGCGCCAGATATCTATCAGGGTGCACCGATTCCGGTGGCGACATTTCTGGCCGTGGGCTCCAAGTCTGCGGGCTTCGCCCTGATGATTCGCTTCTTCTTTACCGCTGTGGCGATTCCGAGCGGTGGTGGGGTGTATGAATTGGTCGGCGGTGTCGATTGGACGAATTTGTTGCTCGCGATTTCGATCGTCACAATGACCTTCGGGAATCTCGCCGCTCTCAATCAAACTAAAAGCGTCAAGCGCCTGTTGGCTTATTCGAGTGTCGCTCACGCGGGCTATCTTCTGATGGGACTCGTGGTGCTCACCGGAGACGGATTGAGCGCGATGCTGTTCTATCTCGCCATCTACTACATCATGAATCTGGGCGCGTTCCTGGTCGTGATGATCGTAGCCAATCAGTCCGGTCGTGATGACTTGGACAGTTTCCGCGGGCTTGCCTGGCGCGGCGGTATTCTGCCGGCGACGGCGATGGCGATCTTCCTTTTCTCGCTCACCGGACTGCCGCCCTTTGCCGGATTTATCGGCAAGTTCTACCTCTTTGCCGCCGTCATCCAGCGCGAACTCTACCTTCTGGCAATTGCGGGCGTTCTCAACAGCGTCTTGTCGCTCTTCTATTATGTGAAGATCGTTCGGACGATGTTCCTTGTGGAACCCGAAGGTGGGGAAGGCCCCGTCGTGCTGGACCGTCACAACGGAGTGCTCCTCGGGGTGCTGGCCGTGGCGACTCTTGTGTTGGGGGTTTACTGGGCGCCGCTGGCTGATCTCGCTGACCGCTCCGCCCATTTCTTTATCGGGTGAGGGCTTCGGCCGGTCGGGATCAGGACCTCGTACGGGTTATCGAGCGCCGTGTTTTCCTGTGGTAGGGTAGGGTATGGCCGATCGATTCACCGTTGCCCTAGCTCAGGTCAGTCCGCGCCTTGCCGACGTTGAGACGAACCTCGAGACCTATGCAGAACAAATTCGCGAGGCCTCCGGTCTCGGCGCGGATCTGCTGGTTTTTCCTGAACTCAGCCTGACCGGCTACCATCTCAAGGACGATGTCTCGGAGGTGGCGACTCGCCTTGATGGTCCGATTGCTCGCAAGCTCCGCGAGATGTCCAAGGGGACGGCGTTCGTTGCCGGCCTTGTGGAGGAGTCGCCCGACTTCCAATTCTATAATAGCGCGGTCTGGTTCGAGGACGGTGAGATCAGCCACGTCCACCGGAAGGTCTACCTGCCGACTTACGGGATGTTTGACGAGAATCGCTACTTCGCAAGAGGCCGCCGGATTGTCGCGCACGATGCCGCGGTTGCCCGTGTCGCAACCTTGGTCTGCGAGGATTTCTGGCATCCTTCGACCAGCTATCTGGCCGCGCTGGACGGCGCTCTTGCTCTGGTCTGCCCGTCGTCGAGCCCGGCGCAGGGAATGGCCGAGGATGAGGACTGCGACAAAAATGCTCGCACCTGGGAGCTCTTCACGCGAGCAACGGCTCAGGTCTATGGTTTGTTTGTCTTCTATGCGAACCGGGTCGGTTTCGAGGATGGTGTCGGCTTTTGGGGCGGCTCCGAGATTGTCGGGCCCGATGGCGAGGTTTTGGTAAAGGCGCCATATTATGAAGCCGCGATGGTCTGTGCCGAGGTCGACCTGGCAGCGGCGCGACGCCGGAGAATCGTGGCACCGGTGCTTCGAGATGAAGATCTCGATCTCACGGCTCGTGAGCTCGATCGAATTCTGCGGGGGCGGCAATGACGCAATCCCCGGAAGTGAATCCGCAATTTGAATTGCCCTCGAATTTATCACTTCTCGAGACCGTTCTGGTGAAGTTCCTCGCCGACGAGGTGGGCAAGACAGGTTGCGAGAAGGTGGTGGTCGGTCTTTCGGGTGGCGTGGATTCCGCGCTCTCGGCGGCGCTGGCGGCACGGGCGCTTGGACCCGAAAACGTTCTGGGAATTTTGATGCCCTACAAACTCTCCAGCAAGGAGAGCCTCTCGGATGCGGCCGCGCTGGCGACGGCCACGGGCATCGAAACGAGCACCATCGAAATCTCCGAGCAGATCGATGCATATTTCAGTCAGTTTCCGGAAGCAGATGTGATGCGTCGCGGAAACAAGATGGCGCGCGAGAGGATGACGATTCTCTATGACCACTCGGCACGCCAAGGTGGATTGGTTCTGGGTACGAGTAACAAGACCGAGTTGCTTTTGGGTTACGGGACTCTGCACGGGGATATGGCTTCGGCCATCAATCCAATCGGAGACCTCTACAAGACGCAGGTCTGGAAGCTTTCGCGAGCACTCGGCGTTCCCGATTCGATTATCGACAAGGCGCCCTCGGCCGATTTGACGCCGGGCCAGACCGACGAGGATGACCTGGGATTCTCCTACGCGGAGGTCGACCGATTGCTCTACGCGATGGTCGATCAACGCTACGCTCGCGACGAACTGCTGCAAGCAGGATTTGCCGCTGATTTTGTCGACAAGGTAGCCCGTCGGGTGCAGCGGTCGCAGTTCAAGCGCCGTCTGCCGGTGATTGCCAAGATCTCGGCACGAACGATCGATCGTGATTTCCGCTACGCGCGGGACTGGGGCCTGTAATGCCCGATCCGGGGGTGATTTTTATTGTCGCCACCCCGATCGGGAACCTGGAAGATATCACTCTGCGCGCCGTAAGGATTTTGGGCGAGGTCGATTTCATTGCGGCGGAAGATACCCGAAGAACGGGGAAACTTCTTTCGCACCTCGGACTGAAGACTCGGATGGTCTCCTATCATGACGCGACCGAGCGCAGGCGAGCTCCCGAACTGGTGGCGCGGGTCGTTGCTGGCGAATCCATGGCATTGGTCAGTGATGCGGGTACTCCTCTGGTCGCCGATCCTGGGTTTCGGCTCGTCTCGGTGGCCGCCGCCGAAGGGCTCCAGGTGGTCCCGGTCCCCGGGGCATCGGCGCCATTGGCTCTGTTGGCCGCTTCCGGTCTGCCGACCGATCGGTTCCGTTTTGTCGGCTTCCTGCCCGCGCGTGCCAAAGCCCGTCGGGATGCAATTGCCGAAATGAAGATGGAAAAGGATACCCTGGTTCTTTTCGAGACCGCTCGTCGTCTTCCTGGGGCATTGCAGGATCTCGCCGATATTCTCGGTGACCGTCCAGCGGTAGTTGGTCGGGAGTTGACCAAGAAATATGAGGAAATCCGCCGTGGTACGCTGGCCTCGTTGGAGCAGCACTTCCGCGAGGCGCCCACGATCCGTGGCGAGATCGTTCTGGGGATCGGGCGGGCCGCGACGGATGACGACTCCGCCAGCCGGCTCGTGGAGGCGGAGGAGCGACTGGCAAAGCGTCTGGCGGAAGGGGAAAGCCCATCACGAGCCGCCCGTGCCGTGGCGGAGGAGCTGGGATTATCCCGCCGGGAGGTCTATGGCCTCGCCCACCGCAAGGAAAACTCCTGAGATAAGTGGTCTCGGCGCGTTGAAGAGGACGCTTCCGGTATCTAACATCACGGGAGGATGCTTGCGCGCGAGGCCAAATTTCGAATCGGAGAGGTTGTTCGCCACCGATTCCTTTCCTTCCGTGGTGTGATTTTCGATGTCGATCCGACCTTTGATCATACCGATGAATGGTGGGAGGCGATTCCGGAGAAGATTCGCCCGAAGAAGGATCAGCCCTACTACCATCTCCTCGCGGAGAACGAGAAGACCCATTACACCGCCTACGTTTCCGAGCAGAATCTTTTGATGGACGAGTCCGGCGATCCGGTCACGCATCCGGAAGTGGATGATATCTTCGGAGATCTGGAAGATGGCCGGTACGAACCGCTCCATATCGAGCACTGAGGCGACGAGTCCTTCGCCGGTTTGCGAGTTGCCGGCGACATCGTCCGTTGGTGCTCCGGAGGATTCCTCGGGAAGCTCTGTCGAGGTTCTCACCTTTGGCTGTCGTTTGAACGCCTACGAAAGCGAAGTCATGCGTCGCCATGCGCTCGATGCGGGACTCTCGGACGTGGTGATTGTGAATAGCTGCGCGGTCACTGCTGAAGCAGAGCGTCAAGTGCGACAGGCCATTCGTCGGGCGCGCCGAGAGAATCCGTCGGCCTCGATCGTGGTGACCGGATGCGCGGCGCAGCTCGCCGCTGAAAAATTCGCAGCCATGCCCGAGGTGACTCGGGTTCTGGGAAATGCCGAAAAGATGGCTCCCGCTAGCTGGTTGCCGCGACCCGATCAGCCGAGAGTATCGGTGGCGGATATCCAGCAAGTGCGGGAGACCGCCGGCCATTTGTTGCCTGGATTCGAGAGTCGGACGCGGGCGTTTTTGCAGGTCCAGAATGGTTGCGACCACCGATGCACCTTCTGCATCATTCCCTACGCGCGGGGGCCGGCGCGATCCGTGCCGGTGGCACAGGTTGTCGCTCAGGTGCAAGAGTTGATTTTGGCCGGCGTAGGAGAGGTTGTGTTCTCCGGGGTGGATCTGACTTCCTACGGTCAGGACCTGGGCGTGGATGTCACGCTGGGCGGGCTCGTGCGACGGGTGCTTCACGAGGTCCCCGGCTTGCGACGGTTGCGGATTTCTTCGGTCGACCCGTGCGAAATTGACGAAGATCTCTGGCGGGCTGTTGCAGAGGAGGAGCGCCTGATGCCTCATTTTCATCTTTCCCTGCAATCAGGTGACGATATGATCCTCAAGCGCATGAAGCGTCGTCACAGCCGGGCGCAGTCCGTCGAAGTTGCGCAACGACTGCGGAGACTTCGCCCGGGGGCAGCCATCGGTGCGGACCTGATCGCGGGCTTCCCTACGGAAACAGAGGAAATGTTCCGGAATTCGCTCGAGCTCATAGGCGACTGCGGACTGGTCCATTTGCACGTCTTCCCTTATTCGGAGCGCTCGGGAACTCCGGCGGCCCGAATGCCGTCGATGCCTAAATCAGTGCGGAAGGCGAGGGCGGCGGCCCTGCGAGCGGCAGGAGAAAAGGCATTGGTCAATCATTTGGCCGCGAAGTTGGGGCGCATCGAAGAAGTCCATATCGAATCGGACGGCCGCGGCTTGGCCCCGGATTTTTCCCGAGTTGTTTTTCCGCAAGGAACTCCCCCGGCGCCGGCAGGTAGCTTCCGGCAGGCCCGGATCGTGGATGTCGTAGACCAGGCGCTTCTCGCCGAGTTCGTTCAGGGCCCCTGAGGGATCAGAGCTCTTGCGGCGTATGTTGCTGGCGGTTGAAATCTGCCGGGATCGACTTGCACCTGCTCGATACTGGTGAAGATCGTTTCTCGAACGGCACCGCCGGCGTCCTTTTGCCGTGTGCGCAAGGGAATGCCCTTGACCTGCCGAAAGAGGTCGAAGGGATGGTGCATCGAGGCCATCGGACTTCCCCCGACCTCATCGATCATACGGGTTTGGAACTCGCCCAGTTGCTCGAGCGCCTGGAGATCTTCTTCGGTGACGCCTGCGTCCTGCCAGGTTTGTGCGCAGATCTCTGCGGTCTCGGAGCCTGCCTGGTCGACTTCGAAGAGTCGACAGGGACGTCCGGCGACGCTGTCCTCGCGACCGGTGGCTCGCACCTGCAGCGGACTGGCGGGGGGA
This sequence comes from Candidatus Binatia bacterium, assembly GCA_029248525.1. Classification (NCBI taxonomy): domain Bacteria; phylum Candidatus Binatota; class Binatia (SeqCode); species Binatia bacterium. The sequence goes on from JAQWJE010000008.1 coordinate 57,378, forward strand.
GCGGGTTCGGGGTCCTGAAAGCCGCCGACGCCGCTATGGCCGGCCATCATTTTTTCAGCCATCTCGCGTTGTTCAGGTGGCAGCTTTTCGAGTCTCGCCAGAACCTCCGCTCGCGCTGCCTTCTGGCGTTCGCGGATCGCATTTCCGGTTGAGGCATCGAGTCTCGTGACGGATTTGTCTGCGTGGTTGACGATCAGCAGGACCTGCTTTTTGCCGTCGAAAATCATCGAGATAGCCGGCCGACCTTGTCCGGGGTTCTGGACATCCATGCGAAGGCGAGAACCGGAGAGTTCCATTTCCGTCAGCACGGGTTCCGCACCGGTTTGACCGTCCGTGCTTTGGGTGGTGGCTCGCACGCCTGCGAATGCCACAGGTGGCCCGGAGAAAGTCGCGACGACGAGAAGCGCGACGAAAAGAAGCGTCAATTCAGCAAACCTCATGCAGTCATCATCGCATGAACTTCGACCCATTGGCGAGAGGCACCAACGGGAAAAGCCTGAAAGCCTAATCTATTTTTAAGACGTTTGTGGCTTGGGGGCCCTTGTCGCTGTCGGAGATCTCGAACGAAACCTCTTCTCCTTCAGCAAGCGCCTTGTAGCCGTCGCCCTGAATGGCTGAGTAATGCACGAACACTTCGGGACCTTCATCCTGTACGATGAAACCGTATCCCTTGGCGTTGTTGAACCACTTTACCTTTCCCTGTGGCATTTCGATGTCTCCATGTTGCTTGAGCCTGATCGTGCGGCTCTCAAGAATTTGGTCTTCGACATCTACCAACATCGGGTGAAAGGGGGAAACGGAGCGAAGAAGTTTTTCTGTGTCCAGGACGCCGTTTTCTCTCACTTTTCGAGACGAACCCCTAATTGGTATACAGAACGGCCCCTTCTGACAGTCAGACGTGCACTCGCGTTGCGGCGAATTTTCAGAAGCGCCTTGCTGAATTCCGCCGAATCATCGGTCGGGAAAGACTCGATGGCAAGGAGGATATCGCCCGGGCGTATGCCGACACCGGTCGCGGGAGAGCGCTCGCGTACTCTCGAAATTCGCAACCCGCCGCGAGCCCCCGGACGGTCGGTTCGCAGTCCGATGCGGCGCCATCCAGTGCGTTGCATCACTTTGTCGGTCATCGGAGTTGCCTTGAGTTCGACCTCGATCGGCTGTCCGTCTCGGAGAATCGTCAAGGACACAATTTCTTCCTGATGGATTCGTGCCAATCGTTCCGCGAATTCTGCTCCGTCGCGTGGAGTCTTGCCGTCGATGGCGATCAGGACGTCGCCGCGGACAATCGAGGCATTGGCCGCCGGGCTTTCCAGATCAATGCTATGCACCACAACACCCCGTTGGTGGGGAATCTCGAGAGCATCCGCGAGCGCGGGCGTGAGGTCTTGCAGGTGAAGTCCGAGATGGCCTCGACGCACCTCGCCGAAATTGATCAGTTGCTCCACGATCCTTTGGGCGCGGTTCGCCGGAATCGCAAAGCCGATATTCTGTGCGCCTCCATATATTGCCGTATTGATGCCGATAAGTTCTCCTCGAATATTGAGAAGTGGCCCTCCCGAATTTCCCGGGTTGATCGACGCATCCGTCTGGATGAAATCGAGATAGTTGCGATTCGCGGTTCGCAGGGATCGATCGGTCGCGCTGACGACACCGGTAGTCACGGTATGCGAGAATCCGAACGGATTGCCGATGGCGATCACGGTTTCGCCGGTCATGGGCGAAGTATCCGTCGCGAAGGGGATCGACGGCAGGTTGTCGGCCTCAACTTTCAGCACCGCGATATCCGAATCTTCGTCCGTACCGACGATGGTGGCGGGCAATTCTCGTTCATCGGCGAGCAGGATCCGGATTTTTTCTCCTCGAGCCACGACGTGCGCGTTGGTGACGATGAAGCCGGTATCCCGCAGGATGACTCCCGATCCAAGATTTTTCTGCGTGCGGCGGCGTTGCCGGATCGGAGCTTCGAAGAAATCCGAGAAGAAGCGGTCGAAGAGCGGGTCCGGATGTATCAGGACAATTTTCTCCGCAGAAATATTAACCACGGCATCGCGAACTTTTTCCACGGCCGTGACCACGGGGCTGACGCGATCCTCCGGGTGCGCGGCGGAGGCTGTCGGCAGGATCGCGAGGGCGAGGAGGACGATCGCGATGGTGGAGAAATCTATCCGCGGAGGGGCAGGTTTTTGGGTCATCGGAGTTGCGTGACTTTTCGTGGGATCACCGAGATTTCTTCTTTGGCATCCTCGACGTCAAGGTAGGTATAGCCGGAGAGTCCCTGTTCGTAGCGGCGGCGAAGTCGCGCGGATTCCTCGACGGTAATGGTCCCCTTGCGCAAGGCGGTTTCTATCGCCCGTCGCGCTCGCTCAACCAATTCGGCTCGCGAGAATTGTACGTAGCCGAGAACCTCTTCGACGGAATCCCCCTCCACAATATGTTCGATTTCGATTCGATCGTTTTCGCCCAGCCGCACGTGGACCGCGTCGGTGTCGCCAAAGAGATTATGCAGATCTCCGAGGATCTCCTGATAGGCTCCAACCAGAAAGACGCCAATATAATAGGGTTCATTATTGGGTGGGTGAAGGGGCAGAACATGTCTGGTTTCCCGCCGGTTGATGAACTGGTCAATCCTTCCGTCCGAATCACACGTCAGATCGGCAAAAACACCGCGGCGGGTCGGTTCTTCATCGAGGCGATGAATGGGCATGGTCGGAAAGAGCTGCCGGACGGCCCAGTGGTCGGGGGCAGACTGGAATACGGAAAAGTTTCCGTAATAGGTATCGGCCATGGCGCGTTCCAGGCCCTGCAGCTCATCGGGGAGGAATTCAAGTTGCTCCGCGAGGCGCAGGATCTTTTCGCAGCAAGCCCAGTAGATTCGCTCGCTATGCCCACGTTCGCGCAGGCCGAGGTAGCCGAGTTTGAATAGCGCGAGGGCTTCTTCCTTCGCGGCTGTCGCGTCGTGGAAGGACTCGATCAAATTGGTCGCATCGGCATTCTGGTGGGTTTGAAAAAGGCTGTGGACGACGCGGTGTTCGTCGGCCGAGGGTTGCGGCACCGCGCCACGCGGCGATACTTCGTTGACGCCGAGCACATTGAAGATCAGGACGGACTGGTGTGCGACCATGGCGCGGCCGGACTCGGTGATGATATCCGGGTGCGCCACGCCTTTCTCGTCGCAAACCTCGGCAATGGTGGCGACGACATCGCGTGTGTACTCAAGTTCACTGTAGTTCATGGAGGAACTGAAGTTCGTTTGGGATCCATCGTAGTCGACCCCAAGACCTCCCCCGACATCCAGATACTTCAGCCGCGCCCCCAATTCCGTCAGTCCCACATAGAAACGAGCGGCCTCCTTGACGGCCTCGCGGATCGCGCGAATCTGGGTGATCTGGGAGCCGACGTGGAAGTGCAGAAGCTCGAGGCAGTCGAGCATCTCGTGCTCCTCGAGGATGGCGATGGCCTTCAATATTTCATCTGCGGTGAGCCCGAACTTGCTACGATCACCGCCCGACTCCACCCATCGTCCCGCTCCTTTGGCCGCTAGCTTGGCTCGGATTCCGAGGTGCGGGCGGATGCCGAGATCGCGTGCCACGTCCAGAGCAAGCTCGAGCTCGTGGAATCGATCCAGAACAATGATGGGCTTCCGGCCAATTTTCTGAGCCAGAAAAGCGATCTCCATATAGGCGCGGTCTTTGTAGCCGTTGCAGATCATCAGCGAGTCATCGCCGTCCATGATGGGCAAGATCGCGAGCAACTCGGGTTTGCTGCCAGCTTCGAGGCCAACGCCGAAGGGTCGTCCAAAGTCGAGGACCTCCTCCACGACGTGCCGTTGCTGGTTGACCTTGATGGGGTAGATCGCCCGATGCTGGCCGCGATATCGATTGGCAGCAATGGCATCATCGAAGGCGTGGCAGAGGTTTTCGATTCGGGTGGCGAGAATATCGGAGAAGCGGACCAGGACCGGGATGTTGACCCCGCGGTGACGGAGGTGCTCGACCAACTCGGCGAGATCGATTCCCGGTCCCCCAGCGCCGCGGGGGCGGACTTCCATATGTCCATCGGCGTTGATGGTCATGAAGTCACCGCCCCAGGCGTGCACATCGTAGATTTCCTCAGAGTCGTGAATTTTCCAACTAGCCACTGAAACAAAAGATACCCGTCGGAACCGGGGCTCGCCAGAAGGCTTCGGGGGCGGGTTTTCGTCTGTTAAGGACCATCGCAGCCCGTTGTGGCTCCGGAATTTTCTGAAATGACGCCATTTTCATTGATTGTGCCCGCATTTGAAGAAGCGGAACGTCTGCCTCATACCCTCGAGGTTCTCAAGGGTGCCTCGGCGCTGCTCGATCGTGGGGTCGAAATTCTCGTCGTCGATGATGGGAGTTCCGACCGGACGGCGGAGGTAGCTGCGGCGTGCGAGGGTGTGCGGGTGATTCGGCTTCCCGAGAATCGGGGGAAGGGCGTTGCGGTCTCGGCGGGCGTGCGAGCGGCCTCGCATGAGTTGATCGCTTTCACCGATGCCGACTGCCCCTACGATTTGACGGCCCTGACGCCCATGTTTGCCGCCATCGAAGCCGGTGATTGTGACATAGCGATCGGGTCCCGAGAGTTGGCCGATTCGGAAGTGAACCTTGGTTATGGATGGATGCGTCGGTTCTCGGGGCAGATCTTCTCGTATCTCACTTGGTTGGCCATCGGACTTCCCTTTCGCGATAGCCAATGCGGTCTGAAAGCTTTCCGGGCGGATACCGCTCGAAAGCTCTTTGCGATGCGGACGATCGAGGGCTTCGGCTTTGACTTCGAGATTCTGGCAGCGGCTTTGAATCAGGGTGAGCGTGTACAGCGTTTTCCGGTGCGCCTGACCCACTCCGACGACTCGAGGATCCGATTGATCCGGGACAGTTTGCAGATGGCCCGGGATCTCTTGCGGGTTCGGCGGGCGCTGCGGCGGCGCGCCTATGATTTTCAGCCGGACGATCGGACGGAGCACCCATGTCCGCTTTGCGGTGACGCTGATTTCGAGCCCGTGGTGGCCAAGGACGGATTCCGCATGGTCGCCTGCCGTGGTTGTGGTCTCTGGTACCTGAACCCGATGCCCTCGGAGGCTCGCCTTGGCTCGCTCTACGAACAGGAATATTTCGCGAATGCCGACAGCTTGAGTGCGGGCTACGAGGACTACGCCACGCGCGGGGAGGATTTTCGCGAAGTCTTTGCCCATCGTTTGGCAGCTCTGCCGCCAGAGGTTGAGGGTGGACGATTACTCGATGTGGGGGCCGGGTTTGGCTATCTCCTCGATGCGGCAGAGGGGAAGTTCTCCGAGCGTTGGGCCGTCGAGCGGAGTCCCGATGCGGTCGAGGCTCTGCAGGGCAAGGGAACCGTCTGTCGGGGAACTCTGGCGGAGGTTGAGCTACCGAATTCCTATTTCGATGTCGTGAGCCTGCAGGACTGCCTGGAGCATTTCCGTGATCCTCGCGAGGCGCTCCTGCGGATCCGCGAAGTCTTGCGTCCTGGCGGTCGGGTGATTCTCGTGACGCCCAATACGGATAGTCTGCTCGCCAAGCTGCAGCGCCGATCCTGGGTTTCTCTGAAGTTCCCCGAACACGTGGTGCTTTTTCAACCGGGCACGCTGAAGCGAATTCTGGAGGAGACCGGTTTTATAATCGAGACGCGAACGGCAGCGGGCCAATACGCGCGCCTCGATTTTCTCGTCTCGCGGGTTTTGAGTGGCTACCCACGCCTCGCTTCGCTGGCACAGGCCTCGGTAGCCAAGCTGGGCGGGGCTCATTTGCGGTTTTGGGTCGGCTCCGGCTCGCTGCAAGTGGTGGCCGCAGGCGCGCTGGCCTCGGTGGCCCCGCCCGAGCGGCCCTCGGCGGACTAGCGGGCCGCGGCCTGCGTGATCGAAATCATGCGCTCCAGAGCGTGGCGCGCATTCTTGACGACCTCATCGCGTTCTTCGGGGTCCAGACGCTCCCGGCGTGCGGTGACTTCATCAATGCTATCGCCGGGCAGGACCCGGTTCAGATCCGGAGCTTCGCCGCGGCGCAGCAGATCGAGGGTCGCCGCGAGGTGGGGTGGGTCATTCCTCGACATGGTCGCGCAGCCACAACCCATCGAGCTGAATTCGGGGCTGGGAATATCAGCGACGTTCACCAATTCGATGCCGCGCAAAGCGGCTTGCTCGCGTGCATTGCGGACAAAATGGCCTTCGGTGCCGATTGCCAGCCGATCGCCGGGTTTCGCCTCGAGAAGAGCATTCCACAGGAATTTGGTCGATCCGGCGCCATCGGCCGCGTCGACAACGATCTTTGGGCATTCAGGATGGACGAGCACGCGATAGCCGCGTTCCCGCCAATAGGCGACATGGCGCGGTTGGAAAACCGTATGCACGCCACAGAAGCTGCCCCAGAGAATCATCTTTGCCTGGTCGAGTCGTTCGAGATCGGTCGCGGAAAGTTGAGCGACCGTCTGGGCTGCGCCCTCGAGACCGCCGCCCCATTGGAATTGCGCTGCTGGAGGTATCCCGCACCAGCCGGCAACAACCTCGCCGAGATGCCGATCGGGTACGAAAAAGATCTTTCGGTTCTGCTCGAGAGCCCAGTTCACAATGGCCTGCGCGTTGGAGCTGGTGCAGACGGCGCCACCGGTTCGCCCGGCGAGAGCCTTTACGCGTCCGGAGGTATTCATATAGGCGATCACGAGAATATCGTCGCCGTAGCGGCTCTGCAGGTCCTCGAAGACCGGCTCGACCATATGGTCTTTCGCCAGCATTTCCATCGTGCACCCCGATTTGGGGTTCGTGATCCACACCTTCTGGTCCTCATTGGCGAGGAGGGCAATGGACTCCGCCATAAAGTGCACGGCTGATTCAACGATGACTTTTTTCTCGGGGTGGTTTTTGGCCTGCAGCGCCAGCTCATAGGAGTCCGCGATTCGGCCACCGTAACGTTCGACCAATTTCACGATCTCGCCACCCATATAATAGTGAGCGAGGAGAAGAAGTTCGTCTCCGAAATGCTTGAGCGCCGGTTGGATATAGCTATCCATCCAGGGCAAAACCGTCCCGGGCTTGCGGTCCGGAAGCGCCAGATATTCCTCCGCATACGGCTTGAAGGCTGCCTGATACCAATCAAGCGGAAGATCTTGCTGGCAGATGGGCATGTCCGGGACGAGCTGGATTCCACTGGAAGCCGGAAGCGGTTCGGAATTTGTCGCGCTCATACTCCATCTAGCATAGCGAGGCAGAGGCGGTCGCGCGAGAACCCGTGCTGGAGGTCAACTCGAGGCTTGAACGGTCGGCCGTCGGAAGTGCGCGCCATCCATCAGGGGAAGGGGGCGGTCGAGGCCATAGCGCCTCGCGCTGGATTGGAAGAGGGCGTCGAGTTGGGCAAGATAGGCGGCTGAAACGTTGTGATCGCCGGTGGACTCGCCGCTGGGCGATTCCGCGGATCGCGAACTGTTTTGCCGGCCGTAGTCGATTTTCTTCTGCATCATCGGTCGATCTGTCTGGATCCAGTTCCAGAACGCATTGTCTGTATCGTGCGGAAGTCCCCCGAGGTTCCAGGCAGCGCTGCGCGCACCCGCCTGCGCGGCCGCCCCGAGGATGGCAGGAATCTCCGAGTCGTTCAGACCCGGGAGGATCGGGGCGGCCACAACGCTGGTGGGGATCCCAGCGTCGGCGAGTCTTCGGATGGCAGCCAGCCGGGCGCTCGGCTGCGTATGGCCCGGCTCGAGCCGTTCGGCGAGTTCGTCATCGAGAGTCGTCAAGGAGAGGTGGACCTGAGCCGAGCGACGACGGGCGAGGCCGGCGAGCAGGTCGAGGTCGCGAAGGACGAGGTCGGAAGTGGTATGAATGACAACCGGATTTCTGGCCGCAGCCAGGACTTCGAGACATCGCCGGGTGAGACGAAGCTGTCTCTCGATCGGCTGGTAGCAGTCGGAAGCTCCCGCAAGGGTGATCGGTGCGGACCGCCAGCGCCGGCTGGCGAGCGTTTCCTGGAGTAATTCCGGGCTGGCCGGGTTGACGACGACTCGTCTGGCGCGCCCGGGGGTGTTCGAGCGATCCGCAAAGGTTTCGGCTGATGTTGCGGACGACCTTCCCTTAGGGCGTTTGTCGGTCGTGGCGGCACCCGTGTGGGGGGGCTGTACGTCCTTGGCGCACCCGCTGTATGGCTGGAGCTGCCAGCCGCGGTCTCCGTAGAGTCCTGCATTCTCGGTCAGGATTTGTCGCGATTGGGTGTAGAGATAATGAATCCGCGTGGCGACTTGCCGGCCTGCCTGAAGGCGATGCTGACGGCCGGTCACGGATCCGTCGGTCACGGATCCGCCGGTCATCGACGCGCCGTCGGCCGATCGGTCGGCCGATCGGTCGACCGATCCGTCGACCGATCCGTCGACCGATCTGTCGCCCGATCTGTCGACCGATCCGTCGACGAGGTTTGGAGTTTGCGCGGAAATATTCGGTATCCGCTGTGAGGGCGCGCCGTGGAATTCCTGGTAGCTGTCCATTCGCCTTTTATTCGCCCTTTCGATGCCGGCGTCAAGTGAAAAGCGAAGAAAAGACGAAATCCACGTTTTATCGATGTTTTACCTCGGGGACTTGACGCGACTACGCTCCTTCTGGCACCGACACTCTGCATGAAGGAAAAGCTTGGAGTTGTCCCGTTCTGGCAGGGCTATGACCGCAAGGAAGTCCTGAAAATCGCTCGGATCGCCGAAGACCTCGGTTACGAATCCATCTGGATTCCGGAGGCCTGGGGTTACGAGCAATTTCAGTTGCTCACCGAAATCGCGAAGGAAACGACGCGGATCAAGCTCGCGACCGGCATTGCGAATGTTTTCAGCCGGTCGGCGGGTCTATTAGCCATGAGCACCGCGACTCTGGATGAAATTTCCGAAGGGCGCGTCATTCTCGGACTGGGCACCAGCGGCAAGAACGTCGTCGAGAATTTTCATGGAACGCCCTATCGCAAACCTCTGACCCGGCTGCGCGAAACGATCGGGATCTGCAAGACTCTCTGGCGCGGCGAGAGACTTACGCCGGAGCAAAGCACGCTTGCCGAATTACGGCATTTCAAGTTGGCGATGACGCCCGTGCGCGCGGATATTCCGATCTATGTGGCCTCCCTGCAGCCCAAGGCGGTACGCGAACTGGGGCGCATTGCAGATGGATGGGTGCCGACTTTCTGGCCCTACGAGCATTTTAATGAAGGTTTGGAATGGATCGCCGAGGGCGCAAGGGACGCGGGCCGCGACCCCTCCGAGATTGAACTCGCACCGTTCCTCGGGGTTGTGCCGATCGAGGATGTCGACTTCGCCCGCAGCGCTCTCAAGCCGATGATCTCGTTCTATATCGGCGGCATGGGGACCTACTACCACGATATGTTCTGCCGATTCGGCTTCACCGAAAACGCCGATCTGGTGCGCGACCTTTATGTTGCGGGCAACAAGCAGGAGTCCATCGCAGCTGTCAGCGATGATCTCGTCGATGCGATTGCGATCTGCGGCTCGCCCGAGCACTGCCGCGAGCGTCTCGGCGAGTGGCGTGCGAACGGCATGGGTCATGGATTGGTCGGGCTGAGCCCGGGCGCGACGGCGGATTCTGTCGAGTTCATTCTCAAGGCCGTAGCGCCGGCCTGAGGAGAAAGTCCGAAGTGAGCAGGGATGCCCCGGGGTCTCTCGCCCCCGGGGCCTCTCGCTGGCGCTCCGCCAGCTCAGGGGCTGGCGACGGCCCGGAGGCTCACAGCCAGGTGCGGGCCCTATAGTAGGCGAGGCCCAGCCATTCGTGGAGTGTTTGCGAGATCAGGCTGGCCCGCGCGGGTGGCTCCCCTTCGATGCGATCCACAGGCGCTGGGTGGATCTGGATCTGCTGGGCGGTGAAGCAGAGCCGTGCCCGGCGCATATGCAGGGCGCTGGTGACGAGTGTCGCCGACCGGATGTCCCGTTCCCGCAGGAGCAGAGAGGCCTCCTCGGCGTTTTCCGCGGTCCGACTGGAAAGACCTTCCTCGAGGATCTGTTCGGCCGGGACACCCAGATTTTGCGCCATTTCGGCCATGGCAGAGGCACTTACCGGACGGCCCGGTCGCCTCGGCCCGCCGCAGACGACAAAAAGAGCCTCCGGATTGGCTTGGTGGAGTCTGGCTGCATGCTGCAGACGGGCACGGCTGGTGGCGTTGAGGTGGCCCGTGGATCGAATGCCTCCGCTGAGAACAACAATGGCGCGCTGCGGGCGCAGATCAGGCTTCAGGCGCAGCGGCCCGGCGAGCACCTGGCCCAGCGGATCGAGTCCATATTTCAGGGCTTTTTCGCCCAGACCCTCGATTTGGCGTTCGAACCAACGCCGAATCCTGATCTCGCGCGGGCTGTAGCGCTCCCGATTGGTTTTCGTGGGCATCCAGACTTGTTCTAGCGCAAAATCGGCATTCGGGGCAGTCTTGGTTTTGGGCGGATTATATCTTCCGCAACGATCAGCCGAAGATAGGAAAAGAGGCAGCCGGGCGCTGCCGGCACTTGCGATGAGACCTTTCGACCTAGACAAAGAGATCCCATGTTCCCTTTCCGGGAGGTCCCGTGGATGCCTGCGGGACGGTGCCCCGGCTTTCAGGAGTAAAAATGGATCTCCCTCGTTTTGATCAACCGCCAGCCGTCGTGCTGGGACTCGGACAAAATGGCATGGCCACGTGCCGCGCGCTCGGCCGCGTCGGCGTGCCCGTGATCGCGATCGACTCGGATCTCGAGCAACCGGGAGCGCAAACCCGCTATGCGACCAAGATCCATTGCCCGGATTTCCAGAAGGGTGGGCCGGGTCTGGTCGCGACGCTGATTGAAATTGGCGAAGAATTGGCCAGGCAGGGCCAGAAGGGAGTGCTGCTTCCCAGCGGAGACTTGAATGTCCAGATCATCTCTGAAGAACGTGAGGCACTCGATCCATATTTTCACTATCGCTTGCCCGAGAAGGAAGTCGCCCGACTCTTTCTGGACAAGAAGTCCTTCTACAAGATCGCCATGGAGCGAGATTTTCCGCTCGCGCGTACGTACTTCACGGACGAAGACCACGATATCGAGAAGATTCTCGAAGAGCTCTCCTATCCCGCGCTGATCAAGCCCTTTCAGCCCAATGCGGCCTGGCGCGAGACCTTTGATACGCGACTTTTCCTCGCGGATTCGGCGGAAATGTTGCGCAAGCTCTATGACCTGACCTACCCGGTTCACCAGGATCTGATCATCCAGGAGTATATGCCCGGGGACGATAGCCAGGTGATGTGGGGTGTGACCTATCTCGACGCAAACCAGAATCCTCTGGCGGTCTGGACGGGCCGGAAGTTGCGGATGTATCCCCGCGGTTTCGGGACCGCGACCCTCGCGGAAAGCCGCCGCGACTCCTGGTTGGCGGAAGAGACCGTACGCATTCTCAAGGACATCGGCCACGTTGGCTATGGTGTCGTCGAATTCAAGAAAGACCAACGTGACGGTTGCTTCAAGATCACCGAACCGACCGGCGGGCGCACCTGGTTCCCGCATTCGGTGGTGACGGCATCCGGAATTAATTTGCCGCATATCTGGTACCGTGAGGTCCTCGGAGAATCGACTGAGCCGCAGACCGAATTTCAGGAAGGTCTGAAATGGATTCACGAAGAGCGCGACCTCAAGACGGTGATGCTCTATTTTCTGCCGGAAAAGAGACTGACGTGGTGGACCTGGTTGCAGTCGTACCGAGGTCGGCGCACCTATGCCTATTCGGCCTGGGACGATCCGGGCCCGATTCTGAACTCGGTCGGACGGATTTTGCAGGCCGGCGTGAATCGGTTCCAGCGCCTGCTCAAGCGTGGTGGTGACTCCGAGGCTGTTCGTGTGGAGAAGAGCCGACCGCGCGCCATGGATGAGGTTCTGCTCGCCGCGGACCCGACGGTTGGTCGCGGCATTCGGAAGGTCTCGGTGGATTAATGGCTTCCACAAAGGGGCAAGGCGAAGGCGGTCGGTTGCGCGAAGGTCCGGCCCCGGAATTGCGCGAAGCGGCCTACGGACTCGAAATTGCGGACGCTCCGATTCTGCACAAGGGATGCAGCCTCGCCGACCTCGCCCACATTTTGATGATGCTCGAGGTTGGCGTCGTTCCCGCGGAGGCAGGCCAACGCTTGCTGCGGCAGCTGTTGGAACTGCACGAGATTCCGGTGGAGGAATTTCCGCTCGATGACGCTCTCGAGGATGTCTACTCCAACCGCGAGGCGTGGGTACGCGCGCGAGACGAAGAAGCAGCCGGTTGGTTGGGTGCGGGCCGTCCGCGCCGGGAACCGGCGACGATCGCCTACCGATTGGCCGTCCGCGATCGCCTGCTGGGCCTCTCCGAGCAAGTCCTCGGGATGCTGGACGCACTGGTCTCTCAGGCACGCGAGCACGTCCATACCGTGATGCCGGATTACACGTATCTGCAACCGGCGACGCCGAGCAGCCTCGCGCACTACCTCCTTGCTTTTGCCTACCCGGCGCTCCGCGATCTCGAGCGCCTCGAGCAGGCCTACCGCCGCACGGATCAGTGCCCGGGGGGCATCGGGAATATCAATGGAACTCGCCTGCCCGTGGATCGGGAGCGTCTAGCCGATTTATTGGGTTTCGCCGAGCCGATCCGAAACACCCGTGACGCCATGTGGCAGGTTGACCAGCCGCTTGAGGTGATGGCCGATTTGATGGCGGTCTTCCTCCATCTCGACCGTCTCGCCGAGGATTTGCAGATCTGGAATACCAAGGAATTCGGGCTGGTAGAGCTGGCGGATCGCCACGCGCGCATCAGTTTGATCATGCCGCAGAAAAAAAACCCTTACGCGCTGGCCTTCGTTCGTGGCATTTCTGGCACCATGCTCGGCAAAATGGTTTCCATGGCTGCGGTCGGTAAAAGCCCCTCGGCGCAAATGGATAATCGGATCTTCGCCATCGGTGAGGTTCCGCGATCGTTGGACGCCGGCATTCGGACGGCAAAGCTCCTCGCGGAGGTGGTTCGCGGATTGTCTTTCGACACCGAACTCATGCGCGAGCGCGCGAGCGAGGGCTTTATTCACGCAACGGATCTCGCCGAGACCATCATGCAGGAAGAAGGCGCCACCTACCGTCAGGCACATCGTCTGGTCGGGCTGGCTGTTCGGGAAGCTCTGGCAGCGGACCCTGGCGCCAGAGATGTGCCGCGGGAAATTCTCGCCAACGCGGCCCGGGAGGTTCTCGGCCGACCTCTGCAGCTGACTGCCGACAGGCTCGAGGCGCTCGCGAATCCGGAAGAAGTGGTCCAGACCCGAACGGGAACGGGCGGTGCAGCCGGCGCGGCCGTCGAGGCGATGCTGGAGGAGTGCAGCCAGCGGGCCTTGGCGCATCAGCAATTCTGTAACCGCGAGCGGCAACGCATTGCCGATGGTGAAGCTGGACTGCTGGCGCAAGCGCGAAAGCGGGCGGCTACCAACTCCGCCCAAGTTGAATGACCTCGATTGGAGAATAGACCATGATGGATTTTTTCTCACTTCCCTCCCGCAGTCCCAAGCCACGCGATGAAGGCGTCACGCATGTGATCGACAAGGGGCTGGGTCTGGCTCAGGTCGAGGATATGCTCGCCACTTGTTCCAACTATATCGATATCGTCAAGTTGGGTTGGGGTACGGGCTACGTCACCCAGAACCTCGCCGAGAAGGTCGAACTCTATCATAAGGCTGATATCCCGGTTTGTTTCGGCGGTACGCTGGCCGAGGTGGCGATCCTGCAGGGTAAATTGGACGAATTTCGAGATTTGGCACTCTCGCTCGGTTTGTCCCACGTCGAGATCTCCAACGGCGTGATCGATATGTCCATGAAGGAAAAGGCCGGCTATATCCGCGAGCTTTCGAAGGACTTCGTGGTCCTGACCGAAGTGGGCAGCAAGGATTCGGAAAAGATCATCCCGCCGTTTCGCTGGGTCGACATGATTCAGGCCGATCTCGACGCAGGAGCCTGGAAGGTCATCTGCGAAGCTCGAGAGAGCGGAACGGTAGGGCTTTATTTCGGCTCGGGCGAGGCCCGTTCAGGACTCATCGACGAGATTTGCACAAAGATCGATCACGTGGACCTGATTTTCGAAACGCCTCAGAAGGTTCAGCAAATGTACATGGTCAAGAAGCTTGGTTCCGAGGTGAACCTCGGTAATATCGCGACCACGGAGGTGATTCCGCTCGAAACGCTCCGACTCGGACTGCGCGGGGATACAATGGCTGATTTTCACGATGTCGACATCTGGAACAAGCGTCGCGATGCCGAGTTGGCGGCCGAGATCCCGACGCCCGAGCGTCGCGAGCGAAAATCGCGCAAGCCCAAGCTGACACGAATTCGCTGAGGCAGGGGGCGGCCCCAGCGCTCGCCCTCAAGCGATATCGATCACGATCGCTGTGGCGTTGTCGCGCCCGCCGGCCTGCAATGAACTGGCAATCAGTCGGGCCGCTGTCGGTCCGCTGCCTTCATGGTTGGCGAGGAAGGTCCGGATGGCTTCCGGGGGAAGCATGCCGGAGACACCGTCGCTGCAAAGCAGAAAGGTGTCTCCCGCGATCACCTCACTTGCGCCGACGCTGACGCGAACGGCGGGAGAAATTCCCAGAGCGGCCATCAGCTGGTTGGTATGAGGAAGTTCAAGGGGTGTTCTGGGCTGGTCCCGGTAGGGGAAGCCGTATCGGGTATGGTCTGCGGTGAGAAGTTCGAGAGCGCCTTCCCGGCAGCGGTATAGCCGACTGTCGCCAACATGCGCCCAGCAGGCCTCCCCGACATCCGGATCGAGGCTTAGGGCCACAATTGTCGTCCCCATGGATTTTCGACCCACGCTGCCGGAGGCACCTGCGTCGTGGATGGTGGTGTTTGTTTCCTCGATGGCCGCGGTCAGCGCCACAGTATCGAGACGCCCCTTGCGGGATCGGCATCGCCGGGGGATTTCCTCGATGGCCATCTGACTCGCTTTTTCCCCGTGGACGTGGCCGCCCATTCCGTCTGCGACGAGAAAGAGGCCCATTTCGGGGAAGCAGCCCACCGAGTCCTGATTGGATGCGCGGACGTGACCGGTATTGGTTTCAGAGGCGAAATCGACGTTCATGGAGGGGGAATCTCTTGGTTGCTCTCTCTATTTGCCCGATCCGGTATGTTGCTGCAATCTCCGGCTTCGGGCCGGTGCCTCTGGCGAGTGGCAGATGCATGGCTTAGCGTAGGAGACGGAACCCCGGGCTCGGGGGGGAGGGCAGCGATTTGGATCTCGAGAAAATGGAACGCGTGAAGGAAGTTCGGATGACCGCTCCGGGTCGAAAGAGCGGCAAGCCGAGATCGGTGACGATCTGGTTTGTCCGCGAGGATCAATCGATCGGCCTTGGCACGATGGATGATACCCGGGGTTGGGTGCAAAATGCTCTCGCCGCCGACGAGGTCGAGTTGGAGATCGATGCTTGCCGTATGCGAGGGAAGATCCGAGTCGTCGAGGACCCGGAGGTGCACCGGCGTTTGCGCAAGGCGTTCGCGAGAAAGTATTTGCCAGCGAGGTTGCTCTCGTTCGTCGGTGTCGGCCAGCGAACCACTTTCCTCGTTGAGAACCTCGAAGAGTTGGAGGCGGTTTGATGGGCCTGCGGCGGCTGGATGAAGAACTCATTGTGGAAAGAGGTCCGGGTTGAGTGGTCTCGGCCGCATCCTTCTGGTTCGTCATGGCGAGAGCACGGGCAACGTCGAACGCGAATTTTCCCGCGACCCCGACATCGATCTGACGGAGCGGGGTGTCGAGCAGGCCTGCGCAACCGGTCGTCATCTTGCGCGCGAGTTTTCGCCGACCCGGATTGTCGCGAGTCCTTATTTTCGCGCACGTCGCACAGCCGCCCTGATCGGAGACGCACTCTCTGGGGCCTTCGACATTCACATCGAAGAAGATCTGCGGGAGCGTTCGATAGGCGCCTTGGCGGGCCAACCCTATGGTGCGATGGCGGCTCACCCGGATTACGAGCCCGAGCGCTACTGGGCGTGGCGGCCGCCGCAGGGCGAATCGCTCGAGGACGTGCAGGTCCGCGCCGGCGCTGTCCTGCAGAGGGTTGCGGCAGCTTATCCGGGGGAGGACGTGGTGCTGGTCAGCCACGGAGGCACCATGATGGCGCTTTGTGCCCATGTGGAAGGGAGCTTCGAGCGCCCGCGGGTAGCCGGCAACTGCGAAGTTGTGGTGGTCGAGCACTCGGGTGGTCGTGACTTGCGCCTGGTCGCGGCGGCGGGACCCTCGGCTGCCGGGACTGAAGAAACAGGCGGCTGATCGACAGCACCGAGGCTGCGCATCCTCGTCGCTACTGATGGCGCTGGGCGCGATCCCGGGCCCTTTCCAATATTGCCGGATCAACCGGTTCCATACGCGCCATTCCACGCAGCAGCAGGCCGGGCGCAAGCAAGCGCAGCAGGTGTGCCGAGATCAGTTGGGGATTCCCGCGTGGCGCGGTGGTTTCGCGAAGACGCCTTTCAATGACTTCGAGAACCGCTCGCGTGACTGTCGCGGATGGGTATTTATAGCCGGCAAAGCCCGCGGGTTCCTCTTCGGGGCCGGTTTCCCAAATTGGCGTATCGATGGGGCCGGGATTCACGATGCCTGCGTGAATGTCGGTGCCCTCAAGGTCAGACCAGAGTCCGCTGGTGAAAGCATTCAGCGCAGCCTTGGAGGCCGCATAGACGCCCTCGCGGGGAGGGCAGACCTTTGCCGTGAAGCTCGAGACGTTGACGATGGTCCCCTGTCCGGCACGCAGGAAGGCCGGGATGGCCCGCAGAGTGCTGTACATCGGCGCCATGAAGTTCACCTGCATGACTCGCGCGGCCTCGTCGCTGGTGAGGTGGAGGGCCGATTTGTGGCAGGACATCCCCGCGTTGTTGATCAGGATGTCGACACTCCCGAGGCGCGCCTCGGTTTCATCAATGATCTGTTCGGCAAAGGGGCGTTCGGCGAGGTCTCCGGCGATCCAGAACGATTCCGGGGATGTCTGACGGCAAACGGAGACCAGATCCTGCAGCTCCGGTTCTCTGCGAGCGACAGCCACCACCCGGGCCCCTCGTTCGGCCAGAGCGAGAGCGGTGGTATGGCCGATGCCGGAGGAGGCTCCGGTGACGATCGCGACTTGATTCCGGTAGTCCATAGCCCCGATTTACTCCTGAGTGCGCCCTGGAACCAACGAAAATGCACGAATTCGGCTCCATGAGCCCCGGGGCATGGATTCTCGGGCCTCCAGTCAGTAAAGAAATGGAGCGCGGATTCTTGAGGGGGGGCTGGCTTCCCTGAAAATAGGCTCCTCGAAGGAGTTTTTTCAGATGGTCGAAGCAGATTTCGGAGGTTGTATGCGGATGTCGGAGATGAATCTTGGCTAAATCGCGGCTTACATTCCAGAAGCGGCAGAAGGAACTTGCGCGAATTCGGAAGCGTGAGGACAAGAAAAAGCGGATGGCCGAGCGGCGTCCGGAACCCGGGGAAGAGGGCGAGGAGCGGGCCAAGGGCCCACAGATCGCCAGCACCGAGGACCTGGTTGGTCTCGGGCTTGCCGAACCGGAAGAAGTCGAAACAGAGGAAGAAGACAGCCCGGAAGGCTCGGATCGGGGCTGACGGCACCGCGTCGGGCAGGTCCATGAGCGCCGAGAATTCCGATATCACGATTGCCCCTCGCCCGGATGGGTTCGGAGCGGTGGTGCGCGGCGTGAATCTCGGGGCGGAGCTCTCGGATCAGGACGTGCGCCGAATCCGTCAGGCCTGGGCAGAGCATGGAGTGCTGGTCTTCCCGGACCAGCCCCTCGACCATGCGGGGTTGGAGCGCTTCAGCAATTCGATCGGGCCCTACGGTCATGACCCGTATCTGGAGGCGTTGGGCGATCATCCTCATATTGTTGAACTCGCGCGCGAACCTGACGAGAAGTCCTACGTGTTCGGTGCCGCGTGGCACTCGGACTGGAGCTTTCAGGCTGCGCCGCCTTCGGCCACCATTCTGCACGCCAAGACAGTGCCGCCGGTTGGCGGTGACACGCTCTTTGCGGATACCGCGGCAGCATTTGATGCATTGACGCCGGAGCTGCAGCAGCGCTTGCAGGGATTGCATGTCGTCCATTCCGCGGGGGCCGCGTACGGACCGCGGGGTATTCTTCAGACCGATCCGCATCCGAGTACGACCAAAATTGTGATTTCGCCGGAGGCCGAGGCGCGCGAGGTTCACCCGCTGCTGCGTCGGCATCCCGAGAGCGGTCGCACCGCGTTATTTGTCAACCCGGTCTACGCGGTCGCCATCGAGGGGCTTTCTCCCGAAGAGAGTCGGGCTTTGCTGGGAGAGTTGTACCTGCATCAGGTGCAGGAACAATTTATCTATCGACATCGATGGCAACCCGACATGCTCATCATGTGGGACAACCGAAGAACGATGCATCAGGCCGAGGGTGGCTATGAGGGGCATCGCCGGGTGATGCATCGGACGACGATCGCCGGCGAAAAACCGCTCGCGGTGCACGACTGAGGAGAGAAGAGATGGCAATTCAGGATGAAATCGAGACGCGGCTCAAAGCTGCTTTACGCGCGAAGGATCAGGCGGTTCTCGATGTTCTGCGGATGCTGAAAAGCCGCGTTCAGGAACGCACCACCGCCAAAGGTTTCTCCGGGGAAGTTACCGACGCGCTGTGGCTCGAAGTGATTGCGGCTTATCAGAAACAGATGAAGAAGGCGGTCGGTGAGTACGAGAAGCTGGGGGCTGCGGGGGCCGAACAGCTGGCGAAAATCTCCTTCGAGGTGGAATTTTGCGCGACCTTCCTGCCGGCTCAGCTCAGTGAGGGTGATTTGCGCACCCTTGTTCGCGAGCGGATGGAGGAGAACGGGGTGACCGAGCCCGGGCAAATCGGTCGTCTCGTCGGAGCCGTGATGAAAACGCATAAGGGTCAGGTCGATGCTGCCAACGTGAAGCGCATCGCCGAAGAACTGCTCGGAGATTGACCGGTGGCCGGGCTCGTTCGCACGGTTCGCGAAGGTTCATTGGGCTGGGTGATTTTCGATCACGAGGAGCGTCGTAACGCCATCAATGCCGCGATGTGGGAAGCAATTCCCGAAGCGATGGCCGAGATGGTGGAGGACCCCGAAGTGCGCGTGGTCCTGCTGCGGGGTGCTGGCGAAGTCGCCTTTGTTTCGGGCGCGGATATCTCCGAATTCGGCAAGCTGCGCACGGGTGCCGCCGCGAGCAGCTACGATGCCAATAACGGGAAAGCGTTTGCTGCGATCGCTGAATGTCCGAAGCCGGTCATCGCCATGATCCACGGGTTCTGCGTCGGGGGCGGTGCGGCACTGTCTCTCAAGGCGGACCTGCGCTACGCGGCAGACGATGGTGTCTTTGCGATCCCGGCCGCCCGTCTGGGGCTCGGTTACTCGGCGTCGCTGCAGGAATCCCTGGTGGCGACGGTCGGCCTGCCGGCGGCCAAGGAGATCTTTTTCACCGCACGACGCTTTTCTGCCCCGGATGCGCTGCGATTGGGGCTCGTCAATGAGGTTCTGCCCAAGGCAGAGCTTGAGAGCTATGTCCGAAAAGTCGCTGAAGGGATTGCTCGGAATGCGCCGTTGACGCTCCGCAGCGGCAAGCTGATTCAGAACCAACTGGCCGGGGCGGAAACGGCCCGTGACCGGCAAGCCTGGTCGGAATCAACGGACGCTTGCTACCATAGCGAGGATTATCAGGAGGGGATCCGCGCATTTCTGGAAAAGCGCCCCCCTGTCTTTCGGGGCAAATGATCAGCCGCGAGCGTCCTTGCGCAATTTGATTCGAATTGGAAGTTCCTTGACCCCGCCGACCAGTGGCGAGTGCAGGCGTTTGACCTCGCCCGCAAGCTCCACTTCCTCGATCTTGGGGAGGAGGTATTTGTAGGCGAACTCCATCTCGAGTCTGGCGACGTGAGCGCCGAGGCAGAAGTGTTCCCCCTGCCCGAAGCCGAGATGGTGATTGGGCGTGCGGTCCACGCGGAACTCGTAGGGATTTTCGAAGACGTCTTCGTCACGATTGGCTGATGGGTAGAACAAGCCGACAGCGTCGCCCTCACGGATCTTGACGCCCTTGTAGTCGATGTCGCAGGTTGCCGTCCGCGCAAAGTGGATAATCGGGCTTGTCCAGCGGACAATTTCCTCAACGGCCGGTTTCATCAGGTTGAGATCGTTTTGCAGCTTTCGCATCTGGTCGGGGTGTTCAATGAAAGCGAGCATGCCGCCGCTGGTGGCATTGCGGGTGGTCTCGTTGCCGGCCACCACGATGATCAGACACCAGGTCATCACATCCATATCCGGGAGTGGTTTGCCCTCGTATTCCATCTGCGTGAACAGGGTGGTGAGGTCGTCGCCCGGGTTTTTTCTCTTTTCCTGAGCCAGCTCGGTGAAATAGCCGAAGAGTTCGACCATGGCCGTCTGGGCTGTGGCGCTCGCATCCATACCTTCGGTTTGAAATTCCGGATCGCCCGCGCCGATAATGCGGTTGGTCCAGTCAAAGAGCAGCGGCCAATCTTCGCGCGGCACGCCAAGCATCCAGGCGATCACCGCAATGGGTAGCGGGGCCGAGACTTTCTCGACGAAGTCGCAGGTCGTTTCGTCGCCCAATTCCAGTAGCTCGTCGACGATCTCGCGGGCAATTCTGTCGATGTCGGGATGCATTTTACGCATTCGTCCCGGCGTGAAGCGTTTGATCGCCATCGAGCGGTAATCCCCATGCTTGGGCGGGTCGAGCTGGATGAGGGTGGGGGGCATGAAGCTGTTGTCGGTCTCCGGCTGGTTTTGGAGGACCAGTCTCGGGCCACTGGCGAAACGCTCGGGATCCTTGCCAATCGCGATGATGTCGTCGTGGCGGGTGAAACACCAGAAGGGGCGACCAGCGGTGTTATCATACCAGTGGATTGGTGATTCCCGACGGAGCCGGTCCCAAAGAGGGTGTGGGTATCCCCGGTTGGCGTAGTCACTGCCATCAACAAGATTGAATTGGTCAAAATCGATCATCGTGGTTCCTTCCGGTCGCGGCCAGCTCCGGCCGTCCTCGGTTCCCTTATGGCACTCCGGGCGCGACGTTCAAGCATTGACCGGGTTCCCGTATCATTTGGGTCGAGTGCGTGGGGACGCGGGTAGGGGTGCGGGCGGCCTCCGATGCGTTAAGGTGATGTGGAATGACAGGCGAAACGCGCAGGGCTTTCCGCCTGCTTTTTCCCTGCCTGGTGAGCACGGGCATGGGGCAGGCGATGTTGTTTGCAATCCTGCCACCGGCCGCTCGCGAGATCGGTCTGTCCTCGATGCAAGTCTCGACGATTTTCGTCGTGTCCGCTGTCTTCTGGGCATTCACCAGCCCGGGCTGGGGTCGTTTGAGCGATCGCGTGGGGCGCCGCCGGGTGATCCTGATCGGTTTGCTCGGATACGGACTTTCGATGATTTTGCTGGCGGGCGTGATCGGCGCCACTCTGGAGGGCGCTCTGACCGCAGCTGTTGCCTGGCCGGCGATGATCGCGGCTCGATGCGTTTTTGGTGCGATCGGATCGGCGTCACCACCGGCGGCACAGGCATTCGTCGCGGATCGAACCGGCCCCGAGGATCGCGCGGCTGGGGTCGCCTTGATCAATGCCGCTTTTGGCGTCGGCCAGACCCTGGGGCCTGCGGTCGGTGCCGCGCTGGCTATTTTTGGTCTGCTCGCGCCAATCTATTTCTCGGCATTCTTGTCGGTGATCAGTGCCCTGGTGATTTATTTCTGGCTTCCGGATTCGGAACCCCGAGCGGCCCGCGGAGATCTTCCCCGAGCCAAACTCGCCTTCCTTGACCGCCGGATTCGACCGTTTTTTCTCTTGCAGATCTTCATGCAAGCCGTCCGTGCGGTAACGATGATTACGTTGGCCTTCTTTCTTCAGGATCAACTGAATTTGTCTTCGGAGGAAACCGGTCAGGCAGCCGGCATCGGTTTCATGGTGCTTGCGCTTGCGGGTCTCGTCTCTCAGCTGATCTTGGTGCAGCGCTTCCGTCCGGCACCTGCACGTATGATTCGAGGGGGGCTTGGATCGGCCGCGATCGGCTTCGGAATCCTTTGGGCGGGCGCAACGTTTTGGGTTTATCTCGGGGGGCTGGCCTTTTTGGGGCTGGGTCTCGGACTGGTCCGCCCGGGGAATGCCGCGGCATCCTCTCTGGCCGTATCCGCGGACGAGCAGGGTGCGGTGGCCGGTTTACTCAATGCCGTGGGGGTGACCGGCAATATTATCGGGCCTTTGCTGGGGGGGTATCTCTACACTCTAAGTCCCTCCGGGCCGATCTTTTTGAACTTCTGCCTGATGGTCGTGGGCTCCCTCTATGCATGGATACACCCCCGAATTCGCGAGATTCCGAGATAGAACCATCGGGACGCTTGATCTTCACTCCTTCCCGGACCAATTTTGACGTCCGTGCCGACCGGAATCATATTGCAACCCAGCTATCGCCTTCGCGGCGGGGTACCGGTGGTGCGGCTATTTGGGCGTCTGGACGGTGGCGGCCCCTTTTTGATCGAAGACGATCGCTTTCGGCCTTATTTTTTTCTCCGCTCACGCGACCTCGAGAAGCTCAAACGGCGCGACGGCCTGACAATTGAGGTTGGCCGTCTTGTCGACCTGGAAGGACAGAAGGTTGCACGCATCGGATTTGAGGATCCCGCGGAGCTGCCCCGATGGCGGCAACGCCTGGCGAAGGTCGGCGCGCACCCGTTGGAAGGCGATCTCCGCTTTCCCTACCGCTATCTGATCGATCATGGCCTGCGCGCGGGGATTCGCATCGAGGAAGAGCCTGTCGCAGCCGAACGTGGTCTGGCGTATTTCCACAACCCGACACTGCATCCGGCGCGGGCGGACCCAGCCTTGGTCTCGCTCTCGTTGGATATTGAAACGACTCCGGATGCCGGACAGATTCTCTCCTTTGCGCTGGTCGGGGCGGATATCGACGAGGTGCATATCGTCGCGGACAAAAGGGTGCATCGGGCACGTCGCGTGGCCGATGAAAAATCACTTCTGCAAAGCCTCGGCGAACGCGTTCGCGCGATCGACCCGGATATCTTGTTGGGCTGGAACGTCGTCGATTTCGACCTTCGGGTACTGGCGCGTCGTGCCGAAGCGCTTGGTGTTCGCCTGGAATTGGGTCGAGTCCCCGGCGAAATGGTCTTCCAACAGGACCCCAATTTCACCCGGCAGGGCCGCGTGGATATATCCGGGCGCGTGGTTCTCGATGGCATCGGCCTTGTCCGCGAGGCGCTTCGGTTGCCGGATTATCGTCTCGATACGGTCGCAAATGCGGTTTTGGGCCGGGGGAAGCTGATCGATCATGAGGTTGCGGATGCAGGGGCAGAGATTCATCGCCTCTACCGCGAAGACCCCAAGGCTCTGGCCGCCTACAACCGCGAAGATGCGCGCTTGGTCGTCGAGATTCTCGAGAAGGAAGGTCTGCTGGATCTTGCGGTGGAGCGCAGCCAACTCTGTGGCATGCCATTGGATCGAGTGAGTGCGAGTGTGGCGTCGTTTGATCGCCTCTACCTCCCCGAACTGCGACGTCGTGGCTTCGTGGCCCCCAGCGTTCGCAGGAACGCACCGGTGGGCAAAGTCGCCGGAGGCGCTGTTCTGGATTCGCTGCCAGGCCTCTACTCGCACGTGGCGGTCTTCGACTTCAAGAGTCTCTATCCCAGCCTGATGCGAACTTTTGGCCTGGATCCTCTCGGTTTTGCCTGCGCGGGGGACGGCGCTCTGGAGGCACCGAACGGGGCGCGCTTCTCTCGTGACGCGGCTATTCTTCCCGACCTGCTCGATGACCTGGCGGCCAGCCGCAAACAAGCGCAAGATCGCGGGGACGGGCACGGCGACCAAGCCATCAAGGTTCTGATGAACTCCCTTTTCGGGGTTCTGGCGTCTCCGGGGTGCCGATTCGCTGACCCGGAGATCGCGAATGCGATCACGGGCTTTGGTCAGCAAACTCTGCGGTGGACGCAGGAAGTCTTCGAGGCTCTCGAGGTGAAGGTCCTCTACGGCGATACAGACTCGGTCTTCGTCAAGCTGAGTCCGGCGCCAGGGGAATCGCCCGCGGCGCTCGCGGAAGAGTTGAGGGGGACGGTCGAGGAGCAGATTTCGCAGCGAGTTCGAGACCAATACGGGGTCGAACCTCGGCTCGTTCTGGAATTGGAATACGTGCTTGAAAAATTTTTCCTCCCGCGTGTCCGTGGTGGCCAGGCCGGGAGCAAGAAGCGCTACGCTGGCTGGCGTGAGGACAAGCTTCTTCTCGTTGGTCTCGAGGCGGTCCGGCGAGATTGGCCCGAGCTCTCAAGGCGCCTGCAGCGTGGCCTGCTGGAGCGGCTGTTCCGCGAAGAGCCCGTATTGCCCTGGCTCAAGGATCTGGTGGCGGAGGTTCGATCGGGTGCTCTGGACCAGGAGTGTGTCTATACGAAGCGCCTGCGGAAGGGGGACCTTTCCCGCTACATCAAAGGGATTCCGCCGCATGTGCAGGCGGCGCGCAAAGCCGGAAAGGACGCCGGAAACGTCATCCGTTACGTGATCACGGCTCGCGGACCCGAGCCGGTTCTGCGGGGACGGCCCTTCCCGCGCGATATCGATCGCAACCACGCCCTCGAGAAATTAATGCGGCCGATTGCCGATGCGATCCTGCCCGAGATTCGGACGACTTTCGACGAGGCGCTTGGCCGACCGGTGCAGTTGCAGCTTCTTTAGCTTGCACGAAGGGTTTGGGGTCGATACCCGCGAGGATGTGATGCGTTCTCTCGCGACTCTCTTCGTATATGGTGCCCTTCTTCTGTCGGCCTTGCCGGCTGCGGCTGCGGAGCCACCAACAGATGCCGATCGGAAAACCTGGATTGCGGAGATGAAGACCGCGCCGCGCGGTCCCTTCGCGCGTATTCGATGGTTTTGCGCCGACGGAACTGTACGGGCGGCCAATCAAGGCTGTCGCGGGCATGGTGGTGGGGTACAGCATGGCGAGTGGAGCAAGCGCACGCGCGCCCTGCGCGAGCAGGGCTTTCTGGTGGCCAACCTGATGGTGGAGATTGATCCCGAGACGGTCGCGGGGCCTGAGGGGCGAGCGATCCTGGAGCAAATTCTTCTCGAACGTTTTCTCGTCGAAGCTGATGACGGATGGATCCTGCGAGCCGCGCGCTCCTATCGGGGTGCGCTGCAAGCCGAGGACGAGGAGGCCGGGACCTTCCGGATTCTTCAGGCGATGCTCGCCGATCCGGAGTGGCATCGCCCGGTAAATTTCTTTGTTCTGCGGGAAGCCGCTCGCTACCTTCCACGGACGCCACAGGAGAACGATATTTCGGCATCCGATGTGCGGAACTCGGCCTCCTGGATCGCGCGCAAGGATCCGGGGTTTCGGGAACTTCGCGTCAAGATTCACGGCCAACCCGACGCCGAAGATGCGGCGCGGGTGCGAGCCTATGCCCAGGCAAGTGGCAAGGCGAGCGTCGGCACGGGATATGCGATTCTGGCGAAAAAGATCGATCGACTGTATCGCGGGACCGAGGCTGCCTCCGATGTCGAGGCGCTCGCGCTTCTTTTGCCGGAAGGTGATTTTCGTGCCGGTTTGGTGAGAGACGCCAGATCACTGGCATCTGCTCCGGACCCCGAGCTTCGCCTTGCTCTGACAAGCCGATTGCTTACTCGTCTCCGCCTGCGCGCGCAGGAGTTTCGTTCGCCGGAGCTCGGACTGCCTTTTCTGGATGCAAGTCTCTCGCTTGAGGGAGCGACCTACGCGGCTGGCAATGAGCTGCTTCGTCGCGTCCCGTTTGCGACGCGCCGGCAGCGTCTGAAGTGGCTGAAAGAGGAGGTCGGTTCACTTTTCGGGACGGGCCTGCTCTCTGTGCGACAGTCGGCAGCCTTGCAGGAAAGTTTGCGCGAGATCCAGCGCCGGCCGGATCTCGAGACCTATCGAAGGGAAATTCGCTACCTCGCCCGTGCACCGGAATGGGCGGCGCGGCGTTTGCGTTTTGAAATGTCGGCGGCCGTCGAGAAATTTCGGCGCCTCGACCCGCTTGCGGATTTGTATTGGCAGGATCGACTGCGGGGTAGCCCGTTTCTTTTCTATTCGGCGATCGTGGACAGCCTCGCGGTAGATGCCGGGCGGCTCGCAGGAATTACCCATCAGTTTTTTGGCGAGAATATTGGCTCGGGCCTGCGCGGGCTCAACCCGGGGCTGGCACGCGGCGTCCTGCGGTCCGGCACCGGTTTGGCTGTCGAGGATTTTTCGCCTTCAGATATTTACCTACTGCCCGAGACGACCGCGGAACTGCCGCCGGTTGCCGGGATTCTCACCGAGGGGGAGGGGAGCTCGCTGTCCCATATCCAGTTGCTTGCACGTAACCTGGGGATTCCGAACGTGGTGGTCGCCGAGGGCATGGCCGAGCGATTGCGCGCCTATGAGGGCAAACGGATCGTCGTTGCGGTCAGCCCCGGAGGCGTGGTCGAAATTGCCCTCGATAATCCCGGCTGGGATACGGTGTTTGCCGCAGAGAACTCTTCGAGCAACGCCAAGATGCCCTTGATCGTGCCGGATCGAGAGAAGTTGCAACTCGACGAGACGGAGTTGGTGACGCTCGATGAGATTCGAGGTCGCGATTCGGGTAGAATCGCGGGGCCCAAAAGTGCCAATCTGGGCGAACTGCGGCGCTACTTCGAGACTGCTGTTCCGCAGGGCGTGGTGGTTCCCTTTGGCGTTTTCAAAGAGTTCCTAGAGCAGCCCATCGAGCCCGGAGGCCCCGCCGCCTTCGTGTGGCTGAAGCGCCAATACGATGTTCTCGGCTATTTGCAGGACGCCCCGGCGCTGGCAGCCGAAACACGAACTCAACTTCTGGAGCGAATCCGAGGGTTCATCGAAACGGCGCCCCTGCCGGTGGACTTCCCCCAGGAGTTGCGGCAAACGCTGCGTGCGACGTTTGGGTCGGACGGGACATATGGAGTCTTTGTTCGAAGCGACACGAATGTCGAAGATCTCCCCGGGTTCACGGGGGCCGGGTTGAATCGCACGGTACCGAACGTGGTCGGTTTTACGCGAATTCTCGAAGCGGTCCGCGCCGTGTGGGCCTCGCCGTTTTCCGAGAGGGCCTATCTATGGCGTCAGTCACATATGGAGGATCCCGAATGGGTGTTCCCGGCAGTGCTGATCCAGCGTGCCTTTCCCTCGGAGCGATCCGGAGTGATGGTCACCGCCGACGTGGAGAATGGACAGTCGGGTTATCTGACAATCGCGGTCAACGAGGGCATTGGTGGCGTGGTCGACGGGCAACCTGCCGAGCTTCTTTTGGTGCGTGCTTCCGATGGCAAAACCCGGCTCCTTGGCGAGGCGAGCCTGCGCGAGCGGCGTGAAATGGATCCGGCTGGAGGCTTGCGCCGCGTTCCCGCGCGTCGCGATGCCAAACTCCTCTCGGCTGACGATATTGCAAAGTTGATCGCCTTGGCGCAGGAGGCCAGCGACGACTTCCCGGCGCTGCGCGGTGTGAACGGGGAGCGTTTTCCGGCCGATATCGAATTCGGAATCGCGGGTGGTGAGGTCGCCCTCCTGCAGATTCGACCTTTCGTCGAAAGCCGAGCGGCCCGAGACAGTGCGGCACTCGCGACGATGGATGCGCGTCGGCAGAGCGGCAAGCAGAGAGTGAACCTCGATGCCGTGCCGGGTGGGCCAGGTCTCCTTCGCGCGATTCAACCCGATCGCGAGGATTCGGGTTCGGAATCAGCGCCGACTAGGGGTGGTTGAGCTCGGGGAGGATCGTGCCACCCAGCGGATCTCCTCTCCGGAAACTTCGGTATTCTGAACGAGTTCGTCGATGGCAACGACCAGGTCCAGCAGCCACTGATTTCCATCAGGGTGCTCGCAAAGTCCGACCAGGATAAAACTGCGTCCCCGATGCCGAATCAGTGCGCTATCGGCATGCCAATGAACCCAACTGCCGGACTTTCGATGGACGCGAGCCGAGTCGCCGACGCGTCGCATGCCAGCCACGAACTTATGATGGATCCCCGGATCATCGAGAATCTCGAGCATGGCTCCACTGGCGCTCTGGTCAATCAGAGTCCCCTGGTCGAGCATGAAGAAAAAGCGCGCCACCTGAAGTGGCGTCGCTGCATGACTCAGGTTCTCGAGCGGATCGCGACGCCATACGCCGCCGCTGCCATAGTTCTTGCCGGCCCAGAGGCCGCCGCCCCGCTCGGGGTCGTAGAACCGGTACTCGGGCGATTGGAGAAGTGCTGCGATATACGGTTTGCCGACGCGGTTCATGACCCAGGAGGCATCGGTGTTGGAGGAAAACCGAATCATGCGGTTGAGCCGCCCCATGATTTCTTCGGATGCCGGTAGTTCACCGGCGCGGATCTTTGCAAAGGCAGCGAAGAGCACCGCGATCTTGGGCAGGCTGGCCGCATAGATCATTTCGTTGGGGTTGACCGCAGCAAAGCGCGGGCGCGAGGGGTTGGTGACCTCAACCAGCGCGACGCCCAGTCGTTTGGCTGCGACATCCGGGCTGCGCCCGAGTTTCTCGAGGGTCTTTTCCAAAGCGGCCTGAAGGTCGGGGTCAGCGAAACTCTCCAGCGGCGCCTTGTCCTCGATCACCGGTTTCAGAATAAACGGCTCGGAGGGCCCCTTCGCGGTATGCCCGGGCTCGGCTCTGGTGAGCAAGGGGATCACCATGATCAGAGCAACGCACGTCAGGCGGAGGGTTGTGCTGCCTCGGACCCGGGACGGCTCCTTCCGTGGCTGACCGAAGTGGGAATGAAATCTCATTTTCCGGAATCCGTACCGGCCGGGCGGGTTGCTTGCGGTAAATACTCCGCCAGCGCCCGTCGGAGCTGTTCGGGAAGGACGTTCTCGAAATATTCGATGGCAGTCCCGCGCATCCTGCGATCGTCGGATAGCCAGCCCCGGAGCGCGATTGCGACGGCTTCCCGGTCGAGGACAAGAGCCAGAAGGTTGAAAAGGTGCTCCACTTTCGGGCCCGCTCTTTCGGCCAGATCGTCCTCGAAGAGACCTGCGCCGTCGGGCAGCCCACCCGGCGGGTTTTCGAGGTGGGTGTCTGAGGCCCTGTGGATCTCCGCAGCCGCCAGAGCGAATACCCGCGTAGGCGCTGGCGTGAGGCTCGGCTCGCGCTCGGTGAGTCGGGCCAGAGCCTGCCCGCATGCATAGCGGACTGGAAAAGGAGTGCCTTCGAGCGCCAGCAGCAGCGCGTTCGCGCTGCGAGCGCCGCCGAGGGATTCTATGAGCGAAGGCAGCTGGGTTCGGACCGCGTCGGGTTGTGTCGCGTCCATCAGTGCATCCGCTAGCTGACCATTGATTCGATCGCCGAGAGTTTCGAGGGCGGCCGCTGCTGTTTTCTTCAGTCGTTGATCTGCCAGGAGAGGTGTGATCAGCGATGCGACACGGGGGTCGATATTGGGCGCTGTCAGCGCGCGTCTTTGTTGCATCGGATCGTCGGAGATCAATGCCTGCATTGTCTCGATCAGATCTCCTAGCGGCGGCGAGTCTTCGGCCGATACAACTGCGGGGTACGTGTGCTCCGGGGGCTTATCGGCTGGCTTCGAGGGGTTCGGTTTGTTGGTCGCTTCTGCGAGCAACCCTCGTTTGAGGCTCTCGGTCAGCTGAACCACGTAGCCTCTTTTTAATCGAGCGATGACGGCAACGGAGATTGCGGCAACGAGGGCTGCGCTGGTGAGGACGATTTCCTGCGTGAGCAAGGGCGTGATTGCGAGAATCAGCAGGATGAGCCCACCGCCCACCAGATCTCCCGTTCGCTGCGCGACCACATCCACGATGGACTTGGCCGCTCGCTTTCGGTTCGGCGGGACGGGGGTGTAGGTCATCTCGATGCCCGAGCGAAAGAGGGAATTTGCCAGAATGACTTCGACTCCCTTGGCCGCAACAAGAGTTGGGAGGCGGGTAAACGCGGCGCCGAGCAGGCTTCCGGCCATCGCTGCGATCGGCAGGATGGACATTGTCGCACTCAGGCCGATGCGCCGCAGGGTCGTGTCGGCGAGAAGCCTTTGGAGAAAAAATGCGAGGACCGAAGTGCCCGTATAAAAAGCCGCGAAGAACGATACCAGAGAGTCTTCATCGAGGTAATGCTTCGCGGCCTCGGCTTTCATCGTATAGTCAAGTAATGCGGCGACGCCGGAGGCCAGCGCGACTGAGAGCGCGATCTGCTTCAGGTAGCTCGAGCGCCGAATGACGGCGAGTCCATGCAGCACACCAGCCCGTTGTCGATCGCCGATATCCGGACCGTTCATTCGGGAGAGGATCAACGCGCAAAGAGCGTGGAGCCCGGAGAGCATCAGGAACATGCCGGTTGGCCCGTCGAGTTCGGTAAGTCGATCCGCCAGAATGCCTCCGCACACGCCGCCGAATGTCGAGCCGGTCACGATTCGCGCGATTGCGATTTTTGCAGTGTGGGGGTCGAAAAGCTCGTTGATCAGCGACCAGAAGGCACTGATCACCAGGATGCCGAAGGAGGCCATATGCAAATAGAGCAGGACCGTGATCAGAGCAGGGGCTCGCTGATACAAGGCTGCGAATCCGAGAAAAATCACGGCCGACACGCTGAACAAGCCGGGGGCCGTCTTGCGCGGCCCGAAGCGGGAAAGAACGCTCGAGAGGATCAAGGCCCCGACAAAGGAGAGGAGCGCACCCGCGATCATCGCCTTGGGAAGCTCGGTGGCCGGGAAGTTTACGAGAAAAAGGCCGTCGCGCTCCGCCTTGCCTGCGATTTGCTGGGCAATCATGGCTGCCGAGGCCACCGTGGCTACGTTGATGCTGCGACGGGTCTCCTGGGGAAGGTCCTTCATCACGTCAGAGACAAGATTGGCATGTCCGCCGTGTCGGGGCCAATTGAACTGAGGGCACTGCCTCGGCTTTCCTGCGGGATCGAGATGTGAGCGGGGTGCCCAACGATCGCGTTGCGGGCATTCGACTCATGGGGCGGAAGGGGCGGCGGCGCGGAACGTTTCGCGGATGAACTCGATACGCTCATGGGGCGATCGGTCCTCGTTCTGTTTCTCGATGATGGCAAACCGGTGCGCCAGGCCCGCATCATTTGCGATCTGGATATTCAGGCCGGGACGGGCATTGAGTTCCAGGAGCAGGGGGCCAAGCGTTCGGTCGAGAACGATATCGACACCGAGGTAGCCCAGCCCGGTCATTTCGTAGCATCGCGCTGCGAGGAGCAGGAAGGCCTCCCAGTCGGGAATAGACAAGCCCGCCAGAACAACATCGGTATCCGGGTGAATCTCGGTCCGTTCATTTCCCCAGACGCCGTGCAGGGTTCGACCGGAGGCGAGATCGATTCCGGCACCGATCGCTCCCTGGTGGAGGTTTCCCTTGCCGTCAGATTGTTGGGTCGGTAACCGGACCATCGCCATGGCGGGATACCCCTTCAGCACGATGATGCGGACATCGGGTACGCCCCCGAAGCTGATGGCCTCGAAAAGAGCGTCGGGTTGAACGCGATGCTCGACCATCGCAACATCACTTTGGCCGCCCAGGCTGTACACCCCGCTCAGGATATTGCTGGCGTGGTACGCGAGATCCTCGAGGCCGACCCAGAAACCTTTTGCTCGTCGGAACCGATCGCCTCTGCGTGCCATGGCGATCAGAATGCCGTGTCCGCCCGCCCCGTGTGCGGGTTTCATCGCGAAGTCTTCGATGTCGCACAGAATTTCCGGCAAGTCGCGGGCCTCGCGTTCATTCGTGAAGGTGGCGAATAAAGGTGGCACAGGGATTCCATGTTCCTGCGCCAATTTCTTGGTCCTCAGTTTGTCGTCCACCAATGGATAGAGATGGCGAGGGTTGTAGCGCATGACGAAATCGCGGTTCCGCTGGTTGATGCCCATGACCCCGCGGCTGCGAAGTCGTCGGTGAATGTTGCCGATCATGGTCGCGGGTCCGCGATCGCACGGAAGCGCAACAATTCGTTCAGGCGATACCCACGATAGGAACCTGCGAGGAGCATCAAGGCCATGATGACGAGCAGGAGGCCGGGGAAGGTGAAGACGAGATGGGTGAGGAGGGCGTTGGCCATCACCAGGTAGACGAGGGCTGCGGTGAACAGACTACCCGCAGCGACGAGGATGGCGGGCCATGCGCCGCGCTCCTCCCACGCGATCGACATGCGCTCGATCGTCATGGTGACAATCACCATGGGGAATAGCGCGACGGACAGGCCGCTTTCGAGGTCAAGGCGATGGCTGAGAACACTGACGCCCGCCATGATCAGCACCACCACGGTCACGACAACGGCGAGGCGCGGCACCAGAAGCAGGTGGAGTTGTTCCAGGTAGGCTCGCACGATCATGCCGATGGCCAGAAGCAGACTGAAAAGGACGATGCCGGCAAAAAGCTGCGTCTCGCGGAAGGACAGGGCGATCAGCGCCGGCATGAAGGTGCCGAAAGTCTCAATTCCCACAAAGCTGCGCAGGAAGACGATCAAAAAAACGCCTACCGGAATCATCATCAGGACCCGGTAGAGATCCTGCGTCCGCAACGGCAATCCGAAGAGGGAGAACTCGAACCATGGCGACCCCGAAATACGACCCGCTTCATTTGCCAGGGTCAGCGAACTGGCGTCGCTTCCGGACACGCTGAAACTTACGGTGGGAGAGGAAGCACCTTGCAGAGTCAGTAGTTTGCCGGTGCCGGCCCACCAGACCAGAAAGTCTCCGGAGTCCGTTCGCCTCGATTCCGGAGGGTCGAAATAGATCCATTCTTCTCCATCGAAAGCACTCAAGAGGGTCTGCGGCATGGCATAGGAGCCTGTGCGCAAAGGCAGCACATGTACTTCCCGTGCGGGGATATTGGCCGAATTCAGAACCAGAACCGCTGTCTTGGTCAGATTTTCGACGCTACGGTCCGAGCCCCGAAGAAGCTGTGCATTCTGGTCGGCCTCATCGTTCAGTCGCTTCAAGGCAGCTGCCGTGAAAGTGGCGATATTTCCCGATCGCCCTCGAATCTGGTCGAGGAGAGCCTGGATGGCGACTGCCTCGGGCCCATCGAGGCGCGGTGCGGGAACCGAGGCTTCTTGCTGGACGCCATCTGTATCCGGACTTTGCCGATTGGTGACCACGAGGCGATAATAGAGCGCCTGTGGACCGCTGGCGCGACGAATCGACCAGATGCTCTCGCGTTGTCCGTCGTTTTTTTCGATCGTTACGCCGTAGTTCCGTGAAACGAAACTCTCACTCAGGTCGACGCGCTGGCCGTCGAGGTCCGGGGTCAGGAAGCGGGCGATCACCGGTCGTCCGGAGTCCGCCTTGAATTGAATCCGCGCCTCGACCGTCCAGAGGGTTTCGGTTTCATGTGGGAGGAGGGGCCAACCGAGGACCTTGTATTGGTAGAACGTCATCCCGAGACCTGTGGTCAGCAGAATGCTGACCAGAAGGAACAGGTGGAGATCTCTTCTCACGAGTCGTTCTGCGGTTGGATCGGCGAGGCGGGGTCGCAGTTGGGTGCGACGTCGCTGCCGATCGAGGGATCGACCACCGCATCAAAATCGACAATCCCCGAACGTCCCAGAAGCATCGGGAAAGCAAACCGGCTGCGGTCGGCCAGGTTGACCTCGATCTCCTTTGAGCGCCCGTCCAGGCAAGCGAGGATACGAACCACCGGGCGCCGCTCGTATTTTTTGCCGACGTTTTCTTCAGCAGCGCGATTCTTGATGCGTACCGAGCGGACGCGAGGACGCTCGAAGACCTTGTCGGTGTTGTTGGTCTTGTCGCGCACCCGAAAGCGCATCCAGGTCTTGCCCTCCCGTTTGAAAGTTTCGATGTCATGGGCGTCGATGGAAGAGGTCGTGGCGCCCGTATCGACGCGTGCTTCGAGGACGAGATTTTCGGGGAGCAATCGAATCTTTTCCGACCGACCAATCACGATCTTTGTCGGCATCGAGCTTGCCTCTGCGAGGGCAGTCGCGAGCACCGTGATCGCCAGGCTGACGAGGATTCTGTATGCCGTGGACTTTGAATCTTGCATCCGGGTTTCCTGATCGGGGCCGTTTCGGCCGTCGATGACAGGGAAACTACACAAATTCACCTCTTTTAGCGACGTCCGAAGCCGTGCCGCCCCTGCGGGATCTCCAAAGTCGGGGGAAACCTCCGGATTTCGCTTTTGGGCAACGGCGCGAGGTCGTTGGGGCCTTGGGGTGCGAGCAGACTGGCGAGTTCACGAGCCTGTTCGCGGCCGACCGAGACTTCGAACATTCCGCCCATATAAAAAGGCTTTTTTCGCGATTCACAGAAAGCGGCTGCGGTGAGGAGGTTCAGCACGCCGCCCATACGGGGGATTTTGAGATTTGCGGCAGCGGGATTGAGGTGATGCAGGGTGCTTTCCGGTGACTCGTCGGTCAATGCGGCATCGAGGCTGAATCGATCTGCCAGCGCGCCCGAGACCGGTTTGCCGCAGACTCCGGGATCTTCAAGCCAGGCCTCAAAAAGTATTTCAGCGGTTCTGCTTTGCTCGGCGGCGGTGCCGCGATGCTTGAAGTCCAGAACCTCGATGATGCCGAGGGCCGATAGCGAAGCCAGTGTCCTGGCAGGCCATGCCGGATCGAAATCGAGCTTCACGCCGATCTCCGGCGCCTCCTCCTGATGAGCGTGGAGTTCCGACAGCGGGTCGGCTGTGGCTCCAAACGAGCGAACGTAGCGGATTTCTGCGTAAGCGGTTTCGCAAAGCTCTGCGAGATTGGTCGAAGCTTGTTGCAGGGCAAGGTCAATTGCTGCCGACTCGATTGCGGCGCGGCCGTAGGCCTCAAGGGGGCTCCGGGCCAACTCCGCAGCGAAAGTCCCGAGCGAGGATCCCTCTTTCCAATGGTGATTCTCGACCCAGGACCGAAAACGCTCATGGTCGGGTCGAGTCCACGCCACGTTCTCGCCAGATCCCGTCCCTCCATCGCCGAACAACTCGATGGTAGAGGAGGGTCTGGGCTCGCCGGGGTAGGAAGGAAGCGTCACCGCTTTGAGGTGAACGTCGGCCTTTTCGAGATGGAGCGGTAGCTCGACGAGACGTTGCCGCAGCAGCGCTGCGCGGGTCTCAGACATCGGCTGCGAGTCGCAAGCCCGCGAAGATCTGACGCCGTTCCGGCAGATCCCAGTTGCGGAAGCTGTTGCGAGCCGCAACCGGACGGGTCGCCCACGAGCCCCCGCGCAAGACCCGATAACCCTGATCGAAATGCACAGCCGAGTATCGTTCGTAGGGGAAGGCGCGGAACCCGGGGTAGGGCAGGAATTCACTGCTGGTCCATTCCCAGACTCCGCCAAGCATTTGCTCACAACCAAAGAAGCTGCGGCCTTCAGGGAACGTGCCGTTGGGTAATGGATGCGGACCGTATTGGCCGAGATCCGCGAGTTCAGGGCTCGGCGGCAATTGTCCCCAGGGATACGTGCGTGGCTCGCCGGTCTCGAGGTCGGCCGAGGCGGCGACTTCCCACTCGAACTCCGTGGGGAGACGTTTCCCGACAAATCGGGCGTAAGCTTCCGCTTCAAAATACGAGATATGAATTACAGGTTCGCAGGGCGCCAGAGGACGTTCATGCCCCATCGCGGTGGTGAACCACTCTCCGCCGATCTGGCGCCAACCCAGCGGCGCCCGGATCCGGGATGCTTCTCGCCATTCAACTCCGGCCGATGACCAGAACTGAGGATTTTCGTAACCTCCTGCTTCGAGAAATCCCAGATACTCCGCGTTGCTGGTGGGAGCTAGCGCGATGGCAAAACCCTCGATCTCGCGTCTATGGGCGGGTTTCTCGTTGTCGTAGGCAAAACCCTCCGTCGAGGCGCCAACGCGATACGACCCTCCGGGAACCAGGGTCATGCCGGAATGCCCGGGCGTGGCTTTCTGAGCAACGCTTTGGCGGGCCGGATGGGGCGTGCTCTGCCAGGCGAGATCGTTCATCAGGCCGATGCTCTGGAGCATGGTTTCCTGATGCTGGGCCTCGTGCTGCGCCAGCATTTCGAGGACGAGTCCGTTCTCGAGGAGTTCCTCTTGATGATTCGTGGTCGGCCGGGCAAGCTTTTGCTCGGACGCCGCGCGAACTTGTCGCAGGGATTCCCATGCTCCTGTCGCGGTGGGAAGGTCCAGAGCGAGGCGTTCCGAACGGGGGTGGGCGGTTGCCTCGAACAGGTGGTCGGCCTGCGCGCGGGATGGGTCCCGCAGCACGCCGGTCGCCGCGTCAATCCACTGCTCCTCGAAATTGGCAATATGCCCCAGGTCCCAAACCATGGGGCTCATCAGGGGGCTGTGTTGCGATTCGAGCAGCGCATCGGGCAGGTTGGTCAGGATGCGTTCGGTCGCCTCTCGAGATTCCTGCCATTGGCGAAGGGCCATATCGCCGCGTGGCTGCGGTGGGGTCACCTTTCTTGCGAGGAGGAGAGCAAATTGCGCCTGTCGGTCCGTAAAGGTCGCGACACTCTCAAATCCGTACCCCTCGAGTCTCTGCAGCATCGAATCGACGTGGAATTTTCGGCTGATCTCGGTGCGGATCGATTCACCTGCCGCAATCGAGAACTCCTGTCCGATGCTCGGCAGGTGAATGCGGGTGGCTTTCGGGAAGCGTGCGCTGATTTCGATCTGCTCTTCCCGCGGGTTCCAACGGGCAATATGCTCGATCTCGTCGACCTCGAGGTTGGTCCCGAGTTCCCGATTCATGCGGTGGAAAAGATTGCGCGTGAAATCGGCCGTGACGCCGGCCGCGTCGTCGTAGGCGGCCTCGAGGATATCGGCTTCCTTGACCAGGTCGATGCCGAGAAGAAAGCAGTCTCCGGGATAAAGGTTCTGGTCCAGCATTTGAAAGAAGGCCTTGAGCTGGGGTTCGGCCAGGTTGCCGATCGAGCTGCCGAGGAAAGCCACCGTTGCTGGCGAGAATTTGCGAAATTTCGGGAATGAGGCTTCGTAGGTTCCCGCAAGCGTTTCCAGCTCCAGACCGGGGAAAAGAGGCCGGAGAGTGCTGGCGGCACCGTCGAGAGCCTCCCGACAAATATCGACCGCTACGTAGGCGGCCTCGGGATGCTCGGACCATGCCTCCAGCAAATGACGGGTTTTTGTCGAAGTGCCCGAGCCTAATTCAATCAGGGTTGTCGATCCGGCTGCGGCGCGGATCTCGGCGGCGTGCGCACGCAGTATCTCGTCTTCCGCCCGGGTGAGGTAATATTCGGGGACCCGAGTGATGGCATCGAAAAGTTGCGAGCCGCGGTCGTCATAGAGATACCGACAGGGCAGGGTGCGCGGGAGACTCGCCAGGCCGCATGCGACGGCGAAGGCAAAAGCCTCACTCTCGGGTAACCTCTTGAGGGCCTGTGCTGTTGCGGTGGTAGCCATGGAAAAAAGGGGCACTTTGTACCGCAGGGAAATTTAACGGACTGAATCGACGGTGCAAATTGCCCCCCGGAGTTGACGAGGGGTAGGGTCTCGTACACCTCTAGGGAGTGACTTTGGCGGAAGCGACAAAACGGGTGGAGAGGCTGCGTGCCTCAGTCGAGTACCATACCCACCAGTACTACGCGCTCGATGAGCCCGAGATCAGTGATGCTGAATTCGATACGCTCTTTCGGGAATTAAAGGCTCTCGAAGAGAAATACCCGGCCCTCCGCAGTCCCGAATCCCCGACGCAACGGGTAGGTGGGACCGTGCAGGAGCGGTTTCGCAAGGTGACCCACCCGCAGCCAATGCTGAGTCTGGGCAACGCGTTCTCGGCCGAAGATCTTGTCGCCTGGCAGGCGCGATTCGAGAAACGACTCCCGGCCGGTACGCCTGTGGCGTTTGTCGCCGAGCCGAAGATCGATGGACTGACTGTGGTTCTCCACTATGAAAAGGGAAAGTTTGTCCTCGGGGCCACTCGCGGGAACGGTCTGGTCGGCGAGGATATTACGGAAAATCTCAGAACGGTGCGAGAATTGCCGCTGCGACTCCGCGGAAAACATCTTCCCGAACGGCTCGTTGTCCGAGGCGAAGTGTATATGGCGGTCGACGATTTCGCGCAATTTAACGAACGCCAGGCTGCCCTCGGCGAGAAGGTCTATGCGAACCCGCGTAATTTTGCCGCAGGCTCTCTCCGGCAACTGGATTCGACAATTACCGCAGCAAGGCCCCTGAAGTTATGGGCCTATCAAATCGTCGTCACCGAGGGGCTGACGGTCGAGTCGCAGGGCGCGGCGCTGGAGCGGTTGCGCGAGTTCGGTTTTCCGGTCTCCGAGGAAAACCGGATCCTCGGGTCGATCGAAGCTGTGGCCGAGCGATGCGAATCGTTTGGCGAAGAGCGCGGGAGTCTCGCGTTCGAAACGGACGGATTGGTCGTGAAGCTCGATTCCTTTGCCCTGCAGGAAAGGCTCGGTGCGGTCGGTAACGCGCCTCGCTGGGCGATTGCCTACAAATATCCTTCCGAAGAGGTCGTCACCGAACTTCTGGGCATTGGCGTGAATGTCGGCCGGACCGGCGTCCTCAAGCCCTGGGCGGATCTAAAGCCATGCGAGATTGGCGGCGTGACGGTGAGTAGCGCCACCCTGCATAATGAGGATTATATTCGGGATCGCGATATTCGGGTAGGCGACCGTGTTGCGGTCAAACGGGCAGGTGAAGTCATCCCTCAGGTGCTGCGTGCTCTGCCGGAATTGCGCGAATACGATTTGCCGGTTTTTCATCTTCCCAAAAATTGTCCGGCTTGCGGTGAGCGGGCGATCCGAGTCGAGGACGAAGTCGATGTGTATTGCGTGAATGCGACCTGTCCGGCGCAGTTGGTCCGACTGGTTGAATATTTTGTTTCACGGACGGCAATGGATATCGAAGGTTTCGGGATTCGTCAGGCGGAGCTGCTGACCGAAAAAGGGCTCCTTGCGGATGTCGCGGATATTTACGCCCTCGAGGCCTCGGACCTGGAGTCGCTCGAGGGCTACAAGCAGCGGCGCGTCACCAACCTTCTCGGCGCGATCGAGGCCTCTCGGCAGCAACCGCTTCCCCGGCTGGTGACGGCCTTGGGCATTCGTGGTGTGGGCCGCGTCGTGGCTGAAACTCTCGTGGAGCATTTCCCCTCGATCGACAAACTCCTCGAGGCCGATAGCGAGTCCCTCGAGGCTGTCGACGGGATCGGCCCGATTCTGGCGCATAATCTCGTTGACTGGTTTGCGACCGCTCATAATCGAAAGGTAGTGGAAAAGTTGCGTTCCGCCGGTGTTGCCTTGTCGGCGGCTCTGGTCCAGGCGAGCAGCGAGACCCTGCTTGGATCGACGTTTGTCATCACCGGGACATTGCCCCAATTGAGCAGGGAGCAAGCGGCGTCCTTGATCCGATCGCATGGCGGCAAGGTCACGGCAGCCGTGAGTGGAAGCACCACTTATCTGGTCGCCGGCGAGTCAGCCGGGAGCAAGCTGGCGAAGGCCGAAAAACTGGAAGTACCGATTCTCGACGAGGAGGGGCTCAGGAAATTGATTTCCTGAGCCCCGAATTCGCCGGAAGGGTTCAGGCTGCCGAGATGGAAATCCTCTGCGGTTTGTCAGCCTCGGCCCGCGGTAGTGTCACCTGCAGGACGCCGTTGTTGTATTGCGCATCGACGGAGCCGGATTCTACGCGGAAGGGCAACCGGACCCGCCTTTTGAAGACACCGTGGCCACGCTCCTGATGGCGCCAGGTCGTTCCTTCGGGCAGCTCGTCTGCTTGTCGGGCGCCACTGAGAGTCAGGACATCATCGTCGATCGAAAGGTCGATTTCCTCGGCGGCTACACCCGGAATTTCGGCGCGCACCACGGTCACGTCTTCGGCCGAAGTCACATCGAGGCGGGGATAGTTCGAGCCGTAGGAATCGTTCGATTCCTGAAAGGCTTTTTCCATGCGGGCCTGCAGGCGCGCTGCTTCATTCCAAGCGTTTTGCGTGGGTCGTGCGGTAAATTCTCTGGCGAAAGTTCTCATTGTTTTTTCTCCTCGTTCTGTATTTTTTTATCCTCTGCGGACAGCCGGAAGATAAGTCCGATCGAAAGCTTGTCAACATCTTGTTTTGAAATTTGGCGCTCCTTTTGCGAGCAGCTTTTCGGGCAGCTATGGCCGAAGGCATGGCACTCCTCGAATCTCAGGCAATCGCAATCGGCAGCACATGTCCCGACTTCGATCTTCCCTCGGTGGACGGACGACGTTTTCGGCGGGACGACTTTCGAGAGAAAAAAGCTCTCGTGGTCATGTTCATCTGCCGGCATTGCCCGTACGTGATCGCCGTCGAGGATCGAATCGTCGAACTCCGTCGTGAATTCGCCATGTCGGGGGTTCAATTTGTCGGCATCTGCTCGAACGACGCAAATGATTATCCCGATGACGCACCCGATAGGTTGGCGGCACGCGCACGCGAGATGGACTACGGGTTTCCCTACCTCGTGGATGAAAGCCAGGCAGTCGCTCGCCGCTTCGATGCGGTCTGCACGCCGGATATCTATGTCTATGATGAGGAGCGAAAGCTGGCTTACCATGGTCGGATTGATGACTCGTGGCAGGATGCCGAGCTGGTGACCCGACGCGAGCTTCAGGAGGCTCTCGTCGCTATCGTGGACGGAGCCCAACCAGCAGCCGATCAATCGCCTTCGATGGGATGTTCGATCAAGTGGAAGAAAGAGATTTGAAATGAAAGAGCTTCACTCGTTTGCACCGCCGAAACGTATTTTGATGGGACCTGGTCCTTCCGATGTGAGTCCTCGCGTTCTGGCTGCCATGGCACAACCAACGATTGGTCATCTGGATCCCGCATTTGTCCGCATGATGGACGAACTGAAGGACCTGCTCCGGGCCACCTATCGCACCGAGAACAGTATGACATTGCCGATCTCCGGTCCTGGTTCGATCGGGATGGAGACATGCTTCGCCAATTTGATTGAGCCCGGAGACACGGTGGTGGTTTGTCAAAATGGAGTCTTCGGCGGTCGAATGAAGGAAAACGTCGTGCGTATGGGCGGCGTGCCGGTAATGGTGGAGAACGAATGGGGCCGGGCCGTGAGCGCCGAAGATCTGGAGGCCGCGTTGATCGGGCACCCCGAGGCGTCGGTGGTTGCGTTCGTGCACGCAGAGACCTCGACCGGTGCACTCTCGGATGCCGAGACCCTGGCGGCCCTCGCTCGGAGGCACGGGTGCTTGACGATCATGGACGCAGTGACCTCGCTCGGTGGGGTGCCCGTGGAAATTGATGGTTGGGAAATTGACGCTGTCTATTCCGGGACGCAAAAATGCCTCTCGGTACCCCCGGGGTTGTCTCCGGTGAGTTTCTCGGAGAAGGCCATGGATCGGCTGCGGGCACGAAAGACGCCCGTGCAAAGCTGGTTCGGGGACCTCTCTCTTCTGGACGGATATTGGGCGGCGGGCGCCAAGCGTTCTTACCACCATACGGCTCCTGTGAACGCTCTCTACGGATTGCACGAGGGCTTATTGGCTCTGCAAGAGGAGGGGCTCGAGGCCGCATGGGCACGACATCGGGAAAATCACGAAGCGCTTCGCGTCGGGCTCGAGGGCATTGGTATCGATTTTGTGGTGCCGGTCGACGAGCGCTTGCCCCAGCTGAACGCCGTTTCGATTCCGGATGGCGTTCCCGATGCGGATGTTCGGGGCTTGCTGCTCGAAGAGTTCAATCTGGAGATCGGTGCAGGTCTCGGAGCACTTGCAGGGAAGGTCTGGCGGATTGGCTTGATGGGGACCTCATCGACGGCGGGTCATGTGGAACTATGTGTGAAAAGTCTTTCGGCGGCCCTCAGTCGGCTGTCGGCGGCCCGGGCCTGATAGGCAGCGCGGGGAAATCCGCGTAGATCGCTGCGCGGTTCCGGGGGGATCGATCGGTCTCGCCCGATCTTCGAGTCAGCGTCTGATGAAGGAAGATGCTCCCTTCCTCGAACGCGACTGCGGATGCTGCCAGGTAAACTAACCAGGTCCGGTAAGTTTTGACTCCGACGCAAGCAATGGCCTGGCTCTCCGAGGCCTGTAGGCGTGCGGTCCAACTGGCGCACGTTCGTGCGTAATGGGCGCGCAAGTTCTCGACGTCGAGAATTTCAAAGTGTGCGTTTTCCATTGCCTGCGTCAAATGGGAAATATGTGTGAGGTCGCCGTTGGGAAAAACATGCTCGAGGAGGAAATCCCATTGGGGGGTTTTCTCCCAATGTCGGAGCCGCGTGATCCCGTGATTGAGAAAAAGGCCGCCCGGCGCGAGGAGTTGATGGACTCGCTGGAAATAGGCAGGGAAATTTTTGCGGCCGATATGCTCGATGATTCCGATGGCGGCGATCTTGTTGAAATTTTCGTCCAGATCGAGGGATCGATAGTCGCGGAACTCGACGCGGCAGATTTTTTCGAGGGACTCCTCGCAAATGCGCTGCTGGGCGAACGAGGCCTGCTGTTCCGAGAGGGTCACCCCGAGCACTTCGACGCCGCGGCTGCGGGCAGCGTATCGCGCGAGGCTACCCCAGCCGCAGCCGATATCGAGGAGTCGATCTCCGGGCTTCAGGTCCAGCTTGCGACAGACCAGCTCGAGTTTGTCGGTTTGTGCCTGCGCCAGGTCGACCGTGTCGTTGCGGTACCACGCGCACGTATAGACCATCTCGGGGTCGAGAAAGAGGGCGTAGAATTCATTGGAAAGGTCGTAGTGGTGCGCAATGGCGCGCCGGCTATCCTCGTGCGGTTTGCGGATCTTGTCAGCAGGCATCTTGCGGCCCTCCTAGCCCATCCCGAAAGCGCCTTCGAAAACCATCTTGCGCCGCAGGAGGGGTTGTTGACAGATCGTGCGTCCGATCCTGTCGAGAAAGGGTCGCGGCAAATGACCGATGATATTGCCGATGCGACCGGGCTCACCGGCTCCGAAGTTTTGATCCAGATGGCTGGGATATCGCTCGATGGTCCCGGCCAGAATCATGCTCGCCGCGATGCGGCCGCTGATGATGGCGGGGCCAATTCCTTCGCCGCTGAATGCCCGAGCAAGGCCTGCGGCATCGCCGACGAGGAGCCAGTCCTTGCCGGAGGGGCGCCTTGGACCGCGCAGGCGGACGGCGTAGGCGTGTCCACGGAAGGGTTCGAGTTCGATATCGGCTGGTAATCGCTCCTCGGCGCGAAGGCGTTCGAGCAAGGTTGTACAGCGCTGGTTCAAAGCACGACCGGCATCGATGCAGCCGAGTCCGATGTTGAGAAACGGACCTTTGCGGAAGACCCACCCGTAACCGTTGAGGTCGTCCTCGAGGATCAGTTCCGGGATGCCGGCTTTTGCCGGGACCCGGGCGAGGGTGGCCTCATCCAGGCGCGTTTCGCTCTCACGGGCCATGACAACAGCCTCGTCCTTGTCGATCGCGCCGAGTTGTCGCGCCACGGGACAGCTGTGGCCCCCGGCACCGACGACTACCGGCGCACTTGCCTGTGTGTCACCGATCGAAATGAGCCACGTTTCCTCCGCTCGGCTCA
The DNA here is from genome assembly GCA_029248525.1 of Candidatus Binatia bacterium. Classification (NCBI taxonomy): domain Bacteria; phylum Candidatus Binatota; class Binatia (SeqCode); species Binatia bacterium. The sequence goes on from JAQWJE010000008.1 coordinate 100,789, forward strand.
AAGTCTGAACCCGGGTATTGGTCCGGATCGCAGCTCCGGCGGTGGCCGCTCGTTGCAGGAGGTAATGGTCAAATTCGGAGCGGATGATGCCATAGCTGGCGGTATGGTCCCAGCGCGTTTCCTGCACCTGTCCGTCCAACTCCAATCGTGCTCGGGAGAATGGCTGCAGGGTGCCGGGATAGTCCTTGCCGGGAATCCCGAGAGACTCCCAGACCTGAGCTGTGACCCAACCCGCGCAGAGCTTCACTCGGGGGAAAGTGGCGCTGTCGAGAAGCAGAACACGGGCACCCTCTGTGGCCAGCGTTTCTGCTGCTGTGGCTCCGGCAGGTCCGCCTCCCACAATGATGATATCGTAGCGCTCCAATCAGATTCTCCTCAGGAGCCACCATAATTGGAGCTTTTCCCACCACGCAAAGGCCATTCCCTCCAATTGGTTCGCGATGCGAAGGCATGCCAGAAGGTCGCCCTCGATATCAATGCGTTGCTCGACAAAGGCTGTGGCCAGCCTTCCGGTATCGCCGCTGGCAAGAGCCTGACGGAAGGTCTCGGGGTCTCGAATCACAATACAGAAGGAGCCATCGGGTTGGCCGACCTCTCCGCAGGATCCGTCCCAGAGCCGATACCGGAGTCCGGGTCGGCATTCATGGAAGATGCGTTCCATTACCTGATGGATGGCTTCCTGCTGCCGCCTGCCTTCCACCACGCGCCCCATGAGACTCTCCCTTCGTTCTGGTAGACAGCGGAAGCAGGACCCTCACGGTCCGCAATCCGCTCCTGATTCGACGGGAGTGTATATCGGGACCGAAATTCGAACAATCGAAGCTGGGAGACAAAGCCTGTGGCGCAAAATTTCATATACACGATGCAAAACCTCAAGAAGGTGACGCCTCAGGGGAAAACGATCGTGGACGGAGTTTCCCTTTCGTTCTTTCACGGCGCCAAGATCGGTGTGTTGGGTCTTAACGGTTCGGGCAAGAGCACCGTCCTGCGCATCATGGCGGGCCTCGATGACGAATTTATCGGCGAGGCGAAGCCGGCCGAAGGTACCCGCATCGGATTTCTCCCTCAGGAACCGGAACTCGATCCCACGCGAACCGTTCGCGAGATTGTGGACGAAGGCGTTGCCGAGACGCGAGCGCTGCTGCAGAGATTTGAAGAGATCTCGATGGCCTTCGGCGAGGTTTCGGACGACGACGAGATGCAGAAGCTGCTCGACGAACAGGCCAAGGTGCAGGATCAGATCGACGCGGCCGGCGCGTGGGAATTGGATTCCCGCGTGGAAATGGCCATGGAGGCTCTGCGGTGTCCGGACGGAGACGTTTCCTGCGAACATCTCTCCGGTGGCGAGAAACGCCGGGTCGCTCTCTGTCGGCTCCTCCTGCAGGCGCCCGATATGCTCTTGCTCGATGAGCCGACCAACCACCTCGACGCCGAATCCGTCGCGTGGCTCGAACGGTTTCTCTCCGAGTATACAGGCACCGTCGTGGCCGTGACTCATGATCGCTACTTTCTGGATAATTGTGCTGGTTGGATTCTCGAACTGGATCGAGGTCGCGGGATTCCCTGGGAGGGGAACTACTCGTCGTGGCTCGAACAGAAGCAAAACCGTCTCGCCACCGAAGAAAAGCAGGCGAGCTCGCGGCGCCAGACGCTGGCGCGCGAGCTGGAATGGGTCCGGATGGCCCCCAAGGCACGTCAGGCAAAGAGCAAGGCGCGCATTGCGGCCTACGAGAAGTTGGCGGCAGATGACGGTCTGGCTCGCGAGCAAAAGGGCGAGATCTACATTCCGGTCTCCCAGCGCCTGGGCAATCAGGTGATTGAAGTTCGCGATCTGAACAAGGGGTTTGGCGACCGCCAGCTGATGGAAGGCCTTTCCTTCTCGCTCCCCCCTGGCGGGATCGTTGGCGTGATCGGTCCTAACGGGGCTGGAAAGTCCACGCTCTTTCGGATGCTCACGGGTCTCGACCAACCAGACAGCGGCAGCCTCGAGGTTGGCGATAGCGTCCAGCTTTCGTACGTCGATCAGTCGCGGGATGCGCTCGATCCGAGCAAGAATGTCTGGGAGGAGATTTCCGAGGGTGCGGATCGAATCCTGGTCGGCAGTCGGGAGATGGCTTCTCGGGCCTATGTCGGTCAGTTCAATTTCAAGGGCCAGGACCAGCAAAAGAAAGTCGGCCAACTTTCGGGCGGCGAGCGCAACCGCGTTCATCTTGCGAAATTGGTCCGAAGCGGTGGCAACGTGCTGCTTCTCGATGAACCGACGAATGACCTCGATGTCGAGACCCTTCGTTCTCTCGAAGAGGCTCTGCTCGATTTCGCAGGTTGTGCCGTGGTGATCAGCCACGATCGCTGGTTTTTGGATCGAATCGCGACTCATATTCTCGCCTTTGAGGGCGATAGTCAGGTGGAATGGTTCGAGGGGAATTACGAGCAATATGAAGCCGATCGCAAGCGTCGCCTGGGGGCGGCTGCGGATCAGCCTCAACGAATCAAATATCGCCCTTTGACACGTTGAAGGCTAGGGTGCTGCCTTCGGTGTGATCGATTCTGCCGGCAGCGAGGCTCCGGGTTCGACGAACTCGATATCAAACCTCATCATCGCTCCCGAAGGCGAAATGTTTCGGATCGCGAATCGGCCAGGTGTGCCGTCGTAGCTTCCGGTGTGAGGGAGAGTGTCAGGGCCTGGGCCATCGACCCGATCGGCCCAGGGGTCGCCGGCGTCGCCGCGGTTGCCACCGTTTTTGTGACCGAGGTCCAGATGTGAAGGCCAGGAGTCGGCTGTCAGGAGATCAACCCGTTTATGGGTCGGGATATCCTGGGAGCGCCGAAAACTCGTGCGACGTTCGTCAATATGCCAGATCAGCAGGCCTTCCCCGCGGAGAGAGCGATCGAAACCGATTTTTTGGCGATTTTCGATGAGGAAATATTCGCGCGGATACTCCGGCCCGCGTGCGAAGATCTGCACGACCTTGCCGCTGGTCTCGACGGCGGGGAGTTCGATGCGTTGGCTCGTTTCCACGATCTGGGGATCGACCCAGCCCGACATCAGCTTGGAATAGGCCGAAGGGTGCGGCGGCGCCTTGCCCATGCCCACCCACGTCCCCTGGCCCATCAGGCCCCAGACACCGATGCCCTCGTGAGGCTTGTTGGGCGCATAGAGTTCCGGCCAGCCAAGGATATGGCCAACTTCATGGCAGAGGACACCGAATGGGTCGAGTCGTGCGAGGGGATGCTCACCGACGACGACTCCGTGGGGGATTCGTTGCCCGTCGGGAAGCCGATAGTTCAGCGAGCTTACGGCATTGGACCAGGGCAGTTTGCCCCGGAACTGGAGGTTCATATCGGTTTCCGCGGCTGGTCCCGCAAAAAACAGAATCACGAGGTCCGGCGCGAACGCCTCGAGTTTCGCCTTCTCGCCTGCCGGCGCGCGGCGAGTGGCCAATTGCAAAGTGTCCCGGAGCATCCCCGTAGGATTGCCGACGTAGCTGGCGCGGGGCTTTTCGAGGGCGTAGATCCTCTGGCTGACCTCGGCCTCGAGCTTCAGCCTTCCGCGGGAGGTTTCGTCGAGGTATTGTCCGAGGCGGTCGATCAAGCCGGTTTCTTCGGGATTGGTGAAGCGCCTGCGTTTGCCTGTCGGTGCGACTTTGGGGAAGGAAGCCCGCAGGACGACGGCTTTCAGCACTTTCGCCGGGCCGGGTTCGGGCACCGGTGGGCTGGTTTCGGGTGGGGCCTTCATGCACCCCAGCAGAAGCAGGCTCAGGAAAGCACATTGACAAGGGAGGCCCCGTGGTGAAAGCAAGCGGGGTAGGGTGCGTCTTTTTGGCGGCAGAGCGGGCGCACCTCGTACGCCGATTCTTTTCCCACTGCCGAATTTAGGGTCATTCATGCCCAAGTTGATCATCCAGATTCCCTGCCTCAATGAAGAGGATAGCCTACCTGAAACCATTTCAGCGCTACCAAGGGAAATTCCCGGTGTCGATACGATCGAAATTCTGATCATCGATGATGGCTCGAGAGACGATACGGTTCGGGTGGCGCGGGAGGCCGGTGTCGACCATGTGGTACGATTCCCGGAGAATCAGGGCCTGGCAAGGGCTTTCTCGGCTGGCGTCGATGCGGCCCTGAAGCTCGGCGCCGATATCATCGTCAACACCGATGCGGACAATCAATACGAGGCCGACGATATCCCGGCCTTGATCGCGCCGATCCTGTTGGGGAAGGCCGATATGGTGGTGGGCGATCGCTCGCCCGACAAAATCGAGCATTTTTCTCCGCTGAAGCGCTTTCTGCAAACCTATGGGAGCTGGGTGGTTCGCGGGCTTTCCGGGACGGATGTGCCCGATGCGGCGAGTGGCTTTCGCGCCTTCGACCGCAGGGCGGCTCTGCGCCTCAACGTTATCTCCGACTTCACCTACACGCTCGAAACGTTGGTGCAGGCCGGCAAAAAACAGATTTCCGTAGCGTACGTTCCCGTTCGAACTCGCGCGACGCGACCATCGCGCCTCTTTCGCAGCATGCCGAGCTATTTGCGTCGTTCTCTGGTGACGCTGGTCCGGATCTACTCACTCTACGAACCGATCCGTGTTTTTTGGAGTCTCGGCTTGTTGATGCTCGGGATCGGGTTTCTTCTCTTTGTCCGTTTTGGCGTCTACTCGATGTTGTTCGGTCCGCAAGGTTTGATCCAGTCGCTGATTATTGGTGCCGCGCTGTCGATCATCGGGGTCCAGACAATTCTCATGGGACTGATCGCGGATCTGATTGCCTCCAATCGAACCCTGATCGAAGACACGCTTTTACGCGTTCGGAAACTCGAGTTGAGCGCGCGCGAGTCGCCGGATCTCGAGCCGGGCTATGATGCCTCGACACAATCTGTTTCGCGCCGCACCGATTCCGAGGAGAAAACGTGAGAGCGGTTCTTTTCGGGACATTCAATTCTCGGCATGCGGCGAATATTCTCCTCGTCGAGGAGATTCGTGCCGCGGGTGTCGAGTTGCGCGTCTGTCATGAGCCTCTCTGGGAGAAGACCAGAGACAAGCAGGATTCCTACTTCGCGGTGGGTGCTCTCCTCGCGCTGGCTTTTCGCTGGATTGTGGCTGCCTGCCGCCTGGCGATTCGCTTTCGCTATGCCGCTGCCGGTGCTGAAGTTATTATCGTCGGCTTCAACGGACAACTCGACGTTCTGCTTGCGAGGGTGCTGGCTGGGGGGCGACGCATCATCTTTGTACCTCTGGTCACTTTGAGCGAAACCCTCGTCGAGGACCGGCGCGTCTATCCCCCGGGTTCCTTTCTTGCACGAGCCCTTCAGGAATTGGATCGCTGGACTTTGATGGCGGCAGACCTCGTGGTGGTGGATACACGAACGCATGGCGGCTACCTGACGGAGGAACTCGGAGTCCCGACGGACAAGTTGCGCGTCCACTATCTCGGTGCCGAGTCTGCATTTGCTCCCGAAGTCACGCCGACATCGCGGCCACTGGAATGGCAACCGGGGCCCCGCCTGCGTGTCCTTGCCTATTCCAGTTATCTTCCCTTGCACGGCATGGATGTTGTGGCGGAAGCCGCAGCATCGCTGCGACCGGAAGAAGGAATTGCCTTTCTGATTGTTGGCTCGGGGCCCGAGAGGTCGCGGCTCGAGGCCCAATTTCGCAGCCTGCCGCATGTCACGCTCGAGGATTGGATGTCACAAGAGGAGTTGGTTCGGCATTTGCGGGCATCCGACGTGTCTTTGGGTATCTTCGGGAAGTCCGCAAAGGCGCATATGGTGATTCCGAACAAGGCCTATCAGGCAGCGCAGGCGGGTTGTCCGGTTGTATCTCTCGATACGCCGGCAATCCGGGAAGTTTTCCTCCCGGGCGAGTCGCTGCTGGCGGTCACGGCTTCGGGTCCGGCTCTGGCGGCAGCTCTTCGCGAACTGGCGGAGGATCCGGCGCTGGGCCATCGATTGGCGGAGGCTGCGACGGTGGCGGTTGCCCGCGTGGCAGGACCGGATGTCCGGGCGGAGCGTTGGCGAGCAACGCTGGGACTGACCGTTTTGGAGGAGACCGTCCCGGCATGAGCGACACCCGGGTATTTGCGGTTGTCGTGAATTTCAACGGAGCCGAGGTGACGCACGCTTGCGTGACTTCTCTCCGCGCGAGCCGCGCTGTCGATCTGCAAATTATCGTCGTCGACAATGACTCGACCGAAAGGGAACAAAGTCGTCTGCAATCGGATTGGGGCGAGGCAAAGGATGTCGAGATCCTGAACTTGCCGGCCAATGGTCATTTTGCCGGTGGCGTCAACGCAGGCGCGCTGCGCGCGCTGGAAGCGAAAGCCTCTCATCTGTTTTTCCTGAATAACGACACGATCATCGAGCCTGATTGCATCGCGCGGCTGATCGGCGACGCCGAGAAATATCCCGAAGCCGGTCTGTTGGGTCCGGCACTGCTAAATTTGGGAGATCGACGCCCGCTCTCGATGGGCGAGAATTATGCCGCATGGTCGCTGGCGGTCCCGCGCTCTCTTTTGCGTGTCCGGACACCGGCCGACGAATCTTACCCCGTGGGTGGGATCATGGGCTCGGCGATTTTGGTGACGACCGAGTGCTTTCTCCGTTTGGGGCCCTACCGGGAAGACCTCCTCGTCTACTACGAAGAGGTCGATTACTGTCTTCGGGCTCGAGCTGCGGGGTTTCAGCCCCGCATGGTTCCGGACGCGATCGTCCTGCATGACGGGATGCGTGGCTTTGCCGCCGGCCTCCAGCCCTATGCTGCTCGTCTCAAGACTCGCAACCAGCTTCGTCTGGCAATGGACCACGGTGGGCTCGGCGGATTTTTGATCTTCCTGCCGTTCTTCCTGAGCTTGGTCGTGGTGAGCAGTCTGCTCTATGCTCTTCGTGGCGACGGGGCTACGGTTCGTGCGCTCTGGGCGGGTGTATTCGAGGGGTTCCGCTGGCTGTGGCGAGGGCAGCCGTGAGTTCTCTGCGTGTCGCTATTGGTGCAGTGGCCGGTGTCACCGGGGGCCCGGCTACGTATGTGGTCGAGTTGTTGCATGCCATGGCTGATCTCGATCCAGCCGATATTGAACTGCACGTGCTGACCGATCGTCCGGATCTATTCGCCGGGAGATCCAATCTTCAAGTTCATGAGGTGCCCCTCCCGAGCGCATGGCACCAACCTCTGTGGGATAATTTGTCTGTGCCGCGCCTCTTGCGACGATTGCGACCGGACCTCTACCACGGAACCAAGCACGCTCTGCCTTTGCTCGGGTTGCCGTCAGCGATGGCCACTGTTGTCTCCATGCATGATCTGGCGGTCTACGCGCAGCCGGAGACATTCTCTCGGGCCCAGCGATGGCAACTCTACCTGCACCTGCGGCACGCAGTGCGCCGCGCGAGTCGCGTCATCGCGGTATCGGCGTATACGGCACAAGACCTGATCGACCAACTGGCGGTGCCCCGAGCGAAGATCGATGTCGTCGGTCACGGCGTAGGAACCAATTTTCGCCCGATCCCGGATCCGGTTCGGCGCCTTGAGGTACGTCGCAGCTATGGTGTGGAGGCAGGGGCTCTGGTCGCTTTTGTCGGCACGGCGCAGCCACGGAAACGAATTGAAGCGGCGATCGCGGCCACCGCGGCATTGGTGGCGGAAGGTCGCGAGGTGCGGATGGTCATCGCGGGACGACGGCGCCCCGGTTACGAGCCGGACTGGCTGGTTTCTCCCCCGCCTTTTGTTCATTTGGCCGGGGAGGTTTCTGCGGAGGCGCTCGTCGAACTCTATGGTGCCGCTGATGTGATGATCAGTCCCTCGAGCTTTGAGGGTTTCGGGTTGACCTTTGTCGAAGCGATGGCCTGCGGCTGTCCGGTCGTGGGGGTGGCTGCCACCTCTGTCCCCGAGGTTGTCGGAGACGCCGGGATTCTGGTGGAGAGGCCCGATGCCGACTTGCTGTCGAGCGCGTTGCGGGAACTTCTGGGGTCGGAAAAGACTCGGATGGAGTATGGACGCCGCGCGCTTCGGCGGGCGGAGGCTCTCTCCTGGCCACAGGCGGCGGCCCGGACATTGGAGGTCTATCGTGAAGCAAATCGCTGAGGTTTCGCGTCCCCCGCTGGGCCGAATCGTTGTCGAATCGCTTTGTGTGGCCGGGGTGACGCTGGCGTATCTCTGGCTTTGGCGCCTCTACGGGTTTGATGTCGTGGACGAGGGAACGCAGCTTCTGCAGATATCGCGGGCGGCAGCAGGTGCGCTCCCGTATACAGATTTCGAAACCGGTTATACGCCGGGCTACTTCACGATGCAGTCCTGGCTCTGGCAGTCTGGCGGGTTTGTGGCCATCCGAACGATGTTGGTCGTCGTGCATGCGGGCGTCGCGGCGACGGTCTACGCTTTGCTGCGCGATTCAGGTGGTCGCAGCAGCGCCAGTGTCGGGGTGGCGATGTTTGTCGCCTATCTCCTGCCGGTTTCTCTGAATCAGGGTGCCCCGCTGAACATCCCTTATCCCGGGTGGATCGCCTTGCCCGCCGTTTTGATGTCAGTGGCGCTGCTGGCGGAACTGGGGGAAGGCCATTCCGCGCGCCGGGATTCTCTGGGAATTTTTTTGGCTGGGGTTGGCGCAGCCTTTGCTTTTGCGGTGAAGCCGAATACCGGACTATTTCTTCTCGGGGGCGCCGCCCTCGCAGTCGCGGCTTCATGGAGGACAACGCATGCAGCGGAGCGCTGGTGCAGTTGGCTATTGCGCTCGACGGCTGCCTTGGCCGTTTTTTTCCTGGTCTATCCGGTTTTTGGTTCTCGCCTCGGTCTCGCCCTATGGATCCCCGCTTTTTTGGCAGTGATTGTCGCCGGGCCGGTTCGCGAAGGGGGACGGCGTACCGCCTTCCCGGATCTGGCTGCGCTCGCGGTCGGATTCTTGTTGCCTACCTTGCCCTGGCTCGGTCTCCTCTGGGCGAGGATTGGTTTTGCTGAGATGGTAGAGAACGTTTTTTTTGTGGGAGAAAGCGGTCGCGCTGTCGTGAGGGCTTATACGATGGCGGCGCCTGAATTTCGCCCCGGGATGGTGGTCATGACGGGCACATTTTTGGGTGCGATGTGGCTTGCTCGCTCGCGGGCGGCCCGGCTCGTGCCGGGACTTCTCCTCGCAGGAGCTTGCCTCGGAGCCTTTTTCGCGTTTCGCGGCGGGGTGCGTCCGCTGGCTGAAAATATTCTTTTCTGGCTGTGTCCACTTTCGTTGGCGCTCGGTCTTCTCACGGTGGGGTCCGACGAACGTCGTCAGCGCGAACGATCACTTTTGATTTTGGCATCCTTTCTTTTTCTGACGGTCTACCCGCGTCCGGACCTGATTCATATTGCGCAAATCGGTCCTGTCGTTCTGCTTGCGGGGCTGAGCACATGGCGTCGCTCCAGTTATTCCTGGTTCTATGAGCGCACGCGCGACGGCGCGCGGAATTTTACCGCACCGGGGATTCTTACCGGTGTCTTTCTCCTGCTCGCCGTTGGCCGAATGGCGCCGACTCTGATGCCACGACTCACCGAGCCTCTGGCTACCGAGAAGCTGGGACCGGGGTTTGCCGTGGAGGTGCTGGAGTCCCGGGCGGCGCCCTTCCGGGAGATCGCGGCGGTGGTCGCCCGGATTCGGCAAGAGACTCGGCCGGATGAGGCCATCTTCACCTTCCCCGACCTGGCAGGGCTGGCATTGCTCGCCGACCGACCCTCGCCCTTCTATTATGTCTATTTTGTGCCGGGCCGGCCGGATGCCGCACAGGCACTTCGCGTGGAGGAGTCCTGGTCCGAGGCGCGGCCGGGGCTGGCGGTTCTCGGTGAGCCTCGCGTTCCTGTGTTTCTCGACGCCCCGGAATATTTTCGTGACTTGATCGGGTTCGTTGAGGACCATTCGCGGCCTCTCGACGTGGTGGCAGGTGTGACCCTGAGGAGAGTCGATCGTTGATCCATTTATCCGGCTTCTTTGTCTCGCTGCCGAAGCACGATAGGTAGGGGCCATGGCGCAACCGACCGAGAGGGATGTGGCGGTGGTCGTTCTGGATTGGGACGGTGGCACCGAGACGCTTGAGGCCTTGGCCAGTGCGCAGGTAAATGATTGTCAGCCACAGCTGATTCTGGTGGACAACGCGTCGACGAATCCGGTCGTCACGGAGGCCGAAAAGCGCTTCCCCGGTATTCTGGTGGTGGAGAACCAGATCAACCGCGGATATGCGGGCGGGGCGAACGTGGGGTTGGCCGCCGCCGCTGAAGCGGGATGCTCCTACGCGGTCGTGCTCAACAATGACGCTATTTGCGAGCCGGGCGCGATCGATCGGTTGCTCGATGTCGCGCAGGGAGATTCTGCCGTAGCGGTTGTCGGGGCGAAGATTCTGGATGCGGCGGACCCCGGCCAATTGCTGATGGCGTGGGGCTCGGTCAGTTGGCGGCAGAGTCTGGTGCGATTGGCAGGGGAACAGGTTGCTGATTCGGATGCCTGGAGAGGTACGCATGAGGTGGAGTGGGTTTCCGGTTGCGCGATTCTGCTGCGACTTTCGGCCCTCTCGGAGGCAGGCTTTTTCGATGAGGCATTTTTTGCCTACCACGAGGAAGTCGAGCTATGCGTTCGTCTGAGGAAGGCGGGATTGCGGGTCGTCTGGACCGGCGAGGCGCGAATTCGGCACCGCGGCGAGGGGAGCTCCGGTCGCACCTACGTCAGCCGCAAGCAGTATTTTTCTGGTCGAAACATGGTGCGCTTTGTGGCGCGGCACGGGTCGGTCGGACAGAAATTCTATTTTGGATCGTTCTTTTTGTTGAGTTTGCCCTTTCAATGGCTGCGCCGCCTGCCTTCGGGGGAAGCCGCAGGCGTCATCCTGAAATGGCAGGGGGCGCGTGACCAATTGCTTGGCCGTCCGCTGCCGCGAGCCGCATTGGGGTTGGACCATCCGCCCGGAGCGGCGCGATGAAGCTGCGCAAGTTTGCTGGACAGGGTGGTTTTGGAATCGGCGCGTTGGTCGTCGAAAAAGGGGCCGCGTTCCTCCTGATTGTCTTGCTGGCGCGGGTCCTTCCCACCGAAACCTATGGAATCTACAGTTTCACCGTGGCCTACCTGACCCTTTTTCAGGTTCTGGCCGACTTTGGTCTCGAGCCGATTCTGGTACGCCGACTCTCGGCGCCCGATGCGGATCGACCGCAGATCCTTTCGGCAGCTCTGGGCCTTCGGCTGGGTCTGGCTCTTGGCAGTGCGAGTCTGGCGGTCCTTCTGGCTCCGTGGGTTTCGGGCGAGGGGCTTTCGATCGTCCCCGTAATCCTGCTCGGCTGCGGTTCGTTGCTCTTTCTGGCCCAGCCCGGGTTCCGGGCGGTGCTGCGCTCGGAGTTGCGATTGGGCGCGGTTTTTCTCGTCGCCACGTTCACCGCCTCACTGACTCTGGCGGGGGTCTTTCTGGCCACTCGACAGGAGGGGGGATTGCTGGCGGTGTGGACCGCCTATGCCGTGGCTACCTGGGCAGGCTTGGGTCTCGCAGCTCTTCTGGTGTCGAGGTCCTTTCGCTTGCAGGTCCGCATCGCTCCGGACGTCTGGCGTTCCTTGCTGGCCGAATCCTGGCCCGTTGGTGCCAATTTGCTGGTGTTGATGATGGGGTTGCGAGCGGGTGCAATCGTTCTGATGCAAACCGCAGGCCCGGATGCCGTGGGTCTTTATGCCTCGGCCGCGCGGCTCTCGGAGGCATCCAATCTGCTCGGTGAGGGCACGATGCTGGTCATCTTTCCTCTGCTCGCTCGGCTGGGGCCTTCGCGTGCGGAAGACCTGCAAGCGTTGGCGGGGCTGACCGCCAAAATGCTCGCCATCGCTCTCTGTTTCACGGCTTTGGTCGGCGGTGCTCTGGCAGACCCGCTGGTTCGGGGGTTGTTTGGTGAGCGCTTTGCCGCAAGCGGGCCGGTTCTGGCGATCCTGCTTTGGTCAGGCCCGTTTGCCGCCGTGGGGACTCTGTATGCAAATTTGCTGGTGATTACCGGCCATCAACGGCTTCTGCTGGGCGTGAACGCGGGGAGTGCTGCTGTTCTGATCCTTCTGCAGTTGCTTCTGGTGCCCTCCTACGGGATCCAGGGGGCGGCGTTTGGGGTCGTGGTCGGATTTGCCGCGGGGCACGTCCTGTTGTTGCTGCCCGCCGCCACCCGAAAGGTGATTTGGCCCTGTTGCCGGGAGGCCTTGCGCCCTATGGCACTTGCTTTGGCCTGTTTAATGTTTTCCGCTTCCTACGACGATGGTCCAATGAAGGCCCTGATTGCCCTGGGGTTCTTCTCGTTGGCCCTTTTGGGAACGAGAACGTTGTCGATCAGGGATCTCAAGGCTCTGCGAGTGGCTCTGCGTGACGGTTCGTCGGATGTTTCGCGCTGAATCAAATCCGTCGGTTCCTATCCCACCGTCAAATCTGTTACGAAGGTAGCGTAGAGAAAGGCCAGTTGGAGGCCCCGATGGTTCCTTTTGATTCCCATTTTCCCATAAATTTCCGCGAAAGCATTCCGTGTCCTTAAAAGTAATCGTCGTCCCCACCTACAACGAGAGAGGCAACATCGAGAAGTTGCTCCCGGCGTTATTGCAGGTCGATCCCGAAATCGAAGTGGTCGTGGTCGATGATCAATCGCCTGACGGCACGGGCGATGCGGTCGAGGCTGTCGCAGCGGAGCTGGGACGAATCCACCTGGTGCGTCGCGAATCCAAGCAGGGTCTCGGGCCCGCCTACCAGTCCGGCTTTCGGAAGGCGCTGGAGCTCGAAGCTGACTATATCGTGCAAATGGATGCTGATTTCTCGCATCCAATCGACTCGCTACCCGAGATGCTCAGCAAAGCCGAGACCAACGACCTTGTCCTGGGTTCGCGTTATTTCGACGGGATCACCGTGGTCAATTGGCCGATCGAGCGCCTGTTGCTGAGCTATTTCGGAAATTACTATGTCCGCAAGCTGACCCGCATGCCGATCAGCGACACGACCGGTGGTTTCAAATGCTGGAGGCGGGAGACGCTGGAGGCGATCGACCTCGCCGATATTCGCGCGAACGGATACTCTTTTCAGATCGAGATGAATTACCGCGCCTGGTGCAAGGGGTTCAAGATCGTCGAAGTCCCGATCATCTTCATGGACCGAACGGTCGGGGATTCCAAGATGAGCAAGCGAATCGGGCTCGAGGCACTCTGGATTGTCTGGGAGTTGAAGTTTCGCAGGATGCTCGGCCGGCTCTAGGGCGAACCTCAGCCATGCGAGTTCTCATGCTCAATGAGCGGGATGTCAGCCATCCCCTCGCCGGTGGCGTCGAGGTCCACCTCGAGGAACTCGGACAGCGACTGGCTTCTCGTCATGGGATCGAGATGACGGTTCTATGTGCTGCATTTCCGGGGGCCAAGGCCGAGGAAGAGCGCGGCGGCCTGCGGTTCCTCCGTTTTGGAAACCGCTTCTCCTATTACGCGCAACTGCCCCGGCGCAGCCGTGAGGAATGGGCAACCGGTGAGTACGACCTGGTGATCGAAAACCTATGCAAGCTCCTCTTTTTTTCACAGCTATATCTGCCCCGAGCGCCGAAGCTCGGGTTGGTTCATCACCTCTTCGGGCTCTCTGCTTTTCGCCAGGTCGCGCTGCCGATCGCCAGCTTCGTTGCGGTTACAGAAGCGATGTTGCCCGTGGCCTACCGCCGCTGGCCTTTCGTGGTGGTCTCGCCCAGTACCCGCGATGATTTGCGGGCGCGTTTTCTGCCTGCCGATTCGATCCGGGTGATCCCGAACGGCCTCGATCACGAGAGGTTCTGCCCGGACGCTTCGGTGGCCGTTGAGCCTGGCCTCATCGTTTTTGTGGGCCGTCTGGAATACTACAAAGGCGTGGATGTTCTGCTCGAGGCATGGCGGCTGCTCGGAGAGCAGCATCCGGAATGCCGGCTTGTTTTGGTCGGCGCCGGTACGGCTTCCGAGGATCTGCAGGCACGCGCGGCACGTTTGCCGAGCACGGCACGCGTGACGTTCACCGGCTTTGTCTCCGAAGACGAAAAAATCGAATGGTTGCGCAAGGCTTCGGTCGTCGTGCAGCCCTCGCACAAGGAAGGGTGGGGCCTGACGGTTCTGGAGGCCAACGCTTGCGGGACACCCGTGGTCGCGACCGATGTGCCGGGGTTGCGGGACTCGGTTCGGCCCGGCCTGAATGGGCTTCGCGTGCCTCGCGGAGACGCTCCGGCGCTCGCGGGAGCACTGGCGCGAGTTCTCGAGGACTCTTCCCTTCGTGCGTCCCTTTCTGCCGGCGCCCTGGCATGGGCGGGCCGTTTTGGTTGGGATGCGGTCGCCGATGCCTTCGCGGAGGTTCTGGGAGCACTCGCTGCAGGCAGGCCCTTGCCGGAGGTGCGCGATTTCCTCGCAGACGATTCCGGGGAGCGTGCGGCGTGAGTGCTCCGCGGGCATGGCCCCAGACCATCCTTGTCGGAGCCGTATCGGCCCTGCTTTTCGGGTCCTTCGTGGGCTATGGGTTCAACCTCGAGGACGAGGGGAATATTCTCTATCAGATCTTGCGAACCTTTCGCGGGGACCGACCGTATCTGGACTTTCATACCGGCTATACGCCGGCTGTTTTCTACCTGAACGCCTGGCTTTTCGAGTGGTTCGGCGTGTCGGTGGTGCCCCTGCGAGCCGTTCTGGTCGGGGTAAATGCGGCCTCCGTCGTGCTGATCTTTCGGCTCGCCTTGCGCTTTGCCCCTCCTCTGGAGTCGGCGGCCGCGGCACTGGTCTATGCGATCTATTTACCGTTTTTTGCCGGCCAGTTTGCGTCCTTCAATATCCCCTATCCAGCTTGGTATGCGGTGCTGGCATGGCTTGCCACGCAATTGGCGATGATGAAAGCGGTCGAGCGTGGCTCCCGTCTCTGGTTGGGAATCGCTGGCCTCGGTGCCGGCCTGGCCTTCTCCTTCAAGCCCAATACCGGGATTCTGGCGCTGGGGGCCGTTGTGCTCTGCCAACTTCTGATGACAGCGCCGATCCGCGGCCGGGTCGGAGCCCTGCTCGAAGGGTTCTTGTTGGTGGTTGCCTTCGGTGCGATCTTTGCTGTTTTGACCTTTGACGTTTTCACCGAACAATTTTTTCTGCTGGGGTTTCCTCTCCTTCTCGTGATTGGTGGCGGGTTCTGGTTACGGCTCGGCGTACGCCGGAATTTCCCCTCACTTGCGCGCCGTTCTCTCGGGGCCGGGTTTGCCGATGTGGGCGTGATCCTCGGCGGATTTCTCCTGATCACGATGCTCTGGCTTTCCTATTTCCTGCCTCGGCTGGGCATTGACAGATTTGCCGAGGAGATCCTGCTGCTCGGTGCCGGTGTCGAGCGGATCTATCTGATCTATTACCCGGATATCAGTGCCTGGAGTGGCGCTCTGATGGCGGGTTTGGTGGCTCTCTGGGGACTAGTTTTCCTGATTGGTGCCGGCGTCTTGCGGCGTCGCGCGATCCTCGCACTGGGGAGTGTTCTGACGCTGGGCCTTTTGGGCGCTCTGGGGATCTTCGGTCTTGCTCCTGAGGGCCTTTTGCTCTCGATCGCCATGCAACTAGAAAATCTGAGCTTCTTTCTGATTCCGGCGTTGCTCCTGGCGGGCACTCTGATGTGGCTGGTGCGGATGAGCCACCCTCTCGTCTGGTTTGCCGCGCAGGTCCGACCGAGTTTGGCGCGGGTGACGGTCGCTCTGGTGTTTGCCCTGATGCTCTTTCTGCAACTTTATCCGCGCATTGATTTCATGCATGTGGTTGTGGGGATGCCGTCTGCATTGGTGCTGGCGGCTGCCGCGCTCTGGCGCTTCGAGGTGTGGGCGGCTCGCTCGCTGGCGGTGACGGCGGATTGGCTTTCTCCCGCAAGAATTCGGTTGCTGGTATTGTTGCCGATAGCGCTCGGGCTTTTTGCGCGTGCAGCGCCTTTTGTCGATGCGCGGCTGGCCTTCGATCCATGGCCCGAGGGGCGTGAGGCCACGCTCCTGCGCCAGTCCGCGCTGCCTGTGGGAGTGGAAAAAGATCGCGACCACGATTTGCAGGAGCTTCAGGAAGTGGCCGCTTTCGTCGAGCGATGGACGGAACCACAAGAAGAGATTTTCGTTTTTCCTGCGTTGGCGATCGTACCCTTCGTCACCGATCGACGGACGCCCTTGCCGCATGATTATTTCTTCCCCGGTCGCCCCTCGCACGCGGATGAGGCGGATATGGTCGCGGAACTGGAAGCGGATCCTCCGGCTCTGGTTGTCTCCCTGAATGATCGTCTCGGCTACTTCTCGGCGTCGCCTGCGTACTATTTTATTCTGCGGGACTATATCCAGCAGAACTACGAGATGGTTCGCCGCGTCGGCCGCTATGATATTCTCGCGCGCAAGGAGTTGCGGAAGGCGAACCCTGCATGGGCTCGTCCTGAAAGCGCCCCGGAGAAATCTCGCAGGTTTGCCGCCGGAGATTTCCATGAGGTTCTGGTCGAGACACAACGTATTGGTGCGAGTGGATCGTCTGCGGACCTCGCTCCCTGGGGGCATCGATTGGCCGATGTGGACCGAGGCGTCCGCGGTGCGATCATCGCGGCTGCGCTGCAGGTAGCGCAACGCGACCCGGGTGGACTTGGCGCTGTCGCCGAAACGATCGCCAACGGTCGGCGCGAGCAGCTTTTGCTGATTCGGGCCATGGGCGAGTACGCCGGGCCCGACGCCTTGCCTTATTTGCAGGATGTTTTTCTTTCCTCCTCGGGGCGCTTGCGATGGGAGTCGGCTCGCTCGATCAATTACGTTCTCGCACGGAGGCTATCGGATCGGTTCCGTCTGGTAGGCGACCGCAAAGGGCCCCTGTGGGACCTGCCCGGTGACTTCCGTACGGAGGAGATGGTCGCGATGCTTGATGATTTTGTCGAACGGCAAAGAATCGGGGCCTTTGCGGCGATTGCCGCGGCCGAGGAGGGGCGCCCGGACCTGATTCCGGCCCTGGAGTATTTCGAAGATGAAGACGAAACGACTTGGTGGAGGATGATTTCCGCATATTCTCTGGTGAAAATGGGTGCGCCGGAGCATCTTGGAACCTTGTTTGATGCTCTGAATACGGGCACTTTGGCAGGACAATATGTGCCATCGCTCCTTCTGGACGAGGAGCTGGTGGACTCCGCACTGGTTGCCGACCAGATTCGTGAGGAGTTGCGCGAAGGCACAGAAGAAGAGAGGGAAACAGCAGCGTGGATGGCTGCCTATTTATCTCGCGCCGATCTGACGATGGAATTGGAAGCGGCTTCGGCCGATAGCAGCGCTGCTGTCCAGCGCGCGGCACGTTGGGCGCTGGAGAAAAGAAGGTCAAGAGAGCAGGGTGTCGAGACAGGCCGTGGGGAAACGAATTTGCGGCAAGGAGAGCGTTCGTGAGCGAAGCGACGGAAAAAGCAGCTGAAGCTGCAAGGGCGGGTGGCCTGTCGGCTCCCGAGGGGTACACGGGAGAGCGCCTGGCTGCCGAGGATGTACGTTTCGCTCCGGATATGGCCCGTCATCTCGCGGCCTACCATCTGGTCGGTCCGCTGGTGGCAGGCAAGGAGATTCTCGAAGCGGGCTGCGGGGAAGGTTATGGCGCCGCCATGATGGCCCAGCATGCCGCCAAGGTGGTCGGTATCGACTATAACGCGGTGGCTCTGGACATCGCGCGCCAGAGACATTCCGGGCCGAATATCGAGTTTCGCGAGGTGAACCTTCTCGACCTCGCCCAGCGGGACCCGGGGCGCTTTGACGCGGTGACCAATTTTCAGGTGCTCGAGCATCTGGACGACCCAGCACCCTTTCTGGAGGCGGCAGCCGCTTGCCTCAAGCCTGGTGGGTGCCTGATCCTGACGACGCCCAATCGGCTCGCCAGCGTCTCGGAGAACCCGTATCACGTGCACGAGTATCTGGCCGACGAACTCGGCGAGACCTTGGCCCCGTTTTTCGATACGGTCTCGGTCAAGGGTATCGTGGGCAGCGAGCGCGTGTACGCCTTCGAAAGAGCGCGTGGAGCTCAGGCGCAGCGTATTCTTCGGCTTGACCCTCTCGGGCTGCGCAACTTGCTTCCGGAGAGTCTGGTGAAGTTTCTATTTGCGCGCCTGGCACTTCTCGTGCGGTCGCGTGTAGCAGCGAGCGACGCCGATCTTGTTGATTTGCAGGCTTCCGAATTCGAGATCGGTGAGACAGAGCCGCCGCAATGGATTGATCTCCTGGCGATTGCCTATCGGAAGGTCGAACCCTGAAGGTGATTGGCTATGATGCCGCATTCGAAACCAAACCTTGAGATCGAATTATGAATGAAGCAATGACTCTCAGCGTGATCATCCCCGTGTATGATGAGCACGCAACGATTCTTGAATTATTGCGTCGTGTGGCCCACCACCCTGAAGTCTACGAGATGGTAATCGTCGACGATTGCTCTGGCGACGGCACAGCGGAACTGCTGCGTCAGCAGGACTCCGAAAACTGGCCGGCGCTGCAGGTCGATGCCCCACGCGACCTGCCGCGGATTGTCTTCCTGCAGCACGAAATCAATCAGGGGAAGGGTTCTTCCCTTCGAACCGGTTTTGCCGCCGCTACCGGAGATATTTTCCTGACGCAGGACGCCGACCTCGAGTACGACCCGCAAGACTACGAGAAATTGCTCCTACCGCTCTACGATGGGCGCGCGGATGCCGTCTACGGGTCCAGATTTGCCGGGTATCCCCGGCGGGTGCATATGTTCTGGCATACGGTCGGAAATCGGTTGCTGACCTTGCTGTCCAATATGCTTTGCAACCTGAACCTGACCGATATGGAAACCGGCTACAAGGCGATGCGCCGGGAGCTCGTTGAGAATATGGTTCTGCGGTCTCGCCGTTTCGGGATCGAGCCCGAAATTACCGCCAAGCTCGCTCGTTTGCGGGCGCGGATTTACGAAGTGCCCATTTCCTATAGCGGACGATCCTATTCGGAGGGCAAGAAGATCGGTTGGAAGGACGCGGTTTCCGCAGTCTATACGATGTTTCGCTGCGCCCTGGTGGACGACCGAGAGGCTTCCGATCCGCTTCATGCCACTCTTCGTCGAATGGCGGTTCTGGATCGTTATAATGCCTTCTTGTTTGAGTTGATCGCGCCCTATGTGGGGCAGCGAGTTCTGGAAGTGGGTGCCGGAACGGGAACGATTACCCAATTTTTGCGCGGGCGAGATCGGGTCTGTGCCACCGAGTTCGATAGTCAGTACCTGCAACTGCTGGAGCGTCGCTTCGAACACGACCCGCAGATCCGTGCCCGTATGTTCGACCTGGACAAGCCGGTGCCGACGGACGTGGCTGCGGAGCGTTATGATACGGTAATCTGCCTGAATGTTCTCGAACACATCGAGGACGACGGGGCCGCCTTGCGGCGAATGTGCGAAGTCCTCGAGGACGATGGTCGTCTGGTGCTGCTGGTGCCCGCCCACCAGTTTCTCTTCGGGGCGATGGATTCGGCGATCGGACACTTCCGCCGCTACGCGCGTCCGTCATTGCGGGCCTTGCTCGAGCGGGAAGGCTTTTCTCTGGAAAACGATTTCATGCTCAATGCCTTGTCCACCCCGGGATGGTTCCTGAACGGAAGAATTTTACGTCGTACCTCGGTTCCCGGAATGCAGGCTCGTTTGGCCAACCGTCTGGTGCCCCTCTTTCGACTGGAGCGCAAGCTCAATTTGCCCATCGGCCTTTCGGTCGTAGCGATTGCCCGACGTCGCGATCCCGCGGTGCCTGTCGGTTCCGCTGCCTGACCCCCCCCATTCTTGAATTTGCTTTGGCCCCGCGCCTCCGGGAAGCCTGAGCGCTCGACCTGCCGGAGTTGTCCAGATAGACACCCTGCATGGGATTGCAGGGAGGTGGATTTGTTGCTCAGGCTGCAGCGCTGTGTCGCGCCTGCGATGGGTCGACCGATCCCCGGTTTCAAAAGCGAGGCTTCTCTTTTGTGACATGCAGGGAATGCGGCGTGATCTCGGTTGCGGACCCGCTGCCGGACACTGTGGACTATGATGCCAGTTATTTTTCCGAGTCCTCCGTCAACGGCTATGCCGCTTACGTCGCGGATCGCGACCTGATCGAGGCAAACTTCGCCGCCCGTCTTGTCTGGCTGCAATCCTTCACGGCAGGGGGGCGCCTTCTGGATGTGGGGGCCGCCTACGGTTTTTTTGTTCACCTCGCGGCACGGGCCGGCTTCGCCGCACAGGGTCTGGAGCCAGCTGCAGACTGCGCCGCATTCGCGCGTCGGGAGCTCGGCGCCGAACTGCAGACAGGTCGGATCGAGTCGGTCGATTTGCCGGACGAAAGTTTCGATGTTGTCACGATGTTCGATGTCCTTGAGCATTTTGAAAACCCGAGGGTCGCCCTGCAGCAGGCCGCGCGTTTGTTGCGACCGGGTGGTCTGCTCGTCGTGGAGACTGGTGATACCGAGGCGTTGCTGGCTCGACTGGCACAACAACGTTGGTACTTCTTCGATCCTCCACAGCATCTGGTTTTTTTCTCGCAGGCGAATCTTGCACAGCTGGCAAGGAGTGTCGGCTTTGGTGATGCGCTTGGGGTGGGCCATATCGGCCGTCAGGTCTCCTTGCGGAATTTCTCCTTCCAGTTGAGTCGAGCTCTCGGAGGGCGGCGTGGTGCCTTGCTGCGCCGATTCGGGGAATCAACATGGGGGCAGTCACGCTTTCGTGTCCCTGATCGAGGCAATGCGTTTATCATGGCCTTTCGACGAGAACCCCGGCCGGAGTCGAGCCTGCGATGATTCCGGTGTTTCTCGGAGCTTTGGCGGGTCTTTGTGCGGCGTCCTGGGTTGGCATGCTTCTGATGGAGTGGGAGCGGTGGGCTGCCGCCCCGATGCTGGTGGCTGGTCTTGGGGTTTTTCTGGGCACGTTGTGGCAAACCAGGGCGAAATTCGCCTCAGGGCAGTCGGCGGCTCCGATTTTGGCGCTGCTCGCGAGTCTGACGTTCCTGCCGGGTATCGATACAGCGTTGATTTCTCAGGATGGGAGTCTTTATCAGGCTGCGGGACGCCACCTGGCTCGCGAGGGAACGATCCGCGTGACCGATCCCCGATTGGCAGGAATGGACGCGGTCGAGCGTTCGGCCCTTTTCTCGATTGGCAGTTTTTCCACGTTTCGAGTTTCATTTTCTCGTCTGCCGGGAGGCCTGGTCGTTCCCGATGAGAGGGCTGTCTCGGCAGTCCCGAGTTTTTCTCACCTGCTGATCGTCTGGATCGCGTTTGCCGATTGGTGTGGCGGGTTGTCCGCGATTCTGATGCTGGGTCCACTACTTGCCTTTCTGGCGCTGTGGGCCATCGGACTTCTGGCGCAGGATCAGGCGGGATGGCTCGGGGCCGCGGCAGCGATGGCCTTGCTGGCGTCGTGGATGCCGCAAAATTTCTTTGCGCGTTTCCTGATGCCTGAAATTCTGACGCAGGCCCTCGTTTGGGGTGCTGTTTTCGTTGCCCGATTGGCAAATCGGGAGCGAGGAGCGCCTGGGGGTTGGCTCCTCGCGATCCTTTGCGGGCTGTCGCTCGGCGTTGCGGCCATGGCTCGGCTTGAGCAGATTTTCATCTTCATTCCAGCCTTGTTCCTGTGTCGGGCGATCCTGCCGACGCGGATGCGGATTTTGCCACCACTGGCATGGATCATCTTCGGGCTGGGGGTCGCGCAAGCTCTTGCCGATTTGATGCTGCTGCCGACCGATTATACGAACCGGATTCTGAAGGTTCTGGCCCTCGCTTACTCGGTGCCGATACGTGCGGTCTTCTATCTTGTCGATAACGACGGCTATGTGGCTATTCCGATCTTGCGTTACGGGTTGCCGACGCTGTTCGCACTTGGCTTTATGGCTCTGGGCTTCATGACCTTGCGTCTTGAGAAAAAACGCAAAGGGCTGGGCGTTCGATCCATGTCTGCCTTGATCGGCGTCAGCTGGCTGCTGCTGATTTTTCTGGCGCCGGGGCAAAATGAATTCCCGGTCCTCTCTGCTCTGGGCTGGTACCTTCCGGGTATTCTCTGGATTCCATTTCTGATGGGGGCGCCCGGGTTTCTCGCTTTCGGTGGACTGGAGGTGGCTTTGCTCCTGCAGTCGCTGGACCAGGTGTTCTTCGGTCGCGTTTCGGTGGAGCAGATCTGGGCGTCGCGGCGTTTGGTCACGACGGTTTTGCCTCTGCTGGCCCTGATGGCGGCGAGCGCCCTGGCTTTGCGGAGTCGGCGGGCAGCGCGTGTTGCGGGGGCATTCATCCTTGTGGGTGTCGTGGTTGCCCTCCCCATGCTTGAACCGCTGGCCGGTCGGCCTCTGCAAAGAGGGGCGAGCGGTCTGGCTGCCGAGATCGCGTCTGCGGTTCCCGCAGACGCTCTGCTGCTGGTCGCACGGCCGCTGGATTGGACGCACCTCGCTGCAGCCGTCTGGCTGGGTGAAGGCGGACCAGCGACGTTGGTCGTCCGCGAAGAGGAGGTCAAGGAGCACCCGCCCGCGCTGCGAAAACTTCTGCTGCGCGAAAAACAAGTGTACTACCTGCGAGGAGATTTCGCTTCGGAGGGGCCTGCCCCGGTCACGATGGCCGAGGCGGAGCTACTCCGGGATTGGAGTTTGGTTCCGGTCCGCGAATGGAAACCTCGGATGCGGCGCTTGCAGCCCGAGAACGACGCACCCCCCTCGCGGATCCAGGAGCTGCGCGGTCACGTGCAACTCTTCCGGTTGGAATCGTCGAGCTCTCCTTGAGATCTCTTTGTCGGGCGTTTCCCTCGTCACTGGATCTGATGATGTCGGGATGATCGCCCGAGCCGCGCCGAGATCAGAGCGGCTCTGAAGCCCGAGCGATGCGAAACACTCAATGGTGCCGCACTCGGCTCCTGGAAGCCTCGGAGGTTCGTCCTCCCTGAGAACGATGCAGCGTGAGATGCATCGAGTCGAAACGGGCAGAGAGGTTCCCGGCAGGATTATTCCGGTCAAGCTGCCTGCTGTGTCTCGTCGGCCTCGGGCACTGGAGTCGAGGATTTGCCTCGAGCGCCGCTAATCGCTTTCCATGCCATACGGACCGTAACCTTGATCCCTTCGACCCCGAGGTAGGGGAAGGTGATGGGAATCAGGATCAAATAGAGCATGGCCGCAAGACGCCGCATTCGGTGGCGAATGATCCAGCGGATCGCGGGTTTCATGAAATTCGGCGAGCGAGCATAGACCGGGGTGATCTTGGCCAATGTTTCGGCAAGCTCCTTGTGGGGGTGCTTGAGAATCGACTCGTGATGATAGCCGGAGATGCCTTGGCGGACCTTCTCTTCACCTTCCTCATCGAGGTAGCCCATCTCGACAGATGCGTCGTACATCTTTGTCTTGGGGAACGGGTAGAAGACATAAGCCGAGGATTGCGACGGTTGGATCTCGTCGATCATCGATAGCGTCTTGAACATCTGCTCCGGTTCTTCGCCGGGGTTTCCGTAGATACAGGAAGCCTGCAAGCCGATACCGGCGTCGAGGACGTTTTTGGCAGCGTTCTTGATGAGTTCGTCTGTCATTGGACGTTCCATCAGATGGCGCCGGATATCGGCATCCCCGGAGTCGACTCCCATGAACACGGTATGGCAGTTGGCCGCCTTCATTGCCTCGACCAGCTTCGGGCGCAACGTTGTCGGGTAACCGAAACAGTACCAGGGAAGGTTGATTTCCTTGCGGTAATGCTCGCAGAATTCTTCGACCCATTTAGGGTTCGTGGTGAAATTATCGTCGTGTACCGAGACGTATTTCACATCGTATTTTGTCAGATTCTGCTTGAGTTCCTCGATCACGTTCGGAATCGAACGTTTGCGCAGGAAGTCTCCCTGATCTTTGAAGATCGACCGTTGGTAATGGATGTTGCAGAAGGTGCATTTGAAGGGGCAACCGCGCCCGGTGAAGACTTCAAGATTGTCCTTGAAACAGCCGTATTCGTACCAGAGCTGTTTTTCCGGGAAGGGCAGGGTGTCGAGGTCGTTCTCGAGCGGCCCCATGGGGTTGCGGTGGATCAGACCGTCGCGGCGGATCCATAGTGTCGGTACATCGGTATAGTCTTCGCCGCGCTCCATGCGATTGCAGAGCTCCAGCATTGCGATTTCGCCTTCACCCAGACAGACCATGTCGATGTTGGGATCGTTCTCCAGCAGCCATCCCGGCAGTGCCTGCGCGTGGTGTCCTCCCATGAGAATGGGCACCTCCGGCATGGTCTGCTTGAGCTTCTCGGCCATCACCTTCGCGAAGGGATAGAGATTGGTCAGGCAGCCCATCGCGATCAGGTCGGGTTTGAAACCCTTGGCCCGATCCAGCAGTTCCTGATGTTTGTTCATCCAGGCGAGATGCGGGAATTTGATAAACAGGTTGTCGTCGAGGCCGGGATCGAAAATCAGGTCCACATCATGCCCGTGGGCCTTGAGCATGGACATGCAATAGCCCACCCCCATGTTCTCAATACCTCGGTAATAGAACAGTACCCGCATAGAAAGAGAATCCGGTACGATGACTCGTCTGTCAATACGCGAAACAGCTTGTGAACGATGTTTTAGAGGAATTATCCTCCGGAAAGCTTCTCGGAGAGGTTTTTGACCGGAAACTGGCGAGCAGGGAAGGCAATCCGGGCGCTATTGCCAAAGACCGAGTCGCATCCGCCAGGGCGTCAGCATGGAGCGGAGAATCTCGGCTTTGGAGATTTTGGAGGCTCCGGCACGCCGTTGGGTGAAGATGATGGGCACCTCAACGCCGGTGATCCCTGCGTAATGCATCCGATACTTCAACTCCACGAGAAATGAATATCCGTCAGTCGTGATCGAATCGAGATCGATCGCTTCGAGAGCTTCGCGACGGATACATTGGAAGCCTGCTGTCGCGTCCTGAAACGGCAGGCCTGTGATGGTGCGGACGTAGCCATTGGCGAATTTGCTCATGATGAGCCGCGATAGCTCCCAATTCACAACGCTGATTCCGTTCAGGTAGCGCGAGCCGATGACCAGATCGGCATTCTCCGCAGCCTGCGCGAGTTGCGGCAGGTAGGAGGGGTCGTGGGACCAGTCACCATCCATCGAGATGACGGCGTCGTATCCCTCCTGCAGGGCTCTGCGAAAGGCTTCCCGATACGCCGAGCCGAGCCCGAGTTTTCCGGCCCGGTGCATCACATGAAAGCGCTCTTCTCGCTCCGCAATCTGGTCGGCGAGATCCCCGGTCCCGTCCGGAGAATTATCATCCACGATCAGATACTCGAGATCACCGGGCTGGGACAGGACCGCAGCCGCCAACAATTCGAGATTTTCTCGTTCATTGTAGGTCGGTGTAATTACCAGCGTCCGCATCCTGCAGGTTCTTCTCTCATAAGAGGACCCGTCGGTCTAGGGCATCATTTCGCCGACTTGGTCGCGCGAACGGTCCAGTAGGACCAGCGCGCAGGGCCGAGGGCCTTTCCGACGGCGGTCTCGATTCCATCGAGCCCTTTTTGGAGCCAGTTGTTGCCGGCCAGAGCGGGCCATCCGAATTGAGGGTGAAAGACGACCCGATCGAGGGGGAAGGGCACCGCTGATTCTAGATGTACGCCCTCGAGAGGAAGGCGACTGAGCTGTTCGCGCAACCAGGGCTCGGTGGAACGGGCGGCCCCGCGCTCGGCTTTCACCAGAGCCATTTGCAGGCGGATCAGCGGGTTGTGCGCGTTGGGTTCCATCAGCACAAAGGTGCCGCCCGGCCGCAGCACGCGCAGGCTTTCCTCGAGTGTCGCGAAGGGGTCCTCCAGATGGTGCAGGACGTCTCGGATCAGCACCGTCGCAAAGGTGTTATCGGCAAAGGGTTGGGCACCGGCATCGGCCGCTGTCCATAGCGCACCCTCGACTTTCGTCGTCGCAAACTGAAGTTTGGGCAGAAAGGCGTCCAGGCCGAAGCAGTTCTTGCCGCCCGGATACTGCTCGACCAAGTGAAATAGATTGCCTCCCTCGCCGGCGCCGACCTCCAGAATTGGCGAGGCGCTTTCCCTCAGGAGATCGCGAAGCAGACTCCGCTCGCGGGCGGCAAAGGTGGTCGCACCGGTTTGCCACGCAAAGTGGGTCTCGTCCGCAGCCTCGAAGTATTCTCGCTGCTGGTCGAGGAAATTATCCGAGTTTTCGTTGCTCATCCGAGGAAGACCATTCGACGCAGGATATTCCAGCAGTTTTCGATACCAATCCAGGGTGGAAGGAAAAAGGGAATCCAGGCAAGAGCGACAAATCCAAAGGCCATTGCCTGCGCTGCGCGGTGGCGCACGATCGAGGGCAGGCCTCGACGCAGTCGCTCGCGCAAGGAGTCCAGAGCGGATGTGTTGTTCCAGAAGCGTGCCGCAGCCACAGCGCTTCCATTGAGGAATCCCCAAAGTATAAATCCGATCCACGCTTCCGGTGGATAGCCGGTCACCCCCAGAGCCTTCAGTGCGCCCCAGACATGCCAGAGGCCACTCGCCAGGAATGTCGCTTGAACATTCAGATTGGGGTGACGGCGGTTTCCGCCGAGAGGGATGTAGACATAATTGCGCAGCCAGATTCCGAAAGAGATATGCCAGCGCCGCCAGAATTCGGCGACGGATCGCGATTGCCAGGGACGATCAAAGTTTTCGATCAAATCCCATCCCAGAATCCTGCCGAGAGCAATGGAGATATCGGTCCAACCGGAGAATGTAATATAGAAAGTGAAGTAGAGCTCGACCGGCCACAGCCAGAGGCGAGGGTGGCTGAAGGCCGAGCCGCTGGTTGCGAAAATCGTGTCGTTGTCGATGCCCAGGTAGAGCGTGGCGAAAAGGACCTTCAGGATTCCCAGCAGAAAGCGCGCGCTGCTTCGGGCCAGCGTCCGCAGATAGCTCCGGAACTCCGACCAGTTGGCGACGGCCGGCCCATGGTTCCGTCCGTCCCGCATCTGTTCGGTCGTCTCGATCGGGCCGTTGACGAAGGTGGGGAAAAAGAGTGTCGCGAGAAGAAACTCGCGCAGCGATCGCCGCGCGAGTTTCCCGGAGCGGCGGTCGACGAGATAGGCAATACAGCGCAGCAGCCACACATTACTCGCAAATGCCCAGAATTCCCTCATTTGACTGGTGTTGCCCACAAGAAGCTCGGCGGGCAGGAGCCAGGGGTAGGCCGCCAGCGCGACGATCAGGGTCCAGCACACCAGAGTACCGGTCCGGCCTGGCCATCGCTCGACCGCCAGCCAGAGTGCCACCGAGAACCCCACGGCGCTGATGGTCATTGCGCCGGAGCCCAGGAGGTACAGGGCGACAAGGGAAAGGATGACGACGCCCCACTCGCGAAGGTGCCGCTGCAATGGCGCCAGGACGATGCCCAGTGATGCGAGCACGGCGCCATAGAGAGCAAAGCGCGCAAAGAGGCTATGCCGGGTTTCCCAAACGCCCGTCAGGAGGTCATGTAGTTGGCCGTCGGCCCAAATTTGAAGGTCGGCTGTCACAGCCGGTATCCCCGCACAACACCTTTCGGCCAGAGCGCGGATTGTTCCAGAAGGGTCCATAGCGCGTGGCTGGCAAGGAAATGCCCATCGCGCCCCCAGCGCCCGAGCCCGTCAATGCAGAGTTCGAGCGGCTTGGTGGTGGTTTGGCGGATACTGGTAAACGAACCCCCTAAATCCATACACGGGGCAATATTCTCGAGCTGGTCACAAAGGTCTGTTTGGTAGGGGGCGTCGGGGCAAGGCGGGGCGACAAGAATGGCGAAACCGACACCCGCATCCGCTGCCCGGTCGGCAAGCGTGCGAACCCCCGAGAGGGCCTGCGCCCGCGCATCGGCAATTTCGGCCTGTGACCGTTTCAGAGGAGGAGGGAAGAGGCGTGCGCTCCTCGATCCGGCTTGCTGCGGTGTCCCTGTCCACCAGGCATGAATCGCCGAATTGCTCAGAAGCCCGGAAGCTGGCGGCAGGGTCTGGGCCAGGGCAATGGTGCCTTCGTCGCGCAGCGCGCCGACCGGGTCGAGCACCAGAACGACGATATCGGGTTGGAAAGCCAGCCCGCGCTTTTCCAGAAGTTTTTCCTGTCGGGCAATACTGTAGCCGGGAATCTGCCCATTGATGACAGAGACGCGCTGACCTCGCCTCTGGTCTGCCAGATGCGCCAGCCGAACGGAAAGTCGGTCGCCCCGTGCCACACCGATCCCGTCGGCCAATTGGCCTCCGAGGAGAAGAACGCGGACTTCTTCCGCACGTTTCTCGAGGGGCCATTCCTGATCAGCCAGGCCACTGGCGTTGATCGTGACTGGAGCGCTCCATGCCGCCCCGTCGCAGGGGTCGAGCGTGAGCGTCAATCCGGGACGGAAAGTCCAGCCGAGGTCGGCATCTGGTTGGAGAAGATAGTTTTCTCCGTCGGCACAGACGTTCGGGCCCTGAATGCGGGCGATCCCCTCAACGAGAAAAAATGAGAAAAATAACCCGAGAGCCGCCATCAGCAGCCTGGGCAGAGGTTGGGGGGGGCCGTGGATCTCGCCTCGGGCGGAATGGTCGCTGGGGGCGCTCATTGGATATAGCCCAGAGCGCGCAGACGCTCACGCAGAGCTGGGTCCTTGATTTCGGGCAGGGCACTGACTTTCTCGCCGGGGTAATGCCAGAGGCATAGATGAATGCCGCGCTCGGGTTTGTCGCAAGGTGGCTCGGACGGACTCTCGAGGTCCGCGCTATTGAGGTCGACGGTGGCGGCGTCCGACCGTTTCCCCGAGGCCCCGAGCGAAATGCGCAAGGGGGTGTTCTTGCCCGCGGCATTGCGGTCACTGAATGCGACCAGATCCCTGTTCCCGAGATTGTTGGAGTCCTTGAGGCGATCAAAGCGCAGCCCGAATCCGGTGGCGGGCCCTCGGATCTGCAGCCGGCGTCCGTCCGGAGATAATTGCAGGACCCCTTTTTCGCCACGACGGTCGAGGGTGAGGAACGTGGCGGAGACCGGCGCACTGCTCATTTCGATCTCTATTTCGCGATTGTCTGCGCCCGTGACTTGCATCTGGAAGCCTCGCTCTCGGAGGATGCTTCGGGCCTGGCGCAGGTCACGCATCAATTCCGCAGTGGTCGTGCCCTCGGGGAGAGTCGCGTAAGCCTCTCCCGGGTCAGCCTCAAGGTCATACCCCTCGACCTCGGCGGCATTCAGGCTTTCGACAATTTTTGTATGGCCACGACGAATGGCATAGCGGGTCGGGAATTGCGCTTGTGTGGCTGTAGCGATGAAATCCCTGGGCGTCTGATCCAGCGTCCGCCCGAGCTTCTCGCCCTGGAATTGATCGGGTGAGGGCAGGTTCATCCAGTCGAGAATGGAGGGCGCGAGATCGATACCCTGTACCGTCCGCTCGACGACGCGGCCACTCTCGGCCCCGCCAGGAAGCTTCACGACGAGAGGAATATGCAGCAATTCCTCGTAGAGACTTTGCCCGTGAAAAAAGCTGCCATGGTCCCAGAGCTCTTCGCCGTGATCGGCGGAAATGACGATCAGTGTGTCATCGAAGATTTTCTTGCTCTTGAGTTCCTGCAGGAGTCGGTCGATCTGCGAGTCGATATAGCGAATGCCGGCATCATAGAGTGCGATGATTTTCTTTTGATCTGCCGCGTTGTATTTTCCGGCGGCCGCGCCTTTGTCATCCTTGAAGGTGTCGCCGACGGGGCCGCGGTAATTCTTGTCGACGAAGACGTCGCGCCAGCGAGCCGGTGGGCGGTAGGGCGTATGTGCATCCAGAAAGTGCAGGTAGAGCGCGAAGCGATGCTGCTCATGGTCGGACAGCCACGCGAGAGCCTGATCCGTGATATTGTCGGCGGTCAGCGCGCCACTGATGATACGGTCGAAGGTGCCGGGAGGATCGGCATGCGCTCCCTGACTGAGCCATAATGGAATCCACGCATTGTTGATGAAGGCGGCACTCGGGATTCCTGCATCACTGAAAGGTGCGGTCAGAAGAGGTTCGTCCCGACTGGGAAAAAGTTGCGAAGTAAAGATCTGCGGAATCGACGGCAGGGTCATCGGCGCATTGGCATAGGCGTGCGCGAAGCGGATTCCCTTTTCGGAAAGACCATCGATGGTTGGTGTCGTGGGGTGGGGGTAGCCGTAGGCACCCACGTGGTCTGCCCGGAGGCAATCGATCGTGATAAAAAGAAGGTTGGGCGAGTCGAGGGAGGCTCGGGTTTGGGTGATTCGGGGTGTACTCCAGTACACAACCGAGATCTCGGCTTCTTCCACAACTTCGGAACTCGTCTCGAAGCGCAGCGTGCCGCTTCGTCCCGCCAGTTTTCCGAGGTCGACCTTCTCGTCGAACCAGGTTCGATCTTCACTCCGGTCTTTCAGCTTGATGCGGCGCTGATAGATGACCTCGCTTCCGGACTCGTCATCGAACCATATTCTCGCGGTGACCGGTTGCGAGAGCTCGGGCGACTCAACGGCAAAGACGAGGGCAGAGGCGCTGATTCCGAATTGGAGGATCGCATTCTCCGGGACTTTCACCGGGTAGCCGGCTGCCGCCGGAATTTTCATGCGCACAGCCGTCCGGGTCTGACCGTGAGCCCCCCGCATGACGGCTTCGACATTTTTTTGAGGTTGCTCATCACCGGCGACAAGGCCGACAAGATCAAAAGCCGGCACAGTCGGGACCACAGCCCATGCGGTCGTGGTCATCCAGAGGAGGCATGCAAGCCCCATCCAGAGACAAGAGCCCGGATGATCGCTACGGAGCCGGGGAAAGTTCTTCCCGAGCGCGCGGCGCTTGTGGGGCGGGATTGGAGTCATCAGTCCCGGGGCGCCTCTGTCGATTGGTTGGCGTTTTTTTGCTGCCGAAGCAGCGCAACTTCTTGTGCAAGTAATTTGATCTGCAGGCTCATCCCGGAAAGTCGGACAGCATAATTCAGAGAGAGGATGAGAAGAAAAAGCAGACCGAAGAAAAACAGCGTCGAGCTTGGTGTCCAAGCTCCGATCGCTTCCGTGAGTTGTCGCAGAACCTCCAGCGAGCCGGTGACGATCAGCATCCCCGTCGATACGAGAATCCAGATCGGGGAATACTCCTCGCGCAATCGACCGCGCTGGACGAGAAAGAGCACGGTACCCAAAAGCGTCAGGCAAACTGTGATGGCTATGACGCGCGTCATCCATGCATCCGGCTGTGAGAGAGCGAGGTTGCGCATGGTATCGGCCGTGAGCGGCGATGGGTTCATCAGCATTCCTCCGAATATTTTGACCGAAGCCTCCCGGGACTTTCGTTCAGGGCTCTTGCGCGCAGCAGCGATTGGGCTGAGCTTTTGGGCAAAGGATCTGAATTCATGGGAATTGGGCGCCTCGAGGTAGTTCAGCCACCCTCCAAGGGGGCTCTGGATGATCTTGTCTCATGAGCAGCGCTTGCTTTGCAATGGTTCTTCACCAGCTGAGGGCCGAATCGACAGGCGAGACCATCGATGGGATTGGGCTTTTTGCATGGCCGAAGTTGCCCTGCTCGAGTTCCTGACCGGGCAGCGGCTCCCGGACTTTTTGATCGGTCATGTGACAGTTGGCGGCGAGGTGGGTATTGAGGTCTTCATGGCAGCACCCATTCTTGCAATTCTGGCCGGGTTGGTCGCCCTCGCGGGTGGACTGGCCGCGCTTCGGCTGGATGCCTGGCGAGCGTGGATCGTCGCCTTTTGTGCAGGGACCTTGATCAGTGCCGCTATCCTGCTCGTGCTGCCCGACGCCGTCGATATCCTCAGATCCACAGATGTCGCAGGGGAGGGGCATATGGCGTATTTAGCCGTTGTTGCAGGGTTTTTTGCATTTTTCCTGATCGAGAATGCCGAGCCGGGTGCTGAGGGCCCGGCTTCTCACCATTCCCACGGGCACCAGACGGGGCTTTGGGGCGCCGCGGGGATTGCCCTCCACGGATTCATCGATGGCGTGGCGATCGGTCAGGCGTTTTATCTCGGGGCTGCTGTGGGTTGGACAATTTCGATCGCCATTCTTGTTCACAAGTTGACGGATGGAGTGACCGTTGCCGGGGTTATGCGTGGCACCGAGCAGAGTGTCGGTGCCACTCGACTCATGATTGCTCTGACCGCTTTGGCGCCGCCTCTGGGTTGGGTGCTGCAGAGTATGATTGTGATTCCGCCTTTATGGCTGGGCTTGGCTTTGGCTTGGTTTGCCGGCGTCTTTCTCTATCTGGGGACGACCAGCCTTTTGCCGGCTGCCTATGCGGCGCGAGAGTCACGGAGTATTCCCCTCGCTGCTCTGGTTGGAATGTTGTTGGTTTCGGGAATTTCTCTCGCTTTGCACTAGCCTCCGCCCATGGCGGGGACGATATAGATTTCGCTGGTCGGCTCGAGCAGACTCGCGAGCGGATGGTCGACGATCGTATCGTTGATGGCGATCGTGAATCCGGCCCTCAGGTCATTCCCCTCGAAGAGGTCTGCGGTGATGCCCGGGTAGCGTTTCTCGGCTTGCTCCAGAGCCTCGCGCACGGTCGGTCCGATGACCTCGAGCCGTTCCGCGCCTCCGGCGTGACGGCGCATCGGGGCCGTCAGGAAAAGCGTGGCCATTGGGAGTTTAGTCCCCCGTCTGGAGAGCGGCATGCACGCGCGGTGGCGATAGCGGCAGGACGGGCAGGCGTTTGCCGGTCGCTGCCGCAACCGCATTCGCGATAGCGGCAGGCGGAGGGACGATGGATGCTTCACCGACGCCACGAATCCCGAGTGGGTGGGCCGGATTGGGGCATTCGATAATCACCGCTTCGATCAGCGGCACGTCAAGAGCCGTCGGGATTCGGTAGTCGAGCAGGCTGGCATTCTCCAGCTGGCCCTCCTTGCTGTAAATATATTCTTCACCGAGTCCCCAGCCGATCCCCTGGACGCTGCCCCCCTGCATTTGGCCCTCCACGTAGGCGGGATGAATCGCTCGACCGGCGTCCTGAAAAACGGTTCCGCGCAAGATGCCGACTTTTCCGGTCTCCGTATCCACTTCGACGTCGACAAGGAACCCGGCAAAGGAAGGGCCGTTGGCGCGGTTGGCGTTGACGGTGGCTCGGCCGACCAGCGGGCCGCCCGTCCGTCCGGCCTTGCCGGCGATCGCCGCCAGGGAAAGACGTTCGCCGTTAGGGCGGATGGCATCCCCGTCCTCGAAGACGATGCCTTCCTCGGGGCATTCCCACATGCGGGCCGCACGCTCCCGCAATTGGCGTTTGGCATCCTGTGCGGCTTCGAAAACCGCGAGGCCGGTGGCCATGGTCACCCGACTTCCCCCGGTAACGTCCGTGTAGCCAATGGTGTCGGTGTCAGCGACGCTGGGGCGCACGTCGGCTGCCTCGAGACCGAGTTCTTCGGCCGCGATCATGGCGCACGACGTCCGCGAGCCACCGATATCGGGTGATCCGGTGACCAGAGTCGCGGTGCCATCGTTGTTCACGCTGAGAATTGCACTCGACTGCAATCCTGCATTACCCCATCCCCCGCCAGCAAACCCGCGGCCATAAACCAAGGGTCCGTTGGGTGGCGGTAGC
This sequence comes from Candidatus Binatia bacterium, assembly GCA_029248525.1. NCBI lineage: Bacteria > Candidatus Binatota > Binatia (SeqCode) > Binatia bacterium. The sequence goes on from JAQWJE010000008.1 coordinate 134,191, forward strand.
TCGGCGGAATAGTGGGGGTGGCTTTGAGCGGCGTCGAGAAGCTCCTCGTACCCAACCTTCTGCATGCGCGGTCCCCAGGGTGCCTGAACGCCTTCACAGGTGGCATTCCGCCGGCGGATCTCGATGGGATCGATGGCCAGTTTTTCGGCCAATTCGTCGAGCAATGTTTCCGAGGCAAAGGCGGCATTCGTGCCGCCGGGTGCACGATAGGCCGCTGTTCGCGGGCGGTTCACGACGATGTCGCGACCGACGATCCGGAAGTTTTCGAGTGCATAGGGAGCAAAGATGACAACGGCCCCCATCAGGACAGGCGAGCCGGGGAAGGCACCGGCCTCGTAGTCGAGAAGGGCGTCTGCGGCGACGATCTTGCCGTGGGCGTTCGCACCCATCTTGAGTCGAATGACAGAGCCCGATGTCGGGCCGGTCGCTCGCAGAACTTCGTTGCGGGACATGACCATATGTACCGGGCGTCCCGAAATCTGGGACATGCGAATTGCCAGCGGTTCGAGGTATACGGTCGTTTTGCCACCGAAACCGCCACCGATCTCGGCGGGAATCACCTTCAGTCGAGAGAGCGGGATCTGCAAGACCTTGGCGCAGAGGCTCCGGATATCGAAGGAGCCCTGCGTGCTGCACCAAAGTGTGATTTGGCCGTCGGCATCGACTTTGGCCAGTGCATTATGTGGTTCGATATATCCTTGGTGAACCATGGCTGTGGTGAACTCACGCTCGACAATCACCGAGGCGGCTGCAAATCCCTCGTCCAGATCGCCGCGGGCAAATTCGATCACCTTGGCGATATTGGAGGGCTTGCTCTCCGGCACTCCGGCGGTATGAAGCTTCTCATGCAGCAGGGGGGCTCCCTTGGCCACAGCCGCTCTGACGTCCATCACGGGGGGCAGAACTTCATACTGTACTTCGATCTTGTCGAGAGCCTCTTCGGCCAGGTGAGCCGAGGTGGCGGCGACCGCGGCAAGGGCATGGCCATCGTAAAGGACTTTGCCCTTGGCGAGCAGATTGTTGGAGAGGTCGTTTGCGTTGGTGGTGCCCTCGCCAAGGGCCTCGGTACGGTCGGGTACGGACGGCAGATCGTCCCCCGTGATCACCGCGTGGACGCCGGGCATGGCTTGGGCCCGACTGGTATCGATCGACAGGATCCGGGCATGGGCATGGGGGCTTCGCAGGACCCGGCCGTGCAGCATTCCGGGGAGCGAGTGGTCGGCCCCATAGAGCGCCCGTCCGGTGACCTTGTCGATGCCGTCATGGCGGACCGGACGGGTGCCGATAACCTTGAATTCTCGTTCTGAGGTTTTCATGAGTTGCGCATCTCTCTGGCGGCATCCTGGACCGCTCGAACGATCTTGTCATAGCCGGTGCAGCGACAGAGGTTGCCGGCCAGAGCCAGGCGAATCTCAGCCTCGTCGGGGTCCGGGTTTTTTTCCAGAAGCGCCTTCCCGGCGATCAGGAACCCGGGAGTGCAGATGCCGCATTGGAGAGCGGCATGTTCAAGAAATTGGCGCTGCAAGGGATGCAGTGTTTCCCCGGAAGCCATTCCCTCGACCGTTTCGACGGTGCGCCCCTCGGCTTCTACAGCGAGAATCAGGCAAGAGCAGGCAAGTCTTTTGTCGAACATGACGCTGCAAGAACCGCAGTCACCGGTGCCACAGCCTTCCTTCACACCCTTCAGGTCCAATTCGTCGCGGAGCACTTCGAGGAGCGTTTGGCGTGGTTCGCAGAGGAACTCCTTGCTCTCCCCGTTAATCGTCGTGCTGATGTGATTCTTGGTGGCCATTCAGGACCCCTCATGGTTTCGGGCCCGTTCGGCGGCTGTCCGCACAACACGCCGTGTCAGAGTGCCGACGAGCGATCGCCGATATTCGGCGGGTCCCCGTTTGTCGGAAATGGGTTGTGCGATAGCGCGCGCCATCTCGGCGGCTTGCTCGAGAGTCTCTTCGTCGAGAGTCGAGCCAAGTAGATGGGTGGCGGCTTCGGTTGCTTCGATGACCCGAGGCCCCACGGCACCGAGTGCGAGTCGCGCCTGGGTGCACTCGCCGGCGGAATTCAACGCCAATGCGACCCCCACACCAACCACGGCAATATCCATCTCGTTGCGTGGGATGAACCGCTGATAGGCGTCGGCAAAGTGCCCGGTGCGTCCCGGAACCACCAGCGCGATCAGGATTTCACCTTCGCCAAGCTGGTTTTGGCCAGGCCCCCGGGCGAAGTCCACCAGGGCCATGATGCGCGAGCCCTCAGGACCCTGAATCTCGCAGCTGGTGTTCAGTGCGGCGAGGGCGGGCACGGTATCAGCGGCCGGAGACGAATTGCACAAATTGCCGGCCAGAGTCGCGCGATTCTGAATCTGGTCTGATCCAATCAGCATGGCGGCCTCGCGGAGCCCCGGGTAGTTCGACTGGACGACCGGATCCTCGCCGATTCTGGCGCAAGACACTGCCGCGCCGATCCGCATCCCACCATCGGCGGTATGTTGCAGAGTTTCCATTCCGGCAACGCGCTTGATGTCGATGATATGACGAATACCCCGAGCACCATTTTTAAGTTGCACGAGCAGGTCGGTTCCGCCTGCGAGCACGCGCCCCTGGCTGCCGGCGGCCGCGAGGAGCGAAACGGCTTCCTCGACTGATTGTGGTGCTGAGTATTGGATATCCTGCAAAGTGTAGCCCCCCTTGATGCGTGGTTGACCCATAAGCGTACCGGGGTCCGGCGTGCAAACAGATTCGGGTCGCTGCAGGCAGGTGGGCATGTTTAAGTTCAACTAGCTTGGACACCTTTTCCGAAATTGTCGGGGCCCTGGTGGGCCGGATCGAGGGGGCGGGGCAACTCGCTCTCGCAACGGTCGTGCGGACGCGGGGGTCGACCCCACGGAAAAAGGGCGCCCGTCTTCTGATTGACCCCTTGGGTGGCTCCTGGGGCACCGTCGGCGGCGGTTGCGGAGAGGCCGAGGTCTTCGCGCGCGCCCAGCGCGTGCTCGCAACCGGGCTGCCCGAACTGGTCGAGGTCAACCTTCTCGAAGATCAAGGCTGGGAGAGTGATTCGATCTGCGGAGGCATTCTCGATATCTGGATCGAGCGATTTACCCCCGACGCCTCGACCGCTTTCTTGTCGGCTGCGCAAACCACCGTCGCGCGCGGTGCGCCGGGTGTTGCCGCGGCATTGCTCTCGGGCGAGGCGACCGAGAGCGTGAGTCAAAGGGCTGTGTGCCCGCTGCTGGGCAATGGCGCGGGCCCGATGGAGGTGGACGACCGCGCCTCGGAACTTGCCTGTCCGCTGGGGGATACCGCCTTGCAGTCGGAGCTTGTCGCCGCATTGGGCGACGCCCAGCTGCCCGCGGGGAATTCAGGCGAACTGCTGGTGGGCGCGGCCGGAAGCCAGTTTTGGGTCGAGAGCCTGTCGCCGCGCCCGGAATTGGTGGTGGTCGGTGCCGGGCATGTAGGCGCCGCTCTGGCGCAGATGGCGAGTCTGGCGGGCTTCTCCGTGGTGGTCCTCGAGGACCGCTCGACGTTTGCCCACCCTGAGCGCCTGCCGGGTGTTGATCGGATCGTAATCGGCGACCCCGAGGTGCACCTGCGGACGCTTCCACCGCACATGGCTCGGCATATTGTGCTGGTCACACGAGGCCATCGGATGGACGCTCGCTGCCTCGCGGTGGCCGCCGAGATGCCCTCGCGTTATCTCGGCATGATCGGAAGCCGGCGTCGCGTGCGTCGGATCGTGGCAGAGCTCGAGGCGGCCGGAGTCTCGGCGGAAGCGCTCGCTTCATTGCATGCACCCATCGGGCTTTCGATCGGGGCAGAGACACCGGGCGAGATCGCGGTCGCCATTCTGGCGCAGATCATCGGTCAGCGTCTCTCGCGTTGAAGTAGCGGGCTTAGGGAGAGCGCTCCGCGATCGCGATCGGCGTTTTTCGCCATCGGGCCAGACTCTCCGGGGTATCGATATTCAGGAGCACACCGGGGTCGGAAACCGCGACCTCGAGAACCCGATCCGGGTCCCGGCGCACCACCGAGCGAGCGCCCTGCCTCAGATCGGGTGCCGCGAGTTCCGACCAAATTTCGCGAGCGAAGTAGGTCGGGTGCCCGCGTTTTGCGGCATAGCTGGGTACGAGGATTGGGCGGCTTGATGAGCTGGCGGCCCGACAAAGCGCGACGATTGTCGAGGCGCGGATCGCCGGGTGGTCGACCGGCGCCACGATCACGCCACGCAGCTGGGCCGACCGAGAAAGATCCTCAAGCCCTTGTCGCACGGAGGCAATCGCCCCTTCCTCGGGGTGGAGGACGCGCAAGCAGACTACGCCGGTAATCTCCTCGAACGCAGCCCTCGTGGTCTTTTCGTGGGCGCCGATCGCCGCCAGAATTGAGCCGACGCCACCGGCTTGCAGGGCGTGGGCGACATGGGCGGCAAAGGTTTTGCCGTGAGCGACCGCGGCTGCTTTCGGCTCTCCGAGACGTGTTGAGGCTCCCGCGGCGAGGATCAGCCCCGCGATCGCCGGTCGGGCCGGGCGGTCGCGGGGCTCAGGCTCGGACATTTCGCCTAGAAGACTTCGCACCAATCACAACGCTTGAACGTCGGATCGCCCGGGTCCGCGCCGAAACAGAGATCTTCGACGCTTGCGGGATCAACAGGGGTGGTGACGCAGCTGCCGCGCTGACACGCCTCGTAGATTTCGCAGTCGCATCCATCCAGATCATCTTCGCTGCAGACCTCAGGGGTACAATAGGTCGAGCCACATTGAATTTCGTGGTCGTCGGGAAGCAGGCAGTCGAAATCTTCCTCGCAGTTACAACTGCAAGCGGTGCCATCGATCTTGCAGTCGTTGCCGCAGAGCAATTCACCGGTGCAAGGAAAGTCGGAGTTTTCATCCCAGCCGCCGAAGGCATCCTCGCAGGTCTCGTAGTAGTCGAACTTCTCGAAACGGCAATCGTCACCGGCTGGCCCGGGAGTGCATTGGGTTCCGGCCGTATCGCATTCCTCACCCAGTTCGTAGTCCACGATGCCATCGCCACAGAAGCCTGCTGGCGGAGTGGGCGCCGGGGTTTCTGCCGGCGTTGGCGTTGGTGCGGAGGTGGGTCCCGGCGTCTCGGCAGGGGTCGGCGTCGGCTCTACAGCAGGCGTCGGCGTGGGCCCTGGGGTGTCGCTGGATCGCACGTCGCTTACCACAAAGTTCTGCGTCGCGGTCGACCAACTGACTTCGGTTGTTTGCTCGGCCGAGGGAAAGCCGTCAATCGGGAATGTACCTGAGAGGTCTCGCAGGAAATCCCTGTCGTTTCCTTCGTCGTTGTCCCCGTCGATCTCGGTCACCCAGAAGGTCGAGGAGCCCAGAACGACGCCGTCGACTTTGGCTACAGCGACGTGCTGTCCTGGTCCGAGTAGATTGTAATTCCACAGGACGCCGAAGCCCGTCGCGCTATGCCCGCAGATCTCCTCGGTATCCGCCCGCTCGGTGCCGTAGGCGGTCGCCACGACCTGAGCGCCACCGTCGATCTCGATGGTGACCGATTCTGCCTCGCAGGCCCAGCCGGACATCACGGAGATGCCACTCTGAAAAGACGTGTTGCCGGGAACTTCAAAGCTGCCGGCAGTCGTGGTTTCTCGCGGTGCCGAGGGAACTTCGTCAGGTGTGCCGAGAAGGCCATCGAATCCGTTGATGAGAAAGCCCTGCTGCCCTTGTTGCCAGATCAACTGCGTCGATTCGCCGGCGACCGGAAACTCCGCGATGCTCAGATTACCGCTCAGGTCGCGGACAAAGGCCTTGTCCTCGTCGAGGCGGACCACATTGAAGGTGGAGAGGGCGCCAAACGGAGATCCATTCGCGTAGCCTCGGGCTGTATGGCTACCCGAGGAAAACAGCGCGTAGTTCCAAAGAAGGCCAAAGCCAGTGTTTTCCTGGCCGCAAGTCGCGAGGGTGTCCTTGCGCTCGGTTCCATAGGCGGGCACGAGGACTTTTTCATCGGAGGTGCCTTCATCGATCACGACCTTCAGATCGTTTGCGCCGCAGTGGAATCCGGAGATCAGGCCGATGCCGCTATAGGTGCCTCCATCGGCCGGGTTCCCCAGCACGCCGATGGACGCCTGCGCCCGCGCGCCGGTGGCCGCGCCCAGAACCAATGCGGCCAGAAGAAGGCCGACCCGCCAGGAGGAACCAGAATTCGCCTTATCGATTAGAATCTTCATCACCAAAACCTCGTTTTCGGTCGTGAGTGTCTCACTCCATCCTATCTTCGGCACCTACGCCCGACAGCTGAAGGGAGCAACTCCCGGATGCCGTTTTTGCCCCGAATATAGCTTTCCTCATGCTACGCTCGCCAGCATATGGCCTGCAAGGCACGATTTGGGAGGTTCAGCGCCGTCGCCAGTGAATCGCGAGCATTTCTCGATAATGGTAAAGCCGACCGAGCGCTCGGTAGCGATTGCGGATGTTTCCGGTTGCGGTCCACAGGCTGTAGAGGGTGACGGCCTTGAGCAGGTTGGGCAGGATGCTGGAGAATAATCCGTTCGGTTTGTACGTGAAGCGGCTGCGCCCCTGAGCCCGGTAATGCTCGCGGAAAAAATCTTCGGTCAGGTGGGCATCCTCCACGCGGTGGACCACGCGCGCGTCGGCGATATAGTCGATTTCCCCGCCGAGGTGGCGGATGCGATCCGCCAATTTACGTTCGTCGTTCAAGCCGGCCGCTCCGGGGCCCAGGCGCTCATCGAAGCCGCCGATCACGCCCATCGTATGGCGCTTCAGGGCCATGTTGAAGCCGATCAATTCGCTGCGCTTGCTTCCCGGGGGGAGCACGTGTCGGACGATCGTCCCCCGGCCTTCAATCGATTGCCGGAGGCCGTCGTCGGTCTCGAACTCCTCGGGCCAGGCGATGGTTCCCTGCGCGGCGACAGACTCGGGATGTTCCTCGAAATGGTCCGAGATTGCGGCCAGCCACCGCGGCTCGACCAGGACGTCATCGTCGAGAAAGCACAGAATCCCGCCGCTCGAGGTTGCCATCGCGGCGTTGACCGCCCGAGATTTCCCTCGTTTGTCGACTCGTACGACGGTGCGAGATTTCCCCGAGCGTCGCCAATCGGAGAGCAGGCGGGAGGTACCATCGGTCGAACCATTATCCGCCACAATGATTTCCCACGCGCAGTCGGGTGGGTCGAGACTGTCCATGCTGTGTAAAAGGTCGGACAAATGCGAGACCCGGTTCCGCGTCGGAATGATGATCGAGATGCGTGCACGGTCGGGCCTCACGGTGTGGCCTCGGTTTCGCTGAGCTTCGCGCTTCCACCCTTGCGGCGGTCGCCGGCTCCGGCAAACGAACCTCCGGGTTCTCGGACCGCCAGAGACGCGGCGGCAACGCCGCGAACTTCGCGAATCTGGTGGCCGAGCATCTGCAGCGCGGCGCGGTCGACTTCGGGCATTTCCCTCTCGACCAGCAAATAGTCCGGCATCCATTGGTGGTGAACGCGAGGCGCGCCTACGGCCATTTCAGGGGACATGTCGAAGTCGAGCACATTGGAGAGCACCTCCAGCGTCGCGCTGATGATCAGTGGACCACCAGAGGCGCCGACCGCGATGATCGCCTTGTTCCGGCGCACGGCAAGGGTCGGGGTCATGCTGCTGGCCGGTCTTTTGCCGGGTGCGATGCGGTTGGTGGGCCCCGGGGCCAGCCCGAAGAGATTGGGCGCATCGAAGGTGAAATCGTCGATTTCGTTATTCAGGATGATGCCCGTGCCCGGGACACCGACGAGGCTGCCAAAGGTCGTGTTGACGGTGGTGGTGAGCGCTGCACCCGATCCGTTGCCCGCGAGCACGGAAACGTGTGCCGTTCCGCTGTCCGATGGGGGTGGCGCGACAGGCGGGTAGCTCTCGCTCGGCAGGACTTCGTAGCTGCGCAGGCGATTCCGGAGTTCGGCACCTCGCGGCGGCCAAACCGCGGCATCCCAACCGGGGTCACCTGCCGACTGGGCTCGGTAGGCAAAGGCATGCTTGAGAATCTCGGCGAAAAGATGCCACCGCGTGGGTGTACTCGACCCCAGTCCTGCGACATCGTAAGCTTCCAGCGTATCCAGCGCGCTGATCAGGGCGATCCCGCCGCTGCTCGGAGGCGGCATTGTCAGAATCTGCGCACCGCGGTAATTCGTGGTCAGTGGTCTCCGCCACAGAGCCTCGTAGTCGCGCAGATCCGCCATCTGTAAAACTCCACCTTGGGCCCGGGCGGCGGCCACGATGGCCTCGGCGATCGTCCCTTCGTAAAAGGCGGCCGGTCCTTCGGCGGCGATCCGACGAAAGGTAGCCGCGAGATCCGGGCGGGTGATGAGGTCGTCCGCCTCGGGCGCCTTTCCGTCAGCATCGAGAAATACCTGGCGGAGCGCCGGGTCCTGCGCGATGGATTCCCGCACCGCCTGAATTCTCTTCGCGAGATGAGGGGATACGCGGAAGCCTTCGCTGGCAAGCCGAATGGACGGCTCGAAGAGCCTGGCCCAGGGCAAATTCCCGAATCGCTGATGGGCCATCCAGAAACCGCGGATCTCGCCGGGGACGCCAATTGCCAGTCCGCCGCGTCGGCTGCGAGCGGGTTGGTAGACTCCGTTTTCCTCGTAGAGTTCGGGCGTGGACGCACCGGGGGCTCTTTCGCGGAAGTCGAGCGCCGACGCGATCCGGTCCGGGGCGCTCCAGATGACCAGAAAACCGCCGCCGCCGATACCGCAAGACGAGGGATGGACGGTACAGACGGCCAGAGCGGTCGCGATGGCTGCATCGACGGCACTGCCACCGTCGGCGAGGATTTTGGCTCCGGCTTCCGCTGCCTGAGGGTTTTCCGTGGCGACAACGCCGGGAGCAGCCTTCGCTGCCGAAGCTGCAAGTAGAAAGGTCAGGGCGATAAGGAACCGGAAAGTCACCAATTCCGGTTCTACTTCCGAGGAATCGAGAAGGCAACGCAGAAACGACTTCGAGGGCGAATTGTGTTAAGAAAAGTCCGTGGTTTTGGCCGGAGAAAAGGATTTTTACCTCGCGGAGTTCCGTCAGCGAACGCTGGTGCTCGCCATCGAGCGCACCGCTCTGCAGAGAGTCGCGGCGCGGCGACGGTTTGCTGCGGTGACCCGGGAGTTGGTGGAAAACCGGACCCGGGTGGTCGTGGTGCTGGGTGGAGATGCCGGCGATCCGGCCGATGCACGTTCCTGGTTGCAGTTGCCCGAGAAGGCTCGGGCCCGACGATCTCCGCTCGGCGGCCGTGGCCCACGGCAGGATGCGGTCGGTTGGGACTCGGCAGCCGAAGAGCCCGGGTTGTCGCGCGTCTGGCAGGTGCTGCGCGGCCGTGATCTATGCCTCGTCGTGACGCCGGGGCAGGCACGAGGGGTCGCGGGACTCGTTGCCCGCGGGCTCCGGGCGCTGAAGTTGGTCCTCCTGGACGAGCAGGGGGGCCTTCGGGAGGCTCCGTCGGCGTCGCCTCTCTCCTACCTTGACGGCTCGCGGCTCGAGGTCTTGCTGAAAGCGGGAGAGGCCGAGTTTCAGGGTCTTGGAGCGCGCCGTGGGGATCTGGAAGTCATTGGACAGATGCTCGACGCGGGCGTGGGCTCGGTCAACCTCTGCAAACCGGGTGATTTGGCGCAGGAGCTGTTCAGTTATCAGGGTGCTGGCACCTTTTTCTCGAGAGACGACCATTTGGCGATTGGTCGTTTATCGATCGATGACTTCTCGGAGGTCGAGCGCTTGCTCGCCCGCGGTCAGGCGGAGGGGTTGTTGAAACCGCGCACGGCAACCGAAGCTGGAGAGCTCCTGCTCGATGGCTACGGCGCCTGGATTGGCGAACACCATTTGGCCGGGGTCGGTGCCTTGCGTCGAGGACTTTATGCGCCGGAGCAGGCGGCCGAGATCGCGGGTCTTTATGCGATCACGCGATTCAAGGGTGAGGGAATTGGCAAGAAACTCGTCCGTCGGATGATTCAGGACGCTCGGGATGATCAATTGCAGTTTGTCTTCAGCGTGACGTCGGCCGAGCGTGCCGCCAGTTTTTTTTGCAAGGAAGGTTTTCTCGAGGTCGCGCCCGAGTCACTTCCAGCGGCAAAATGGCATGGTTATCCGCCTGAGCGCCGGCAGCGGATTCGCGCATTTCGGATGGCTCTGTCGGGCTAGCCGAGCCCGAGCAGGTCGCGGAGCCGCGTTGCGAGGGAGAGATCCCCGTTGACCCGCAGGCGACCGGTCATGAACGCGAGCTGGTGGCTTATTTTCCCGGTCGCGAGATCCACATAATCGCGTGCGGTCATTTTCAGGGTCATGCTGGGGGACTGATGCAGGCCGGGCTCAATCACGCAGGAGTTGTCGCGGATCGTGACGATATAGGGGCCTCCCTCATCCTCGGGAGACAATTCGAATTGAATCACGGCGTTGAGGCCCGGGGCCATCTCGGGATCGAAGCGGCCGGGTAGTTCAGCCATCAATTCTGTGACGTTGGGCATCGCGTGGGTAGATGGTGGAGCGCTGAGCGGATGTCAAATCCAGTAAAGTTGATCTGTGGAAATTCCTTCGAATTGCGTTCCTTTCCATTGCCTTCTCCCACCCGCGGACTAGTGGATTCTGGATGTCTGCTCATCGAGTCGAGGACCAATCGGATATTCTCCTCCATCCAACCGATCCAGCCTATCCCCGCCTGCTGGCCTGTATCGAAGACCCGCCGAATCCATTACGGATGCGAGGCCTTACCGCAGATCTTCCGGCATTCTTTTGCGCACCGACCATCGGTATCGTGGGGAGTCGAGCCTGCCGGATGGACGCCGAGGCCTTCGCGCGGCGGCTCGGCCGGGATCTCGCACGGTCCGGTTGGGTGGTCGTAAGCGGGTTGGCTCGTGGGATCGACGCAGCGGCGCATCAGGGGGCGTTGGAGGCTGGGGGGCGGACCCTCGCCGTGGTTGGTTGCGGTCTTGATGTGGCGTATCCTCGGGCAAACCGGGCGCTGCGCGAGGCGATCGGTCGCCGCGGCCTGCTGGTGGGGGAATACCCGCCCGGGACGCCGCCGTGGAAGCAGAATTTTCCGGCCCGAAACCGGATTCTGAGTGGTTTGAGCTGCGGGGTCATTGTCGTGGAAGCAAGTGAGCGCAGCGGATCGCTGATTACGGCGCGACTCGCCCTGGCGCAGGGACGCGAGGTGCTGGCAGTCCCCGGATCGCCTCTGGACGGGCGCTCGCGCGGCAGCAACGCCTTGCTGCGCGATGGAGCGGGGCTCGTGCAGTCGGCGGCCGACGTCGCCGAAGCCCTTCCCTGGTCGGCTTCCTGGGCGCCGTTGTTGCGCTCGCCGAACAGCGAAACCGACAGCGGAAATAACAGCGCGCCGGGCCGCAGGCCGGATAGGGCCCCGGAGAGTGTTCCCGGCCGCGCGGTCCGAACCTCGGCCCCGGGGTCGGCTCTGGAAGGCTTGATCGATCAGGGTGTTCAGGTGGTGGACGCACTATCGGCCGCCACACGACGACCCGTAGGAGAGTTGCAGGCCGAGCTCTTTGGTCTGGAGCAGGGCGGGCGGATCAGGCGTCTCGCGGACGGCAGTTACCGATTGGCCTGAATGCGTGGCTCTCAGGCAACCCGGAAGCTAGGGTGCAGGGATGTCCGGTCGAGTCAAAGTGGTGGGAGGCGGTCTCGCGGGTTGCGAAGCCGCATGGCAGCTCGCGCTGCGCGGCGTAGATGTGGATCTGCACGAGATGCGCCCCGAACGCAGCACCGAAGCTCATCAGACACAGGATCTTGCCGAGCTGGTCTGCTCGAACAGCTTTCGCAGCGCCGAGCATACGGCCGCGGTCGGACTCCTGAAAGACGAGCTTCGATCGGTTGGCTCCCTGATCATGCGGGAAGCCGATCGCCATCGGGTCCCTGCCGGCGGTTCGCTTGCCGTGGACCGGGAAGGCTTTGCGGCGGGAGTCACGGCGGCGATCGAGACTGCTCCGCATATTCGCCTGGTTCGGGGAGAGGTTACCGAGCTGCCCGAGGGCCTGACGATTCTCGCCTCGGGCCCTTTGACTTCCAGTTCGCTTGCGCAGTCTCTCTTCGGGCTCTTTGGTGAGGAATATCTATATTTCTATGATGCGATCGCGCCCATCGTCGTGGCTGACTCGATTGATTTCGACACGGCTTGGCGAGCCTCGCGTTACGACAAGGGGGGGGACGACTATATCAATTGCCCCCTCGATGAAGCTCAGTACAACTCTCTCATCGACGAGGTTCTGGCGGCAGAAAAAGTCGAGACCAAATCCTTTGAGCGATGCGTTCATTTTGAGGGCTGCCTGCCCATCGAAGAGATGGCCCGGCGGGGCCGCAAGACTCTCTCCTTCGGCCCCCTCAAACCGGTCGGGTTGCGCGATCCGAACACGGGTCATCGGGCTCATGCGGTCGTCCAGCTCCGGCAGGATGATCGGGAAGCTCGTCTGTTCAACATGGTGGGCTTCCAAACGAAGATGACCTATCCGGAACAGCGCCGGATCTTTCGCATGATTCCGGGGCTGGAGAAGGCGGAGTTCGTGCGTTTGGGCAGTCTGCATCGAAACACCTTCATCGATTCCCCAAAACTTCTGCGACCGAGTCTGCAGACGCGAGCGCGCGAGGATCTCTACCTCGCGGGCCAACTCATCGGTGTTGAGGGGTATCTCGAATCGACATCGATGGGCTGGTTGGCCGGGGTCAATGTGGCGCGTCGTCTCGCGGGTCAGGAGCCTCTTTCCCCACCAGCAACGACTTCCTTGGGTTCCCTTTTGGGGTACGTGACGGACGAAAACCGCACAAATTTTCAACCAATCAATGCGAATTATGGACTTTTCCCGCCTCTCCCGGGCCGGACGCGCAAGGGGCGCGAGCGGCGGCTCAAGCAGGCGGAGCGGGCGCTGGCCGAAATGGAGCCATTTTCCGCCCATGCGACCGCGGATGTGGCCGAGGCGGTGCCGGGTTAAATTCTTCGACTGGCGTGGAATTTCACTCTCCGTGGGGGAGGCGCACCAAGGGAATCTTCTGTTAAGAGTTGGCTGCGGTCCTGCGAGGAGACGCAGGGAAAACAAGGCGTTGATCATTAATCGACGCGGGGCGTATCGGAGGTTGTGAGTGGACAAGGGATCCTGGATATGGATGGACGGAGAATTCGTTCCTTGGGACGAGGCAAACGTGCATGTCCTGACGCACACGCTGCACTATGGATTTGGCGTCTTCGAGGGGATTCGTTGCTACCGACAGGACGACGGCTCTACGGCAATCTTCCGTCTCGAGGACCACAACCGGCGACTTTTTGATTCGGCCCATATCCTCGGCCTCCCAATTCCCTTTTCGCGGGACGAAGTTTATAAGGCCTGTATCGAGACGGTCGAACGGAACGGTCTCGAAGAAGGCTACCTGCGCCCCCTTGTTTTCAATGGCGCCGGCGAGATGGGGTTGGCGGTGCTCAACAAGGTCCGTGTTTCGATCGCCTGCTGGCCATGGGGCGCCTATCTAGGGGAAGACGCGGCGCAGAAGGGGATCCGGGTCAAGACCTCCTCTTTCTCGCGGGTTCACAGCAATACGCTGATGTCGAAATCGAAAGCGGTCGGACTCTATATCAATTCGATTCTTGCCGCTCATGAGGCGCACGATGCCGGTTACGATGAGGCCTTGCTGCTCGATACAGCCGGATTTGCCGCAGAAGGCCCCGGGGAGAACCTTTTCGTGGTGCGTGACGGGGAGATCCTGACACCGTCTGCGGAATCGATCCTGCCGGGGATTACCCGGGATACGGTGATCGGCCTGCTTCGCGAAGGTGGATATTCCGTTCGTGAGGAGCGTATTTCTCGCGACCAGATCTACGTCGCCGATGAAGCCTTCTTCTGTGGTACCGCCGCCGAGATTGCGACCATCCGGGAACTCGACGGCCGCCAGATCGGCAGCGGCCAGCGAGGTCCCATCACGGAATGGGTTCAGGGACGTTATGCGGCGACCATTCGCGGCGGCGAAGGTGCAAAACCGGAATGGCTCAAAAAAGTTGGCTAGGCGCCTCTGTGCGTCGTGCGCTTGATGTGACCTCCTCGCTCGGGACGACTCTATTGTCCGGAGCAGGTGGCCGAGCCGTGCAAGGGATCGGACCTCGCCCGCAAGAGCGACTGGTTCTTTATGATTTCGAGGCTTGTCCATTCTGCAGGAAGGTGAGGGAGCTTCTTTCCGACCTGGATCTCGAAGCGGAGATCCGCCCATGTCCCAAAGGGGGACGTCGTTTTCGACTCGAGGCCGGACGTCGCGGGGGACGCGAGCAATTTCCCTTTTTGCTCGACCCGAATACGGGTGTCGAGATGTACGAGTCGGAGGAAATCCTTCAATACCTGGTGCGGCAATATGGCGACGGGCGGTTCGAGCCGTATTTGCGTGGAAGCACGCTGAAGACTGTTTTTGGTTCGCTGGCTTCACTGCAGAGGATGGGCGCGGGCACATGGACGCGCGCGGATCGTGGGTCGGTGGAGCCCGCGGAACTCCTGGAATTGTGGAGCTTTGAGGCCTCGCCGTTTTGTCGTCTGGTTCGTGAGGCTTTGTGCGAGTTGGAACTTCCGTATATCTTGCGCAATGTGGCCAAGGACAGCCCGAGCCGACCCGAGTTTCTGGCGATTTCAGGTCAGATGCAGGTGCCCTTCTTGCGGGACCCGAATACTGGCCAAGCACTCTTCGAGTCCGCCGAAATCATCGATTACCTGCAGGAGACCTACGGAGAGACCGAATGAGCAATCAGCCTCGTATGGAGCGACTTCTTGGCGCCGATCGAAAATGTTTTGACGTCGCGATCGATCATGGAATCTTCAACACGCCAGGCTTTCTTGCCGGGATCGAGGATATGGAAGCCGCGGTCGCCACGATCGTGGATGCCGGCCCCGATGCTGTGCAATTGGCTCCCGGGCAGGCGCATCTTTTGCAAAATGTTCCAGGTCGTCAGAAACCCTCGCTGGTATATCGCGCCGATGTCGCGAACGTTTATGGCCCCAATCCGCCATCGGAGCTTTTTTGCACGCTCATGGAGTCACCGGTGGAGCGCGCTGTCCGTGCTGACGCCGCGTGTGTCGTGATCTTTCTTCTGCTGATTCCCGAGGAGACGGAATTACATCGACAATGTGTAGAAAATCTCCTTCGCATCCAACCGGATTGCGAAGCT
This sequence comes from Candidatus Binatia bacterium, assembly GCA_029248525.1. Lineage (NCBI taxonomy): Bacteria > Candidatus Binatota > Binatia (SeqCode) > Binatia bacterium. The sequence continues at coordinate 149,328 of JAQWJE010000008.1, forward strand.
CTGGGGATGCCGCTGATGGTCGAACCGATCGCCATGAAGCCCGACGGCAAAGGTGGTTTCGCGGTCGATGGAGATATGGCCACCGTGCGCACTCTGGTGCGTCAGGCGGTCGAACTTGGCGCGGATCTGATCAAGGCAGACCCGACCGATGACCCTGATGACTACCCGAAAGTCCTTGAGGCAGCCGGTCGATGTCCCGTTCTGGTCCGGGGTGGAGGCAAGGCGTCGGAAGAGGAGATCTTCCAGCGCACTGTGGATCTGATGGGGGCAGGTGCCTCGGGCATTGTCTACGGCCGCAATGTGATTCAGCACGAGAATCCGTCGGGGATCACGCGTGCTTTCATGGAAATTGTACATCGCGGCGCGTCGGCATCCGATGCCATGGGCATTCTCTACGACCTCCCCGGAAGTCAGGATTAACCCGGCGTGAGCGATCGGACGGCAGCGGAGATCAAGGAGGCACTTCTGGCGACCGCGCAGGAGATGCTGCGCTCCGGGTTGGTGGAGGGAACCTCCGGCAATCTTTCGGCGCGCTTGCCCGACGGAAATGTCGTGATGACGCCGTCCTCGCTGAGCTACGAAAAGATGCAGCTCGAAGACTTGGTGGTCGTCGACCTCGATGGCGAGGTGCTGGAGGGCTCCCGCGGTCCGACGACCGAGAAGGCCCTGCATCTCGCCTGTCTGCGTCGCTATCCCGAATTGGGCGGCGTGATCCACTCCCACGCGATGTTCGCGACGATGTTCGCGATCACCCACCAGGCGATCCCGTGTGTGGTCGAAGAGTTCGATGTATTCGTCGGAGGGGATGTTCCGGTAGCGAACTACCAACTGACGGGCTCCGATGAGCTGGGTGAAGAGGTGGCTTCGTGGCTGGGCGATCGCGGTGCTGTTCTGATGGCCAACCATGGATTGCTGACGGTGGGCGGGTCGCCGGAGAAGGCCATGCAGGTGGCGCATTTGGTAGAACGGACGGCGAAGATTGTCTGGGGCGCGAGATTGCTGGGCGATCTTGTGCCTCTCCCCGAAGAGACCCGCGCCACATTCGCTCCGATCTACAAATTGATGCGGTGAACGCTGCCATGCCGGCTTGATGCGCAGGGCTCTGATGATGTTAGAGTTCGCACATGGCAGAGTACGCAGGAACGTCGGTAGAACTGGAAGCAGAGCGAGTGCTTTTGCGGGTCTTTGGCGAAGATCGTTCGAGCTTCCTGCACGGAATGCTCTCGAATGACATCACCGGGCTTGCGCCGGGTGAGGGTGCGGCAGCCCTTCTTCTCACGGAACAGGGAAGGATTGTCGCCGCTGTGGATTTGCTGGTTTTCTCCGAAGAAATTCTCCTCGACCTCACGGGGGAAGCCCGGGAGCGATTGCAGCCGGCTCTGGAGCGTTTCATCGTGGCCGATGATGTCGAGTTCGAGATGCAACCCGGTGTCGCCGTCGCCATCCGTGGAGAGAGCGTGTCCGATTTCGTGGGCGAGTTGCTCGGGGCGGAGGCTGTGCCGGAATTGCGGCGGCATCATCCGCTGGTGGACGGTCTGATGCATATCTCCCGGGTCGATGATCTGGGCTGTCCCGGCTACCGGGTCTGGTGCGCGACCACCGCGGATGCGAACGCACTTCTTGACCGCTGTGACGCGCTCGGTGCCCGGCGATTGTCTCCGGGAGCACGCGAGGGGAGACGCATCGCGGCCGGCGTCGCTCGGGAGGGAGTCGATTTTGATGAGACCACTCTCGCGCCGGAAGTACCTTCCCTGTCGCATGCGATTTCCAATCGCAAAGGCTGCTACCTCGGCCAGGAGGTGGTCGAGCGAGTGGCTTCCAGAGGCAAGGTGAAGTGGTTGGTGGCTGCACTGCGTGTCGCGGGCGCCTGCGACCCCGGAATCGAGCTGGAGGTGGAAGGCCGCGGGGTTGGTCATTTGACGAGCGTCGCACCCGATAGCGTCGATGGGGAGTTCGCGGCGATCGCCCGTGTGCGCCGCGATGTGTTTGATGAGGGAATGGCGATCGATGTGATGATGCCCGGTGGAGCCGTCGGCGCTCGACCTGATCCCGGACCTGAGCGGGCATCGTGACTCTGGTGCGAACGCGGAGGTGAGCGTGGCTGCGCAGCCGTCGCCGATTGCTCGCCTGACCGATCAGGCTGATTTTCGCGTGGAAGGGCGTCCCCTTGTGCGCTCGGGAGACGCCATCGAGGCGTTGCCGCCGTATCGGATCGAGGTTCGGGCGGGTCGGATCCTCGCGGCCGAAGAGCTTCGAGTTTCGGCGGCGCGGGCTGCGGAAACATCCTTCCTCATGCCTGGACTGGCCGATCCTCATCTTCATCTGGTGGCGATGGCATCCCGCCGCTTGCAGAGAGCTTGTTTGCCCCAGGCACCCTATAGCCGGCAGGATCTGATCGACTCCATCGCGGAGACGGCTAGGCTAGAATCCGGGAGCTGGGTTCGATTGGAGGGTTTCGAAGAAGCGGATTTGCGAGAGGGCACTCTCCCGACGTTGGCGGAGCTGGATGCTGCTTGCCCGAACCGGCCCTTGCGGGTTCGCCATGCCTCCCGTCATGCCTCACTGCTCAATTCCGCCGCACGCCGTTGGTTGAAGAATGCGGGCTGGTCCCCGGCGTTTGGTCAGGAAGCGTTGCTGGTCGGTCGGGAAATCGAACTCGCACGCTTGTTGCCGCGGGCCGATACGCAGCGTCTGCGTGAGGCTTTGCGCGAGGAGGGTGAGGCGTTATTACGCGTCGGCATCACTTGTATTGATGAAGTGACCGCCTCCAATGATCTCGAGCGGCTGGAATTGCTCGCATCAGCGGAGCTCCCGCAACATATCCGTTTTTGGTTGGGTGTGGATGCCGATTGGGCCGCAATCCCCTCATGCCCGTCGGGGCTTTCGATTGCCGGGATCAAGCTCTTGCCGCGGGACGCAGCGGCGGTGCAATCGCCTTGGTTTGGCGAGGCGGTAGCGCGTGCGCGACAGGCTGGCTTCCCCCTGGCAATCCACGCTGTCGAGCCGGATGCGATGGCGTCCATTCTCGAGGTGCTCGCAACAGCTCCCGCGCGAAAGTCGGGGGGGCCGCGAGGTCTGGACAGAATGGAGCATGCATCGCTTTGTCCACCGGCTCTCGTCGCGGCTCTGGCTGCATCGGGGATGGCGGTCGTCACACAGCCCGCATTTCTTGTCGCGCGGGGGGCCAGGTACCGTCGCCAGCTGGAGCAGCCTCTGTGGCAATGGCTCTATCCCGTGTCCTCTCTCCACGAGGCGGGTGTCCCGGTCGCTTTCAGCAGCGATGCGCCGGTCGCGCCTCCCGGTTTTCATGCCGTATTGGAAGCGGCGTGCGGCCGGGGCTCGGGAGCCTTGGCCGATTTTGGCAAAGCGGAGCGGGTGAGCCCGGGGTTGGCCTTTGCCGCCCACTCCCGGACGCATCGCTTGATCCGCGGCGAGAATGCCGTGGATCAATGGTTCGCGCCGGGAGAGGCGGCGGATTTTCTCGTTCTTGCCGGCGACCCGAGGCCCGGTGATTTTGCGAACCTGCAAGTGGTTGCCGCGGCTCTGCCTTCGGAAGGAGTTCGACGGTGAGCAACGCGAGTGAGGTGATTCGCCTCGAGCGCCACGACGGTCTGGTGATCATGACTCTGGACCGCCCGGAGGTCCTGAACGCCTATAATCGTCAGATGCGGGATCAGATTTTCGAGGCTCTGACTTTCGTGGCCGCGACCCCGGAGGTTCGTGTCCTGCTCGTCGAGGGTTCCGGCCGCGCCTTCGGTAGCGGAGGCGATTTATCGGAATTCGGTATGGCGGAATCTCCTTTGGCCGCGCGTGAAACTCGTCAGCGACGCGATGTCTGGGGCTTATGGAGTGAGTTGCCCTGTGTGACTATGGCGGCGGTTCACGGGATGGCGGTCGGGGGAGGCTGCGAGATGGCTCTGCTCTGCGACCTGATGATTGCGGCAGAAACGGCTTGCTTTCGTCTCCCCGAGACCTCGTTGGGAACATTGCCGGGTGTGGGTGGCACCCAAACCCTGCCGCGGGCCATCGGTGCCGGGCGCGCCGCGGGTGTCCTGCTCGCGGGGAGCGAAATCTCGGGGCGTGAGGCCGAACGATTGGGGCTGGCGCAGTGGGTTTGCTCGGAGAAAACGCTGGCGGCGCGAGCCCGTTCCCTGGCGAAATCGCTCGCGATCCTTTCCGGGCCCGCCCTGAAGGCTGCAAGGGAGGCGCTGCGGCGCGGTGGAGACCTTCCGCTGGCGGAGGGCTTGCGACTTGAGGCCCGCCTCGGGAAAAGGCTACGAGAGGAACAGACATGAATACAGCAAACTTCCTGACGATGCCTGCAATGATGTTCCCTGACCAGGAGATTCTGGTCGATGGAGCAGATCGCTTCAGCTACGACGCTCTGGCGCAGCGAGTCCGCAGCCTCGGGGCCTCCCTGCGCGCGCATGGCGCTGGTCTGGAGAGGCCGGTAGCGGTTCTGGCCACCAACTCGCATCGCTATGTCACAGCGTATTACGGCGCAGCGGCCGCAGGCGCGACATTTGTGCCGCTTAACTATCGCGCCAAGCTGCATGAGTTGGAGCATATGATCGACAAGGCTGCTCCAGCCGTGCTGTTTTTTGAGGAGCGCTATCGCGACACTCTGGCTCGATTGGCAGATTCGTTGCCGGCAGACCTCACACTGCTTCCCTTGTCGGAGGCAGGCGAGGGCGAATCGTCATTTGATGATCTTGTCGCTGCCGGCGATGCTGAGGCACTGGAGGTCGATGTCGAGGAGTCCGATACCTCCATCTTGATGTACACCAGCGGGACGACCTCCCTGCCCAAAGGGGTGATGCTGACGCATGGCGACTTCACCGCCTATGTCGTGGGCAACGTGGAGATGGCCGACGGCAGTCCCCGCGGGACCGCACTCTTATGCGTGCCGCTCTACCATATCGCCGGAGCCACCAATATCATGAGCTCGGTCTGGGCCGGGCGGAAGATTGTCCTGCTTCCGCAATTTGAAGCGGGGGAATGGTTGGCTACCGTGGCGCGCGAGAAGGTAACGCACGCCTTTGTTGTGCCCACGATGATGAAGAAGCTTCTCGACCATCCGGACTTCCATAAAACCGATCTCTCAAGTCTGGAGAACCTCTCCTACGGCGGCGCTCCGATGCCCTTCCCGGTGATTCGACGGGCTATCGAGTCCTTTCCGGCGGGTTGCGGTTTCGTGAATGCTTTCGGTCAGACCGAAACAACATCGACCTTGACGATTCTCGGCCCCGAAGACCACCGTCTGGTTGGCGATGCCGATGCTGATGAGTTGGTGCTCAAGCGTCTGCGCTCGATTGGTCGCCCGCTTCCCGACGTGGAGATTCGCATTGCGGACGAAAGTGGTGCGTCGCTTCCGGACGGAGAGACAGGCGAGATTCTCGTCCGGACCCCGCGCATCATGAAGGGCTACGCCGGTGGAGTTTCCGGCGGGGCTGCGGTCGATACGGACGGCTATCTGCATACCCGGGACCTCGGCTATATTGATAACGAGGGCTACGTGTTTCTGGTGGGCCGCAAAGACGATATGATCATCCGCGGTGGCGAGAATATTGCTCCTGCGGAGGTAGAAGCCTGCCTGCAGGGCCATCAGGCGATCGAGGAGATCGCGGTTTTCGGCTTGCCGAGTGAGGAGTGGGGCCAGATTGTGGCTGCGGCGGTGGTGCTCAAGGAAGGCTCCGCGGTCTCGGCAGAAGAGCTGGTGACCTATTGCCAGGCCCGTCTCTCGAGCTTCAAGAAACCGGAGGCCTTGCGGTTTCTTCCCGAATTGCCACGGAACCCTCTGGGCAAGATTCTCCGCAAGGACCTCCAGACCGCATTTGCCGCGAGTCAGGAATAGCTGGTTTGGCGCGCGTTCAGAGCCTTCGGATCCGGGAGCAGCGTGGGATCGCGACGCTGGAGATGAATCTGTCGGCAGGGCTTTTCGACGCCGATATGCATGCAGATCTGGTGGCAGCGGTAGAGGAGATCCAGCTTTCCGACGATATCCGTGTGGTCGTTCTCCGCTCTCGAGGCCGTAACTTTTGCGAGGGCTCCGTCTCCGACGGGCCTCACGACGGGATTGCCGCTCTGGCCAGTCTCCGTGTGCCCGTGATCGCTTCTCTGCAAGGCAAGGTGTTCGACGAGGGCCTCGAACTGGCATTGGCTTGTGATCTGCGTTTTGCCGCGTCGGGAGCGCGGCTGGGGATGACGCAACTGTCGCGTGGAATATTGCCCAGCCACGGAGGCACCCAGCGTTTGCCCCGGCTGATCGGCCGCGGCCGAGCGACGCGAATGGTCCTGTTGTCCGAGGTGCTGTCCGCAAGGCAGGCAGAGAAATCAGGTCTGATTCATCAAGTCGAAGAGGGCGCTCAATTGAATCGCAAGGTCATGGCAGTCGCCCGATCGATGGCCACGCGCTCCCCGGTCGCTCAAAAGCTCGCCAAGGAGGCGCTGCTCGCCTCCGGCGATTTACCGCTGGCCGAAGGACTTCGCCTCGAGGGCGACCTGTACGTCCTCTCGCAAAGTACCGCGGACCGCGACGAAGGATTAACCAGCTTCCGCGAGAAGCGTCGCCCCAAATTTATCGGTCGCTGAGCGAGTCCGGGAACTTCTTCATAGTCCGGCAGCGCGGAGCACCCTTCGCGTCGCTCTTGCGGGCGCGTCGGACGTCTTGAGCAGGCGTCGCAGTTCGCCGAGGTCTTCGGGAGTGTCGACGTCGAGGGCGCTACCGCCCGGGTCGATCTCCTGCCAGGGGATTCCGAGATTGCGGGCTTCCTGCTGATGGGCGCAAAGACTCTGGTTGCCGAAGTGGGTATGCAGCAGGCCGGGAGGGCGCAGTCCCAGAAGGTTGGTGCCGCTGCCGTCGCGGGAGGGCGCTGCGACGGCGCCGTGGACGGGGAGGCCGGCGACCATTCGGTCGATATCCGTCGATCTGAGGATGGGTAAATCGCCCATCGCGATAATGACACCAGTAGCTTTCTGCTCGCTGGCGAAGCTCATGCCGGCAGCGACTGCATTGTTGAGGCCCCCGCCCGAGTCGTGCAGGGGCAGGGCGCCGAGCTTCAGGGCCAGATTGGCAGCTTCCTCATCCCCGGCCAGAACACTGACACCAGCGAGAGTCTCTGCGGCCATAAGGGCTGTGATGACATCGGCGAGCATGGCTTGGGCGAATTCACGACGAAGGGCCGGGGCGAGCGCCGGTTCCAGTCGTTTTTTTGTCTCGGCCCCCAGTCGAGCCGGTATCAATCCCCAAATCATTCGATTTCCTTGCGCCTTTCTCTCGCGAATGGCAAAGCGCGCATTGTGTCCTACCAAAGGTTCAAGCGATGCGGGTGATCGCCGGAGAGGCGCGAGGACGGAAGCTTTCCGTCCCGCCCGGACTCCAGGTGCGCCCCAGCGGCGCTCGGCTTCGTGAGTCGGCCTTTGGCATACTGGAGCACCGTGGCGCAATCGCCGAAGCGAATGTTCTGGACCTGTTCGCTGGATCGGGTTCTCTCGGGATCGAGGCCCTGTCGCGCGGTGCGTCCAGTGTGGTCGCCGTGGAGCAGGACCGCCGAGTCGCGGAGTGCCTGATCGCGAACGCCGACCGCTGTGGTTTTGCCGCTCGCCACCGGACGTTGGTGCGCCCGGTGCTGGGCGCGCTCGGTTCTTTTGGTCCTGCTGCTGTTTTTGACCTGATTTTCCTTGACCCGCCTTACGGAAAAGTCGATATCGACGCGATTCTGGGGAAAATTGCCGCCGGTAGCCTCTTGTGCCCGGATGGCGTAATCATGGTCGAGCATCCTCATGCCGAGGGTCCCGATGCTGAAGGAGATCTTGAAGTGGATTTGCGAAGACGTTTTGGTGGCAGCGAGATTACGATCTTGCGGCAGCGGGTCGGCTGATGGCCGCTAAAAAGACGCTGACAAAGAAGGTCTCGGCCCGGAAAGCTCCGCCGAAAAAGGCTCCGGCAAAAAAAGTCCAGCGCAAGAGAGCCTCGACCGCGGGCAAGAAGCCAAAGTCCGAGGATGCCTCGGCGGCCTCGGTCGTGACGCCCGTGGCGATTTATGCCGGATCATTTGATCCTGTGACCAATGGGCATGTGGACCTCATTCGACGGGCCTCGCGCGTTTTCCCCAAAGTGACGGTGGCTGTCGCCTACAATCCCAACAAGGGCTCCGGGATGTTTACCCCCGATGAGCGCTGCGAGATGATTCGCGAATCGCTTGCGGATCTCGGCGATCGCGTTGTGGCCGACAAGTTCAGCGGTCTGCTGGTGGATTACGCAAAAGGGATCGGTGATTGTGTGCTGGTGCGTGGGTTGCGCGCTGTCTCGGATTTTGAGTTCGAGTTTCAGATGACCAGCATGAACCGCCACCTCGCCAAGGAAATCGAGACCGTGTTCCTGATGGCGGGGGAACAGCATTTCTATACGAGTTCGAGTCTCGTTCGCGAAGTTGCGACTTTCGGTGGCGATGTGACGGCTCTTGTCCCGCCGCCGGTTCATCGTCGCCTCCAGAAAAAACTGAAACTCTAAGGTTGGTGGGGCTCTGATGCGCTTGTCGCAGAGACTGCAGGCTGTAGCGCCGTCGGGGACCATGGCCGTGACCAGCGAGATTTTTCGTTTGCGAGCGTCCGGTGTCCGCGTACTCAATTTCGGAGCGGGAGAGCCTGATTTTGAAACTCCCGAGCGGATCGGTGCGGCTGCGCGCCGGGCGATCGCGGACGGCCAGACACGCTATACGCCCGCAGCGGGGCTCCCCGAGTTGCGGGAGGCAATCACGGCCAAGATGTGGCGCCTGAACCGGCTCGAAATCTCACCGCAGCAGGTGGTCGCGACGACTGGGGGCAAACACGCGCTATCGCTTGGCCTGATGGCGCTGCTCGATCCGGGGGACGAGGTCCTGATCCCGGTGCCATTTTGGACCAGCTATGGTGCTATGGTGCGATTGGCGGGCGGTACGCCGGTGTTTTTGCCGACCGCCGCCGAAGATGGATTCAAGCTCCGCCCCGACCAGCTGGCCGCAGCCATCGGTCCGCGCACCCGTGCCCTTTTGCTCAACAGCCCCTCGAACCCGACAGGCGCGGTCTATTCAGCAACCGAGCTTCAATCTCTAGCCGACGTGATTGTTGGCGCGACGAACGTCAGTCTGTTGAGCGACGAGGTTTACGAGTTGCTGCACTTCGATGGGCCCCGACCGCCGCATATTCTTACACTGCGTCCGGAACTCCGAGCAAAGTCCCTGATCATTAATTCGGTTTCGAAAAGTTACGCGATGACGGGTTGGCGAGTTGGCTATGCGGTGGGCCCCGAGGCGTGGATTGAGGCCATGATTACGCTGCAGGGACAGACCACCACGGGGACCAGTTCGATCTCTCAGGTAGCCGCGGCCGAGGCCCTGCGAGGTGGTTCCGATGAGCAGGCGATGGTGGCGGAATTCCGTCGTCGCCGCGCCTTTACCTGTGAGCGGTGGCACGATTTGTCGGGCGTCTCTCTCGTGGATCCGGGCGGGGCATTTTATGTCTTTCCCGATGTTCGTCGATTGCTCGAGGGTTCCCCGAAGGGCCGCGAGGTCGGAACTACGGCAAGGCTTTGCGAGCAACTGCTCGCCGAGGAGCGCGTGGCCTTGGTCCCCGGGGAGGCCTTCGGAGCGCCCGGGTATGTTCGGATGGCTTATACCGCCTCGCTCGCGGATCTCGAGGAGGGGATGTCCGGCATCAAACGGATGGCTGGACGGCTTGCGACGGGCGTTGCCGGCTAGTTCTGGCGCGCCAGGGGGACACGCGTTCCCTGATAGTTGAGAATGGCTTCTTCGATTGGTTCTGCGGGCTTCGCCGGATCCGATACAAACTCCAGAGCAAGACCTAGAGCATCACTGGTCCGGAAGCTTCCGTCAGTCATTTCCTGAAGATCTGTCGTAGGTCCATTGACCATGCCGAGGGAGAGTTGGGTTCCGGATCGAGTGACTTCCAACTGCATCGCGATCAGCGGGATTCCGTAGTTTCCGAGGTAACGATCATATCGATGGGGCCCGTCCAGGGCGAGCAGGTCGGCTACCGTCCAGGGGCTCTGCCGGTGGCGCGTGATCTCGCGAATTCTCGCCACGGTTTGCGCTGTGACGGGCTCGTCGGCGTGACCGAAGCTGCGCCGCAGGAAGGTGAGGATGGCTGCAATCGCTTCATCGTCAAGCACCGCAGGATCGTCATGGCTCGGCATGTTGAGATTCCAGGTTTCGTCGTCGATTTGAATTGGGCCGGTGAGTCCGCCAAGGACGATCCGAATGAGCCACTCGTCAGAATCTCTCACCCATGCAGCGCCGACCAACGACGGTGCCTGACCGGGGATACCGCGTCCCGAGGAGCCGTGGCATGAAGCGCAGACGTCTTGATAAAGTTCTCCGCCCTTCCGGAATCGTTCGAGCTCGTCGGACGAAAGTGGTCGAGCTCCGCCGGGCCGCGGATCGCCCGGCCAGGTGAAGTGCGAGCGAATCGGGCGAATCTCATCGCTCTCGTCTGCCAGCAGGGCATGCGGCCCTGCGAGCGCGATACGACTCGCCCCCGGAAGTCGCTGCGCTGCTGCGATTCCGTTGACCAAGGCCGTCCGCTTTGCTTTCTGGTCGAGGCTTTGCACGCGATCGAGGAGCTGGACCGTAGCCGGTCCGGGGCTCGGCGCGGCGCGAATGGAGGCAAATGCGGCCGTCGTCACTTCGGTGAGGAAGCGGTCGCGGGCCTCATTCGTCGTCGCGGCCTCATCTTCCTCCAGCAAAATCTCCAATGCTTGCGATTCGAGTCCGTCTAGTCCTGAGAGGACTGCGTGTGAGAGGAGCGGGTCGGCCCCCCGGCCGAGCTGCAGCATCTGTGGGAGGGGCCTTTCGGCCGGGGGCAGGGCCCCCATGGTCAGGACTGCCTGCAGCCGAACCCGTGGATCAGGGTCCTCGTCCGCGCGGCGGAGCAGCTCCCGTCGCTCGGCCTCGGTGCCGTCGAGCATGGGCTCGAAGGCACGCAGCGCCGCGACTCGAACGGCAGGTTGCGCGTCGGCCAGACCCTGACGAAAGGTTGCTTGATCGAGCTTGTGGAGCAGCGACAGCGTCCACAGAGCATGGATACGCCCCGTGGACGAAAAATTCTCCAGGGCGCGAAGCGAGGCAATGGTTTCAGGAGCATCTCGGTAGACCAGTTGCCGCTGGGCGCGATCCCGCACCCAGCCGTTGGGGTGGTCGAGCCCGGCTAACAGTTCCGCTGTGGTGGTCATCGGTGGCGGGACGTAATCGATGGGCCGATCCTCTCGGACGACCCGCCACAGACGGCCGCGGGCCCCCGAATTCTCGAGCCCCTGGTCCCGAATGTATTCGTCGAGGTAGTCCGAGACCATTTCCGCATGCTGGACGATGCCGCGATACATATCGACAATATATAGAGCCCCGTCGGGGCCAATCTCGGCATCGACGGGCCGGAAGCGCTCATCGGTCGAGACCAGAAATTCTCGCTCTCCAAAGCTTTCATCGGGGTAGAGCTTGTGAACGGCCTGCATCTCGGTGCCATCAGTCTGAATCTCGAAATGTGTGACCAGATTGCCTGCAGATTCGGGAACAAAGGCGTCCCCTTTGAACTCGGGGCCGAACTGGTCGCCGCGCTGGATGGCTACGCCGCTGACTCCCGTGGGGCCGCGTTGGCGACCGTCGGGGCGCAGCGTGCCGCGCAGATAGGCTCGGTTGAGGCCGGGAGCTACGCGAATGCCGTGCACCTCTTCCCCATCGGTCAGAGGTAGATTGACTCCGGGCTTGGACCATGAGGCGGCCGTCGCAGCCTGGCGCATGGCATAGCTACCCGGGATCGCATCGGCGTAAAGAAAGCCGGAGTTGTGGTTGTAGTAGAGTCGCCCTTCATCATCCTGCGCAAGGCCCCATTGCCCCCGGGCCGGTGTTTGCTCCACCACCAGGCCGTCCGGATCCAGGCGGAGTCGCCGCCGAGATTTCGCATTATAGATCCAACCGTCGATGCCGGCGAGCAAGCCGTTTTCCTGATGCTCCGGATTGTTGCCGACCATGGCGTATTCGCCGAGGCGCTCCCGAATGGCGCAGGTGCCTGTATTCTCCGGATCGCGACACAGCCAAAGGGTGCCGGGCTCGGCGACCAGAACCCCCTCGGGCAGGACGCGGACGGCCCGTGGCATGACCAGGCCGTCGAGGTAGACCCGGCTCGTATCCATCTGCCCGTCGTGATCGGTGTCCTCGAGGATGACGATTCTACCGGAGGGCTCGTCTTCCCCGCTGGCGGCAAGGTCGCGCATATAACCACGCATCTCGACAACGTAGAGACGGCCCTGATCGTCCCAGTCGATGGCGACGGGTTCGGCGATCAGGGGTTCGGATGCGACCAATTCGACCCGGAATCCCGGCGGGGCCAGCAAGGTGGCCTGTTCCTCTGCCGGGCTCAGGATCGGAGCTGGCAGGATTTTGATGCGGGACAGAATTTCTTCCGGGGAAGGTCCCAGCCAGAGACGAAAGGCCGCATAGCCGCCGACCCCGAGAAGCAGGGCGCCGATGACGGTATATTTCAAAACTCGCCGCAACATCGCTGTTCCGTTTTTAGTCGATCCTGACATGGATGCAACGCATCGAACCAGGCTGCCGTTTGCCGATTGAGCTGTGCGATGATTGGGGTGAGACGCGATGGGCAGTTGGAAATTTCTTGTCGGGGGGAGTCTGGCCCTGGGCCTGCTGGGCGTTCTGGTGCTCGCAGCGGCATGGTTCTGGCGGGCCCGACTCTACCGAACTCTTTTCCATCCTGTGGTGACGGCGCGTCAGTCCAGCTTTTTTCGAGAATTCCCTGTGCGCGCCGGAGACGTTGTCTTTTTGGGGGACAGCCTCACCAGTCAGGCGCGATGGGGCGAGCTCTTTCCCGGTGTGGCGGCGCGAAATCGCGGAATCTCCGGAGATACCACCGCGGATGTTCGCGCCCGGCTGCGAGAGATTACCTCGGCCGCACCAGCGCAGATCTTTTTGATGATCGGAACAAACGACCTCGGGTTGGGTCTCTCGGAGGAAGTTGTGCTGCAAAATATTGACGCGATTCTCGAAGAGATCCGCATCGAGAGTCCACGGACCGAAGTTTTTGTGCAGACGCTCCTGCCGCGCAGCCGTGGCTATGCTGCCCGAATTCGTTCGGTGAACGAAGGCCTGATCGCATTGGCCGACCGCAGGGGATTGCGCTGGATCGATGTGGGCGGCGCGATGAGTTCGGCGGAGGGTGCGCTTCGAGCGGATCTCACCGGTGATGAGCTACATCTTCTGGGTCCGGGCTATGAAATTTGGAAAACAACGCTGGCGCCCTGGGTGGGGCCGTCGCCGCGTCCGCTTGCCGGAAAAACTTTGGAGGAGCAATGAAGCAACAGGGAACTGACTACGCGGGACCGTTTGATCCGACTTGGCATTTGGGCTCGCTAAGCCGGCAGGCGTTGGCTGAATTGGGTCGCGAATACCTCCTGCATGGTCACTTGCAGGACCGGGTCGGTCTGCCGTTGGTATTTTTTGGTTGGGGTGAGCCGGCGATGACAGAGCTATCGATTGAGGAGTGGATGGGCGCGAGCCCGATCTATTCCGAACGCATGCAAAAGGCACTTGGTTTTGTCGGCCATGATGTGGGCACGGTTTTTAAAAATCTGCAGTTCGATATCGGAGCGCCTCACCAGTTCATGGACTTCCAGTTTCGACTGGATACACCCGAATATGGCGAGTTCTGGTTGGCGCATTGCGGTGCCCTGATGGATGTCGAACCACATGGGGAGGAGCGGGTACGGCGGATGTGCCATGACGTGGAGGACCCCACCTTTGATGCAACGGCCGCGGCGACGCACCCGCGCATGAAGATGCGCGCCATCCATCGCCCGCCGCGGATTCCGGATTTCCGGATGCCGCATTGTCGCTGGAAGATTTTTATCGACGAGACTGGCGAGGCCAGCGAGCCTCACTCCAACCTGGCCCTGTTGCGTCAGTCGAAGGCGGCCCAATTGGTTCTGGAGCGGCCGAGCACGGATGCCGAACCGGGCGGGTGGGCCGATTACTCCGGAGCGTTCGACCCCGGATTCCAACTGGAGGATCTCAGCCATAGCGCAGGTGTCCTCGTCCTCGATGAGATAGCGCTGCAGAGTCATTTGTTGGCACGAGCGCTGCATCTCTCGGCCGAGCAGCGGTGGGGAGCCGAAGCCGCCTCCCGGTTGGCGGATGAACAATGGGAAGGCATTGCCGCACTGACGGCGCTGCGCATGATGCGGGCCTTCCGCATTGTGGACGAGGATGCTGCGGCCATTGCCAAGTTGTTTCAGGTACACCCGACATTTCACCCGAGAGCCTATGTGGACTTTCGCGTGTCGATGCCCGCGGCCGATCGCGTGCGCATCGCGTTCCATGATTCTCCGGCGTTTGACGAGTCTGACGATTGTTCCTGGTTTGCGGGTTTGCGGCCCGAGGGGCATCCGGCGCTGGATGCGATCGCACAGGTGGTGAACCCCCTGGCGCGACTGACTCCGGTTGAGCCTTCCGGGGGCGCCCGTTTCCAGTGGGATATTGTGGTCGATCCGAGTGCCGATCCGGTCAAGCCACCCCGGTCTCTCGCGTTGGGGCAAATCAGCAAGGGCGCCAGCTTTCAGTTCGAGAGACGTCGGCTGCCGAGGGCCTGATTTGTCGAGGAATCGTCTGGCTTGTTTCTGGTGGTAGCGAGGTCTAAGTACATCCCCATGCCCAAGACAAAGACAATCGACTGGATCTACGAGCGCAAAGGTTGAACTTCCTGTGTTCGTGCTTCTGCGTTCGTAGAAGCCCAAAAGATCACCATCAAGGAAACCGTGCCTGCAAGTCGGAAGCTGCAAGCGGAAGACGCTGAGAAAATCGCTCGCGCTTCCCGGAAAATGATTGTCATGAAGGGCCGCAAGGTCGAGGAGTTCCAGGTCGGGGCTGCGACGACTCCCGAGGCGGTCAGCGCCATGCTGGGCAATACCGGAAATATGCGGGCACCTTTGCTGCGGGTAGGCTCTCTGGTGTTGGTTGGTTTCAATGAAGAGGTCTACAGCGAAGCCCTGTCCTGATCCTCGATCAAGCCAGTCCCCTCGATTTCGGCAGGCATGCAATTGAACGGGGAGGACTCGGCCCGGTCCGGTATCGTTGCTGGTCTGCTCGCCTACCTTTGGTGGGGCCTTGTGACAGCCCTCTATTATCGTGAACTCGATCAAGTTCATGTGCTCGAGTTGATTTCCTGGCGCGCTCTCGGTGGACTCCCGATCTGCCTGGCGATTCTGGCCATGCCCCCGGGGCTCTCTCGGCTCCGGGAAGCAATGCGCTCCCCGGGCGCACTTCGCATGCATGGCGCGTCGGTCGCGATGTTGGTGGGGAATTGGTTCGTTTTCATCTACGCGGTGCGCGAAGAGCGGTTGACCGAGGCCAGCCTCGGCTACTTCCTGAACCCGCTGGTATCCGTGCTGCTTGGACGCTTTTTTCTCGGGGAGAAACTGGTCGGCCGGCAGGGATGGGCTCTCGGGTTGGCCGGCGTCGGGGTCGTCGTGTTCGCCGCTTCCCTGTGGCGAGGCAGCGGAAATTTTCTCGAGGGTTTCGTCTGGATTCCTCTTGTTCTTGCTCTCTCATTCGGATTCTACGGCCTGCTGCGCAAGCAGATGACTGCGGACTCGATTACAGGTTTGACGATCGAGGTCCTTTTGATCTTCCCCTTTTTTCTGGGGATAGAGTTGTGGCTGATGCGCGAAGGCGTGGCTGCGATCGGGCGCGGGGACCCCGGGTTGGACTTCCTGCTCCTCGCCGGGGGGCTGGTCACGGTTGTGCCGCTGGCGCTCTTCGGGTTTGCCGCGCAGCGCCTTCGGTTGAGTACGGTGGGGCTGCTGCAATACGTCAGTCCGACTTGCCAATTTATTCTGGCGGTCCTGGTCTTCGGAGAGCCGCTTACGGCAGGCCGGTTGATAGCGTTTCTTCTGATCTGGAGCGCTTTGGGGCTCTACAGCAGGGAGTCGTGGCTGGTCGCGCGGCTTGGCGCCGCGCGACCCTGAACCTCGAGCTGAAACTACTTTTGGACGTTCTTCTTGAAGATTGCCTCGGCCTTGTCGGCGGCGGCTTCGGCGCGTTCGGCGGCCTGATTGGCTCGAAGTGCCGCCGCCTCGGCTCGGGCGGCGGCCTGATCGGCCTGCTCGGCGGCAACCTGTTGGGGGCTTGGCCCCTTGGCGCTGCAGCCCGAGAGAGCGATTCCTGTCACAAGCATGATGGCCGCCACTATCTGACGCCCAGTCGTTCGATTTCCGGTCATTTTCATCCCCATCCTCCACTTCAGCACGCGCCGAAAAGGCCGCGGCAAATTCGCTCCAAGGGTGCCACAGGGACCCTTGTCGAACAACCGTAACGCCATGCCTTGAGAGTGTACCCTTCGCTTTGCTAATGCAGAGTGGGTTTATTGACTCCGGCCCGGGTTCGCCGAGAGCCCTGTTCGGAGGTTCTTTTCTTCTCGGTCCTGGCGGAGGTTCAGTCGCAATGGCGACAATGATCACCGACGAATGTATTAATTGCGGGGCCTGCGAACCCGAATGCCCGAACACGGCCATCTACCAAGGTGGAATCGAGTTCGATGCTCTTGACGGTTCTAAGGTTGCAGCTATCTCGGACGATTTCTTCTATATTGTGCCGGATAAATGCACGGAATGCGTAGGATTTTTCGATAGCGAGGCCTGTGCGGCCGTATGCCCTGTCGACTGCTGCATTCCCAACCCGGATATCCCGGAAGAGGAAGGTCTTCTTTTCCAGCGAGCCAAGGAGATCCACCCGGCGGAGGATTTCCCCGAGGACTTCCCGTCGAGGTTCAAGGAGCCAGCAGAGCCTGAAGCCGCGCCCGCGCCCGCAGCCGCGCCCGCAGCCCCGGCTGGCGGCGCTCCTGCGGCAGTGGCCCCGGCAGCCGCTCCTGCTGCAGTCGTGCATTTGGGGAAAGTCGAGCGCAAAACCGCGGATCCGCTGATCCAGCCAGGCTTCCGCGAGATTCCCTATGTCGGCGAGTTGCCGGTGAAGTACGACGACGCTCTGGAGCTGGTTCAGTCCGAAGCGCCCGGTGGAGGCGGCCATCCGATTCTCCGCGCGGGGATCTGTCTTGCGCAACCCCTGCTGGGGGCGATGCCCGCATCGACGAAAACCAAGCTCGAGCAGGCGATTGGCAACCCGATGATCTTCTCCTCTGCGGGAGCCACCGGCCTGAATATGCTGGCGCACCTGATTATTCTCCCGATCATCGTTGTCGCAGCCGTTGTATTACTGCGTGGGGATGACCTCTACAGTCTGTCGATCTCAAAATGGTTCCTGCTTGGCGGGACTCTTGCCGTTCTCGAAGCAATCTACCGACTGCGCGAAACATTGCTGTTCGCGCGGCCCACTTCCGAGGTGATTTGGCGAGGGAGCGTCTACGGACTGCCGATGGTGCCGTTTGTCTTGCCGCTGATTCGCAAGGTCAGCGAGGCCCAGCATGGTGGCAAGATGGCCCACGAGGGTTTCTACGACACCGGCGGTGCCTACGACGAGAAAAAAGAACGCGAGAGGCGCTATGGCGAGATCTACCGATTCGAGGAACGGCCGGCAGGTTATATTCTGCAGATGGAATTGCCGCGCACGATCCCGCCGTCGGGCGTGAGGGACTCTCTCGGCCTGGGTTCGGAAATGCCGGATTACGAGATTGATTTACGGCTGCGCGGTGGCTGGTTCGAGGTTCGCGGAGCGGTCGTGGATGAGCGTCTGCGCACTGTTGCGGCGACCGCGCCTGCCTTCCCGCCGGATTTCGTGACTCGAGTGCCGGTAAGTGAGCCCTGTATCGGCTTCGCCCAGTGGTACGAAAACAAGACCCTAGAGGTTGTTCTGGTGAAGACCAGTGCGGCGGATCAACTTCCGCGCGAAGCCAATGCTGCCTGAGATTCGCCTGAACGGCTGGGGTTATTGTCTTCCGGGGGACGCCGTCTCCAATGAGGCTCTGGCCGGACGTTTGGGGGTCGATCGGGATCTTGGTGCGGAGACGGGTATCGCCGAGCGGTATTTTTCCGCACCAGGTGAGGGGCCAAGTGGCCTCGCGGCGATCGCTGCCGGACCAGCGATGGCGAAAGCGGGTGTGGCCGCAGAAGACTTGTCGATGCTGGTCTTCGCCACAACTACCCCGGACGTCGCCTTTCCGGGATCGGCCTGCTTTCTCCAGGAGAAATTGGCAGCGCCCACCGTTGGCGCTCTCGACCTCCGTGCGCAATCGGCGGGCTTCGTTGCCGCTCTCGATATGGCGGCAGCCTTTTGCGCAATTCCAGCGGCGGGGACGTCTCCTGAGCCAATTTTGCTGGCGACGGCGGAGGTCTTCTCGAGCGGTCTGGATTTGTCGCCTTCCGGCGCGGAATTGGCCTCTCGTCTCGCGGATGGAGCGTCGGTTGTCGTCCTGTCTGCGGGGGGGGCGGGCCCCAAGCTTTTGAGTTCTCGCTGGTATACCGACGGAACACTTTTGGAGAAGTTCTGGACGGCCGCACCGCATAGTTCGCAATTGGGTCGACGGATCGATCGTGCCGATCTTGCAGCGGGGCGGCACTATCCGCAGTCGGACCTCCCCGCGCTACGTGGTGTTGCGCAGGCGCGACTGATCGAGGTTTTGCGCGAGGTTTCGGCCGAAACGCAAACCGATCTCGAAACCGCCGCCCGCGTGGTCATCGACTACGTGGAGCCTCAAATCGCATTCGCCGCGGCGCGCGAGTTGGGGATTGCCAAGGACCGGGTCGTCATTCCCACGGCGAGCTTTGGGCACGTGATGGCCGCGGGGCTGGGGATCGAATTTGCCCGGAGTATCGACGGGCTGGCGACAGGGGAGCGAATGGTGCTTGCCTCTGCCGGACCTGGCTTCACTTGGGGTGCGGCCGTAATCGAGGCCGACTGAGATGGCGAACCGTAATCATATCCTCGGGGTGGGCAGCGCTCTTCCGGATAACGTCGTGACGAACGATGATTTGAGCGAGCGCATGGAGACGTCGCATGAATGGATCGAGCAGCGAACCGGTATCTGCGAGCGTCGACATATCGATGCGGCCTGTGGAGGCACGGATCTTGGCAAGATCGCGGCAGAGCGAGCATTGGAAGCCGCAGGCCTGACGATCGAGGATATCGATCTTCTGATCTATGCGACTCTTTCCCCGGATGTGGAGTGGCCCGCGACGGCGTGCCTGATGGCCGCGAAACTGGGCGCACCGCAGATTCCGGCGTTGGACGTGCGCAACCAATGTTCAGGATTCGTATATTCGCTGGCGACGGCCGACGCCTGGCTCAAGAGGGGGCGGGGTTCCCATGTTCTGATCGTCGGTGGCGAGATTCACTCCACTGGCCTGGATCTGACCACGCGTGGTCGAGAGGTCGGGGTGATTTTCGGTGACGCGGCAGCAGCGGTCGTGCTGGGGCCCTCACCGGATGGCGAGAAGGGTATCCTCTCTTCGCATCTTCATGCGGAAGGACGATTTGCGGAGAAGCTATGGCTGGAAGTTCCGTCGAGTCGTCGCGAGAAGCATATCCTGGAAGCCGACTTCGAGGGGGAAAAGCCGGTGGTCTTTCCCTATATGGCGGGCCGTTATGTCTTCAAGCACGCTGTGACGCGGTTTCCGCAAGTCATTCGGGAATCGCTGGCCGCCAATGATCTCGATGTGGCCGACCTCGGTCTGCTGGTGCCGCATCAAGCGAACCTGCGGATCAATCAGGTCGTTGCTGCCGAGCTCGGGCTCGACGAGAGTCAGGTGGTCAATAATATGCAGCGCTACGGAAACACGACGGCCGCCTCGATTCCGCTGGCCCTGGAAGAAGCAATGCTGGACGGTCGGGCGCACGAGGGACAATACGTTTGTATGGCAGCTTTTGGAGCCGGTTTTACTTGGGCTGCTGCGTTGTTCCGCTGGTAGGTCGGGATGTGCGGTCCCACGCCACGTGTCTCGGTTCGTCCGATGGTCGAGAGCGACCTCTTTCGTGTGGCGGCCATCGAGCGCGAGGCCTTCAGCCGACCCGGGGCCCGGGAGCGATTGGCAAAAGAAATCGAATTGCCGCAGTCACGCCCACGGGTGGCACTGATCGGGGACCGCGCTGTGGGTTACCTGATCTACTGGCAAGTCACGGACGAGTTTCAGCTTCTCGACATCGCCGTCAAGAAGGAGTTCCGAGGAATCGGCGTCGCGGGTTCGCTGCTGGGCCATCTTCTTGATGAGGCGGACGCGCTTCTGGGGTCTACGGTTCACCTCGAAGTATCTGCCGCAAACGACTCGGCGATCCGGCTCTATGCCGCCCATGGATTTATCGAAGTAGGGCAGAGGGCCAATTACTACGGGCCCGGAGAGGATGCGCTCGTTTTGGTGCGGGACGCGAAGTGACGCGATGCGCCTTGCAATTCTGCTAACTCAGAGCATTAGCTGAGAAGATTGTACCTTGATTGAGGATTGCTCATTCAGTAACCTGTGTAGATCGCAACTGGAGGTATTCCCCGGCATGTTCAAGGTTGGTCAGAAGGTCGTTTATCCCGCTCACGGTGTTGGCGTCATCGAAAGCGTTCAAAGCAAGACCATCGCCGGGTCGCAGAAGAAGTTCTACATGCTGCGCTTTCTCGAGAACGATATGACGATCATGGTGCCGATGGAAAACGTCGACGCCGTGGGGCTCCGCCCGATCATTGGGAAGGCCACCGTCTCCAAGGTTTATAAAATCCTTCGCGACAAGAAAGTCGAGATCGATCAGCAGACCTGGAATCGTCGCTATCGAGAATACACCGAGCGCATCAAGACAGGTTCGGTTTTGGAGATCGCCAAAGTTCTTCGGGATCTCTTCGTTCTGAAGAGTGACAAGGAACTCTCTTTCGGCGAACGCAAAATGCTGGACACGGCGCGTTCCCTGCTCGTCAAGGAACTATCCATTGCTCGCGAGCATCCGGAAGAAAAGATCATGGAAGAACTCCGCACGATCTTTGCCCCGTAGTTTTAGCGCTCTATTCCCGGCGCGTTAATGCTTGCGGAGTCATCTGGCCCAGTCATCTGGCTCAGTCATTTTTTGAGATGAATCTGCGCAAGTGAGACTGCGCAACGCAGTCCGGCTGCATCGAGACCTTCAGCAATCGATCTTTGCAAATCGACCTTTGTTGCCGGGAGGACGCAGAATCAAACGCCGGACGTCATTCTCGTTTCTGCAATCGACTTAGGCAGGCGAGCGTCCCGGGGCCACTCCTTGAAGGCGGAACCCCGTCCCGAGAGAGTCCGGCGCAGCCTCAGTTCTCGGCTTCGTTCAATCGACCGCTGCGAAATGCGCGCAGGTCCAGCACGACTTCGGCAAAGCCTGCCGAACGGATTCCGGCAACCAGAGCATCGTGTGTGTCCGCTTGGGTTGCTCGTTCAAGTTCGGCTCCGGCGATCTCGAGTCGCGCGGCATTCTCGCCGGCAAAGCGAACCCGGAACTCTCGGAAGCCGAGAGCGCGAACTTGCTCTTCGGCCTCCTCGATTCGGCCGAGTCGACTTCTTGAGATCGAGGTTCCATAGGGGAAGCGTGAGGCCAGGCATGGTTGAGCGGGTTTGTCCCAAGTTGGTAGCTCAAGGTGCGCGCTGGCTTGGCGTACGTCCTCCTTGGTCATGCCGACCTCGACTAGAGGATGGCGCACGAGTTGTTCCCGAGCGGCATCGAGACCGGGGCGGAAATCGCCGAGGTCATCCAGATTGACGCCATCGATCACGGTATCGATGCCGCGGCTCTCTGCTTCCGCGTGGCAGATGCGGTAGAGGTTGTCCTTGCAGAAATAACAACGATTGGTCGGGTTTTCTGCGTAGGCGTCGATCGCTACTTCGTCGGTATCCACCACCAGATGCCGGGCGCCGATATCGGCAGCGAGCAGTCGGGCTTCCTCCAGTTCTCGCGTCGGAACGGCAGCCGAACTTGTGGTCAGGCCGAGTGCCTCGGGACCAAGAACCTCGTGCGCTACCGCAAGGACGAAGGTCGAATCGACGCCGCCGGAGTAGGCGACCAGGACCGATGGGAGTTTGGCGAGAGACGCACGCAGCTGGTTGAGTTTTTCGAGAACATCGGGTGAAAGTCCACTGGCCATCAGATGCCCCGCTTTTCGCCGTCACTGGTGGGCGCTTCGAACAGGTCGGTCGTCAGGTAACGCTGGCCCGAGTCGCAGAACAGAGTCAGTACGATGGCCTCGGGGGGCAGCTGGGCCGCAATCCTTCGGGCCACGACTAGATTGGCTCCCGAGGAGATGCCGACCAGCAGGCCTTCCTGCTCGGCTGTTTCTCGCGCCGCCAGAGTGGCTTCTTCATCGGTCACGCTCGCCACCTCATCAAATGCATCCCTATGGAGGTTCGCGGGGACGAAGCCGGCGCCGATTCCCTGAATTCGGTGCATCCCGGGCGGTTCCCCGGCGATGACCGCCGATGTGGCGGGTTCTACGGCGATGATGCGGCATCCGGGTCGAGCGCGGCGCAGGGCGGGGGCGACTCCGCTGATTGTTCCTCCCGTGCCGACCCCGGCTACGAAAGCGTCCAGCCGCGGCATCTGATCGAGAATTTCGGTGGCCGTCTTCTCCGCGTGGGCGAGCGGGTTGGCAGGATTCGAGAACTGTCGCGGAACGAAGGCCTTCTCGTCTGTGGCGGCAATGACGTCGGCGCGGTCGACAGCAGCTTGCATTCCCTTGTTGTCGGGCGTGAGTTCGAGTTCGACGCCATACCCGTTCAGCAGGGAGCGCCGCTCTTCGGTCATGGTGTCGGGCATCGTGAGCGTCAGCCGGTATCCTTTGACGGCGGCCACGAAGGCCAGACCGATGCCCGTGTTCCCGCTTGTCGGCTCGACGATATGGCTGTCGGGATGCAATTCGCCGGACTTTTCGGCCTGCTCCACCATGCTGAGCGCGATGCGGTCCTTGAGGCTTCCGCCGGGATTGTTCATTTCCAGTTTGGCCCAGATCTCGGCGCCACCGGCAGGTCCGACCCGATTCAACCGAACCACGGGGGTTCCGCCAATCAGCTCGAGCGGGCTGCTGGCCACTAGGTTTGGAGCGGGCATCTGATCAAATGCTAGCGAAGTCCGTGCGCCTACCCAAGGAAAAATATCGTCTCGTCGGTTGGTTTTCGGGTTTTCCGCGAGAAAAGGAGGCAACTCCCCTCGCCAGTTTCGGGTTCGGCCGTTCCCCTTGGTAGTGGCGCGAAGCGCTAGGAACGGTAGGGTTGTAGGACGTCACGGTCGCGACGCCCTTCTTGACTTCTTTCAGGGGTGATTCTACCGACAACGCAACGGCGTTTTTGAAGAAATTTGTTGAATTACCGTCAGATATAGCTGATTTGGGGGTGTGATGAGCGGATCGGGATCAGAGGAAGAAGAGAAGAACGCGTTCCGCGTTGTGGACCGTCGTCGTTTTGACGCCGATGGTTCGGATCGTGACGAGGGCGAAATCGGCAAGGCGGTCCCCGTCGAACCGGCAGCGGCACCAGCCGGGACCTCCGAGTCCGCAGGCCCCTCCGAGACAGCCGGTGCCCCCGGGGCGGATGCCACCCCCGGCACTGGGGCAGCACCTTCGGGGGGTGCGACAGATCCATCGGATACCATGCCTGGCGGCGAGCCGAACCCCGGCGAACCTCCGCCGCCCACCTTCAGCTCTCTCATTTTGAGCCTCAGCACCCAAGCACTTTTTACTCTCGGAGAAATCGCCGAGAGCCCCGACGCCGAGCCCCAGATAGACCTTCTCGCCGGCAAGCAACTCATCGATCTCCTCGGCGTTCTCCAGGAGAAAACCAGCGGGAACCTGGACGCTGGCGAGAGTGAATTGATGGAACGCATTCTGTACGACCTACGCCTGCGTTTTGTCGAGATCGCTCGTCGCTCAACGGCCCGGCCGCCTGAGAATTAGGAAACCATGCGCAGCATTGCGAAAATTGTATTTCTCGTAGTCATTGGATTTGCCACGGGATGGTTTGCGGTCGAGAACCGTTCCCCCGCAGAAGCTCAAGCGAAATCGAATATCACTGAGGAGACGGGCACCTGCGGTAAATGCGCTCTCCCGGATTTCGTGCAGCTATCCGAGAGGTGGCGTAATTCTGTGGTGAATATCGCCACGGAGAACAAGGCGCCGAAGCGCCGCCCCGGCTTTCGGGGCAATCCGCATGGAGGCAGCCCGCGCGGCGGCCCCGGTGGCCCCGAATTCAGCGATCCCTTCGAACGCTTCTTCGGGCCGGGTGGGCCGGGGCGATCGATGCCGCGGCGCAGCCTGGGATCGGGGTTCATTTTCGACAAGGCGGGTTTCATTCTCACCAACAATCACGTGATCGAGAATGCCGACGAGATTCATATCAAGTTGAACTCCGGCGAAGAATACGATGCCAAGCTGGTCGGACGTGATCCGAAAACGGACGTCGCGGTCCTCAAGATCGAAGCAGATAATGAGCTGCAAGCAATTCCCTTCGGAGACTCGGAGGCGCTGCGCGTCGGCGAATGGGTCATGGCGATCGGAAATCCGTTCGGATTGGACTTCTCGGTCACAGCGGGGATCGTCAGCGCAAAGGGCCGCTTTATCGGCCAAGGCAATTACGATGATTTCATCCAGACCGATGCCCCCATCAATCCGGGCAACTCTGGCGGTCCGCTGATCAATATGGACGGTCATGTGGTCGGGATCAACACGTCGATCTTCAGTCGAAGCGGCGGCAATATCGGGATTGGTTTTGCGATTCCGATCGACCTTGCTCGCGACCTGATCCCGCAGCTCAAGGCTGACGGCAAGGTAACGCGCGGTTGGATGGGCGTGATGATCCAGAAAGTCACCCCGGAAATTGCCGAAAGCCTTGGTCTGGAAGAGGCGAAGGGCGCTCTGGTGGCGGATGTCGTCGATGACGGCCCCGCAGAAAAGGCCGGGATTCAGGTTGGGGACGTGATCATGACGTTCGCCGGCAATGAGGTCGAGAGCTCCAACGATTTGCCGACGCTGGTCGCGCGCGAGCCGATCGGGGATGAAGTGCCTGTCGTCGTATGGCGGGACGGTGAGGAGGCCACCCTCGAGCTGAAAATCGCTCAGATGGAGGAAGATGATTCCGTTCTGTCGGATGATATGGCCGACGAGTTCGGTCTGTCCGCGCAAAATCTGACGCCGGAAATCTCCGAGTCGCTGGGGATGGACCCTGAAACCAAGGGTGTGATCGTCTCGGGTGTCGAGCCGGGAACCTCTGCGGGTGATGCGGGTCTGCGCCGCGGCGATGTCATTCTCGAAGTCAATCGTCAGCCGATCAAGGATCTGGATGCCTTCCATGCGAAACTGGCGGAGCGCAAGAAGGGCAAGAGTCTGCTCCTTCTCGTGCGTCGCGGAGACAGTACGGTGTTTTTGGCTTTGAAGCCGCCGGCTGATTGATCCCATGGCGGGGTCCTTAGGCCGCCGAATTCGATCGCTTTTCGTCGCGTTTGTCGTGGCGCTCATTCCCTTGGGCGCCGCGGCAGCGATCGGCGGATGGCTCGCTTACCAGGATCTGGCAGCCACGCTGGAGGACCGGTTTGCCGGCAGGCTATGGGATTTTCCGAGTCGAATTCTCAGCGATTCCTTCCTGATTTATCCGGGGTTGGACGTGTCGGCGGCGGGCCTCGGACGGCGCCTGCAGAGGCTCTCCTACGTTGAAGTGGAGGAAGAACCCTCTCGAGGCGGTGAGATGCGCTCCGGCGACGATTGGGTCGAGATCGCGCTCCGCCCTTCCGGCAATGACGCTCCGATTGCACGCCCGGTTCGCTTGTTGCTCGAGGATGACCGTGTCGAGGAGATCCGGGATTTGCGGACAGGGGAACTCCTTGGTGCGGTCTCTCTCGAACCCGAGGAGTTAACCGGCATTTACCAAGGTGACTGGGAAGGGCGTCGGGCGGTGGCGCTGGGGGACGTCTCTCCGATTCTTGTGCGAGCGGTTCTGGCAACCGAAGATGCTCGATTCTTTGAACACCACGGAATCGATTACGTGGGTATTGGTCGAGCTCTTTTGGCCAACCTGCAATCCGGTCAGGTGCGGCAGGGTGGGAGCACGCTCACCCAGCAGTTGATGAAGAATTTCTTTCTCAGCTCGGAGAGAACGTACCAGAGGAAACTTCACGAAATTGCGATGGCTCTCGTTGCCGAGCAGGAATACTCGAAAGAAAAAATCCTCGAGGCCTATCTGAACGAGATTTATCTTGCACAGCGGGGTTCTCGAGGCGTTTATGGTGTCGCAGAAGCCTCGAGGTTTTTTTTCGGCAAGGATCCTTCGGAGTTGACGGCAGGCGAGGCGGCAATGATTGCCGGTTTGATTCGTGCACCCAGTGCTTACTCGCCGCGTCGCTATCCGGAACGTGCTCGCCAGCGCAGAGACACCGTGCTTCGGCTTCTCTTTGAAGCTGGGGATATTGACCACGAGACTTTTCAGAGGGAGCGGTCTGCCGATTTACGGGTTTTGCCGGTGCGCGGCCAGAAACGACGGGCGCCCTTTTTTGTTGATAGTGTGCGCCGCGAATTATCCGAGAGATTTCCCGAGGAAGCTCTGGTCGCGGAGGGTTTTTCGGTCCATACGACTCTGGACCCGATGCTGCAGGAGTGGGCCGAATTAGCCGTCGAGACCGGGGTGGAGCGGGTGGCCGAACTGCGGGCGAAGCTTCATTCACCCCCGGAAAAGGATCGCCTCGAAGCAGCTCTGATCGCGATTTCACCTCGAACCGGCGCGATCCGGGCGATGGTTGGAGGGAAAAATTATCGCGAAAGCCAATTCAATCGGGTCACGGATGCACTGCGCCAACCGGGGTCGGGCTTCAAGCCGTTTGTATTCCTGGCGGGGCTCCTGCAGCCCGAACCCGAGCGTCATATCACGGCCGGCACCGTGGTCAGCGATACTCCCTTCACATGGGCCTATGAATTGGGCCAGACCTGGTCCCCAACGAATTACGGAGATCGCTATTGTGGTGATGTCACCGTGCGCACCGCTCTGGAAAAATCCCTCAACGCGGCGGTCGCTCGAGTCGCCTGGAATATTGGATTGGAGGAAGTGGCGGCATTTGGCGAACACGTCGGTATTCCCGGGCCACTCCTCGCGGTGCCTTCGATTGTTCTGGGTTCTCTTGAGGTGACACCTCTGGATATGACGGCGGCCTACGGAATCTTTGCCAGCGGCGGAATTCGAGCGGAACCCAATGCGATTGCGTCCGTGGAAACCCGCGATGGAGCGACGCTAGTCGGCGAGCCGCCCGCGATGCGACGCGTTGTCTCCCCGGCCGAGGCTTATGTGATGACGCATTTGCTCGAAGGCGTGATGGATCGCGGAACGGCCCGGGGAGCTCGACGGCGGGGTTTTCGTCGACCGGCGGCGGGCAAGACCGGCACAACCAATGAATATCGCGACGCCTGGTTCATCGGCTACACGCCGGAACTCCTGGTCGGAGTCTGGGTTGGATACGATGGCGGGACACCGCTGGAGCTATCCGGGGGCAGCGCTGCGTTGCCAATTTGGACGGAATTCATGCGGCGGGCGACTGCCGCGGACAAGCCTCGCGGATTCTCCGTGCCTCCGGGCGTGACGCTTGTCGAAGTCGACCGGAGAACCGGTCTTCCACCGCTGCCTCCGTCAGACCTGCCGGAGGAAGGCCCCCTCTTGCCCAAACCGGAGCCGGTGTTCTCACCGTGCGTTCCCGTCGAACCGATCCAACTGATTCGGGAAGCCTTTTTGACCGGCGATGAGCCAGAATTTTCCAGCCCACTGGCGCCGGCACGGATTTTCGACCAAGCTCTGGAAGCAGACGACCTCCCGGAGGAGCGTCTGGCCCCGAGAAACCATGATTGAGAAAATTACCCGAAGACTGCCCAGTGCACTTTGCTTTTTGGTTCTTGTCGCGATCGCATGCGCACCCGCGCGAGATCCGAGTCGTAACTGGGAGGGCAGGACGCCGCGGCCACAGCCGACGCCATGGCGCCCCTTGCTGCAGGACTGGTCTCCGGCTCCGCGACTGACACCCGCCCCGCAGGACCCGGCTCTTGGTTCACCTGCACCGCCGACACTTGCACCCACGCCCAACCGGCGAGGGATTCGGGATCGGACCCGCGATCCGCTGGCCTGGTCGATTCATCAGGGAACCACACCCGGGCAGGCCGCCGCGATGCGTCTGGTCGACAGGGCACGCGCCGAGCTGGAGGCGGGGACGGCCGGGCGCGCCTTTGAGCTTCTGGATGAGGCTGTGCGAGCCGACCCGGATTGTGTGCCCGCGTATCTGACGCGTGCACAGGCATCCTTGTTGGTGGGTTCGACGGCAGAGGCTCGGCGCGATCTGCAGGTTGCCGTCGCACTTGATCCCAAGGGTGCCTGGTTAGCGGAACTTGTCGCGGTAAACGGAGAAGTCTACGAGGTCGAGGGCGATGAGGACAGCGCGATTGCCTCCTATCGTCGGGCTCTGGGAATTTATCCTGCGAATCGAACGGCCCGAGTGGCCCTGACACGGTTGCTTGCCCGATGATTGTCCTCGGAATCGAATCCAGCTGCGATGATACCGGCGCGGCCGTTCTTCAGGATGGACGGGAGTTGTCGAATATCGTCGCTTCTCAGGATGATGTTCATGCTCCGTACGGGGGAATCGTTCCCGAGTTGGCGGCACGGAATCACGTTTTGCATATCGTACCCGTGATCGAGAAGGCTCTGGCAACCGCGGGTATGACCCTGGACGACGTGGAGGGAATTGCTGCTACGCGGGGGCCCGGCCTTGTCGGTTCGTTGCTTGTGGGATTGTGTGCGGCCAAGGCAATCGCCCGTGCGCGGGGACTTCCCTTTGTGGGGGTCAACCATATCGAGGGCCACCTTCTTTCGGGGGAACTGGACGCACAGGTGCCTCGGCCTTTTCTCGGATTGGTTGTCTCCGGCGGTCATTCTGCGCTGTATCTGGCTCGGGAGGATCGGAGTTTTGGCCTGCTGGGGCAGACAAGAGACGATGCGGCTGGTGAGGCCTTCGACAAGGCGGCCAAACTTCTGGGGCTCGGTTATCCGGGGGGCCGCGAGATCGAGCGAGTGGCGCGCGATGGCAATCCGCAGGCGATGCGATTGCCGAGGCCGCGCGTGCGCGGTGCTGCGCTCGATATGAGCTTTAGCGGCTTGAAGACAGCCTTGTGGCAGGAGGTTGCCAAGCGCCCGGAAATCGACGTGCCTGACGTGGCAGCGTCTTTTCAGGAGGCAGTGGTGGACACCCTCGCGGCAACGACAAGGCGTGCGTTGCGGGAGGTCGAGGTGAAGGCCCTTGTGGTGACGGGTGGGGTATCGGCGAATGGATTGCTGCGGGAGAGGATGGCCGAAGTCGCTCGGGAAGAGGGCGTGGATCTGCAACTCCCGGCGTTGTCGCGCTGCACCGATAACGCAGCGATGATCGCGTACGCCGGTTGGCAGAGGTTGCTCCGCGGGGAGCGCGATGAACTCGACCTGAATGCGGTCGCAACGCTTCCGATCGGCCCACGTATCGAGATTGCTGCCAGCTGAATGGGCGGGCGACGGCATGCGCTGGGCCAGCATTTTCTGGCGGATGACAGTTTCGTTCATCGAACCATCGCGCTTGCCGGACTGCCGGGCGAATCGTCGGTTCTGGAGATCGGCCCGGGGAAAGGGGCGCTTACCTTTCCGCTGCTGGATGCCGGCTATCATGTGACGGCAGTCGAGTTTGACCGCACTCTTGCCGAGAATCTGGCGACGATGGCGCCGGAGCGGCTCCGGGTCGAGCAGGCCGATTTCCTGAAATTCGACATCGATAGCCTTCCGAGTGGTCCGCTTTTTGTTGTCGCGAATTTGCCGTATTCGACAGGGACGGCGATTCTGACGCGCTTGCTCGAGAGACCGGAGAAGTTTCCGCGGATTGTTGTGATGCTGCAACGCGAAGTGGCCCAGCGATTGGTGGCCGAGCCGGGCTCGCGGGCCTACGGCAGCCTGTCGATCTTTACGCAAATGCAGGCAGCTGTGCAGATGGGCTTTTTGGTTCCGCCCGAAGCTTTTCGACCACCACCCCGCGTTGATTCTGCCGTGGTGCGGCTGGACCTCTCGGTGGAACCTCGGTTTCTCTGCGCCGATGCTCAGAAATTTCGGCGTCTGGTCCGCAGCGCCTTTGCGCAGCGGCGGAAAACGCTTCGCAACAGTTTGGGGACAGTTTACGGCAAGGAGGTTGCTCTGGCGGCGATGGCACGCGCCGGAATTGACCCTGTGCGTCGCGCCGAAACAGTTTCGATCCCGGAGTTTTGCGCTCTCGAAGCAGCCTTTGGCCAAGATGCCTGAGTTGCCGGAGGTTGAAACGGTCTGCCGCACGATCGCGCCGCATGTGGAAGGGCAGCGGATCTCTCGTGTGGTGGTTCACGAGCCGCGGTTTCGACGGCCGATTCCTTTGGATTTTGCGGGCCGTCTTCAGGGCCGCACTATCCATCAGGTCCGACGTCGCGGTAAATTTGTCATCATCGACATCGGAGACGGCGATGCCTGGGCAGTGCATCTGGGGATGTCGGGACGTTTGTTGCTCGGTGCACCTCCCCCGGAGGCCCGACATGTCCATGTGGAAGTCGAGTTGGATTCGGGGGCGCGGGTGTATCTGCAAGATCCTCGCCGTTTCGGAGCATGCTTTCTTTTTCGCGATGAGTCCGAACTCGGGAATCTGGGCGTCGAGCCTTTGAGCGATGCGTTCGACGAGGCTGCGCTTTGGGCGCTTCGAACCGCCCATCCCCGTCTCGCAATCAAGACGCTGCTGATGGACCAGCGCCTGATTGTCGGCGTCGGTAATATTTACGCCAACGAAGCGCTTCATCAAGCCGGTGTGCGCCCCGGACGCCGGGCGCACCGGCTTCGCCGCCGGGAAGCCAGTGCCATCGTGGATGCCATTCGAGAAGTTCTGGACCGCTCGATTGCGCTCGGTGGCTCTTCGTTATTGGACTATCGCGATGCCGAAGGGAACCCGGGGACCTTTCAGCAGACCCTGCGGGTTTACGACCGTGCCGGCCTGCCTTGTCCGGTCTGCGCCAGCCCGATCCGGACTCGCATGATGGGGGGGCGGAGCACTTTCTGGTGCAGCCCCTGTCAGCCGTGAGCCTTGTTTCCTGACCGTGGGGCGGGGCGATTTGCTCTGGCCGCGGAACCCGCATACACCGGTGATGGTATTGCGGCGCGCCGGGAATCCCGGCGGGGCACATTGGGGAAGGGGTTGCTGGTGGCTGATTCGAACCGGTGGAAACGAGCGGAGTTGTGGGCTCGATGATGTTGTCTCGCAAGAGTCGTCTGCGGCCCTGCGCAGCATCGCTTCTCGCGTTGGTTTTGGCGCTTCCTTTAGCCGGGGCCTCAGATGCCGGGGGAAGTCAATTACCGCGGCCGGCGTCGTTCGAGTCGTCGATCGGTTTTTGGCGTTCCATTTTCGGGACCTACTCTCGCAATCAAGTTGTGCTGCACGACAACGTCCATCTCGGTGTGGTGTACGCCGTTCTGGATTTTCGACCTCAAGACGAACCGGGTCGCTCGCTGACCCGGCAAGAGCGCCGGGCACGCGAGAAGCGAGTCAAGCACGAGCAGAAGAAAGTGGAGCAGGCTTTGGAACGCTTGCACCGGTTTGCCGGATCTCCACCGAAAATAACGCCGCTTGAGGCGCGTGTCCGAGATCGCCTCAAACAGGTCTCGAGCCCGGTCAACTATGCGCGTGCGTCGGGCCGCGTGCGCGCGCAATCCGGATTACGCGAGAGTTTCTCGAGCGGCCTGGTCCGCCAGAGTGGCTACCTTGCGGAGATGGAGGCGATCTTTCGCGCCCGGGGATTACCAGTCGAGCTGGCGCGAATGCCCCTTGTGGAATCCTGCTTCGACGTGGATGCCTATTCGAAAGTGGGCGCGGCCGGTGTCTGGCAATTCATGCCTGCCACCGGGCGGCAATATCTGAAAATCAACTCGGCACTGGATGAGCGTCGAGATCCGATCCGCGCAACGGAGGCTGCAGCCGAGCATTTGGAGCGTGACTATGAGGCGCTCGGAAGTTGGCCGTTGGCGGTCACGGCTTACAACCACGGCCGTGGCGGGATGCAGAGAGCCATGCGATCACACGGCTCGGATTTCGAATCGATGGTTAAGAATTATCGAGGTCGGCGTTTCGGCTTCGCCTCGCGAAACTTCTACATCGAACTTCTGGCTGCGATTGATGTCTCGAAAAACGCCGATGCATACTTCGGCAGACTTCCTGTTTTAGGAGTTCCGGAGCTGCGGGAGGTCAAGCTGCGTCGATCCATGCGACTCAAGGATGCAGCAGCCCATGTGGGCGTGCCAAGGGACCATCTGTTGGCGACGAACCCGGCGTTCCTGCGGCGCGTACGCTATGGCGTGGACCGAATTCCACGAGGCTACAGATTGCGGGTGCCTCGGACAGCCCACGATGCGACTCTGGCGACCCGGCGCCGCGATACAGGGCGAGAGTCTGCCGGCGCCAAGGAGCCCCGAGTGGTGGTCCATCGCGTGTCCCGCGGGCAGACCCTTGGGGGGATTGCGCGTCGATATGGATCCTCGATTCGCGAGATTCAAAAGATGAACGGAGTGCGCAACCCGAGGCGCATTCAGGCCGGTCAGGATCTAATCATCCCACTTGGGTGAGATTCTTCGAGAAATCCCCTGATTTATGCTAGGATCAAGGCATGGGTTTGTTCTCGATGTCCGTGGATCTTGCTGATCGGAACACTGTCGTTCTGAGCACGGGGGGGGAAGGGCAGGCTGCCGTCGGCGCACTAGCGGAAGCGGGAGCCCATGTTCGATGGATTGACCCTGAAATTCCTCAGAATTTTGCCCCTTCGTCGAGCCTCGAGATTTGTCGACGCAGCTACCAGCCCGGGGATTTGAAGGGTTGTTTCGTGGCAGTTTGTGGGCGTCTTCCCGGGACTGCCGTTGCCGAGGTCCGAGCCGAAGCCCTCGCCGATCGCGTTCTGCTTCATCTCGTCGGCCATCGGGGTGCTTCGAGCTTCAACCTCCCGTCGAATCTTTCGGTCGGCCCCGTGACGGTTTCGGTGGATCCGGGGAATGCCAGCGAGGCGCTTGCGGACCGAATTCGCGATGAGATCGCTGCAACGCTGGGTCCTGAATTCGCGTCGGCCGCCGACTATATGGTCACCCTTCAGGAGCGATTCGCCAAAGGCACGCAGCGCACGCAGGCGTTTACGCACCTTCTGCAGAGTGGTCTTCTGGAAGCCTTGCGTCGCGGGGATCCGGGACGGGTAGAGCGCATGACCGAGTCGATCTGTCGCGACTTGCCGAGACGCGAAGTCTCGGAAGAAGGCGAGATTTGAATGCGTTCGCTTCTTCTTGAGGGTAGCCTGCTCGCCTATCTCATCGGGACCGTTGCCGGCGGGTTGGCACTTTGGCGGCCTCGCGATGGTTTTCGCCATGCCACAATGCTGGCATTGTTGATCGGAATGGTCCTGCAGGGGTCTTCGATTTTGGCACGTTCGGCCGCAAGCGGCGGGATTGTGGTGCGAAGCTTTCCGGAGCAGGTCAGTTTCTTCTGCTGCTTGTTGGTAGCGGTGCACCTGCTCGCGCAGTTGAGATTTCGTCTTTCTGTTCTCACGGCGGTTGTGGGGCCCCTGGCATTTATCGGATCGCTGATCGGTCTTGTCGATCAAGGCGCGGTGGCGAATGTGCCCGAGTCTTTCAAAAGCCCGTGGCTACCGGTTCATATCACGCTGGCTTTCCTCGGGAATGCAGCCTTCGCGCTATCGTTTCTCGTGAGCCTTGCCTACCTCTGGCAGGAGCGGCAGTTGAAGTCCCGGGCCATCTCTCAATGGATCCGGCGCCTTCCGGCGCTTGAATCTCTGGATCGAATCAATTTCACATTTCTATCCTGGGGTTTCGTTCTGTTGACCTTGAGCATCCTCAGCGCCGTGGTGTGGGCGGAGCTTTCACTGGGGCGATTTCTTGCGTGGGAGCCCAGGACCACATGGAGCGCGATTGTCTGGTTGATTTATGCCGGTCTTCTTCATGCTCGAGTAACCGTCGGCTGGGGCGGTCGTCGCGCAGCGACTCTGACCATCATTGGTTTCGGAGTCCTGTTCATCTCCTTCCTCGGGATCAATATGCTCACGCCAGGGCAGCATGCGGTGGCCTACGGATGAGCGAACAAAAGAAAAATCGCATTCGTCCGCTGCGCGTATCCCCGACTGGCAAGGATCCTCTGGAAGTCTGGGTCGTGGGCATCAATCATGAGACGGCCCCCATTGAGTTGCGCGAAAAGCTCGCATTTCCGTCGGGGGAGCTGGGAGATCTGGCAACGCGCATTATCGCCAGTACCGGCGCCGAAGAAGTGGTGGTTCTCTCGACCTGCAATCGCGTGGAGATTCTCGCAACTGGCTCTCAGAAGCTCGAACTCGCGGGGCCTTTGACGGAGTTCCTCTCGGGTGAAGCGGCCATGCGCACCGCAGACCTCAATGATCATCGATATGTCTACCGGGGCCGGGATGCGCTGAAACACCTCTTTCGAGTCGCTTCGAGTCTGGATTCGATGGTGGTTGGCGAATCGCAAATTCTCGGTCAGTTGAAAGAGCAGTTCCGGATTGCGGCTGACCACGATAACGTCGGGAGTTTATTGCGGCGTTGCTTCGAGCATTCGTTTCGTGTCGCCAAGCGGGTGCGTAACGAGACTGAAGTGGCCACCAAGGCTGTGTCGATAAGTTCCGCAGCGGTAGACCTCGCCCGGCGAATTTTCGACGACCTTTCCGGGAAGACCGTGATGCTGATTGGCGCCGGCCAGATGGCCGAATTGGCTGCCAAGCACTTCATGGGGGCAGGCGTCCGTAATTTGATCGTGACCAACCGTTCCTTCGATCGTGGGGTCGAACTCGCGCGGCGTTTCGACGGCACCTCGGTGCCATTCGACCGCTACCAAGAGTATCTCCCCATGGTCGATATCGTGCTCGGCTCGGTCGCTGCCGATGGCGCTATTCTCGAACGGGAGGCGATCGCTCCGGTTCTGCGAGGCAGGCGCGGCCGCCCGATGTTCTTGATCGACCTCGGCGTGCCTCGAAATTTTGACCCGACGATCAATCAGGTAGATGGTTGCTACCTCTACGACATCGATTCGTTGGCGAGTGTGGCTCAGGATCATCGCGCGGAACGAGCGAAAGAAGCTGCGAAGGCGGAAGTGATCATCCATGAGGAGTCCGATTCGTTTTGGGAGATGCTGCATGGGAACGATATCACCCCGACGATCGTCGCTCTCCGTGGCAAACTTGAGGGCATTCGCACCTCCGAACTGGACCGAGCCAAAACGGTTCTGCGACGGATGGACCCCGAGGATCGCGAAGCAATGGAGGCGATGACGCAGGCCATTGTGAACAAGATTTTGCACATTCCATTTTCGGTCTTGAAGGACCTCGCCCGGGAGCAGGATGCGGGCGGCGCCAGTGAAGCGAAGGACTTCGTACACCATCTCTTTGAGTTGGAGATGTTGTATGAGGACAAGAGCAAGGGGGGTTGACCTTTGGCCGCGCCGCTTCGAGTGGGGACGCGAGGGAGCGACCTCGCGCGCACGCAGTCCGGTCAGGCTGCCGCGCTTCTTGAAGCGTCAGGTGAGTCGACCGAAATGGTAATCGTCCGAACCTCGGGCGACAGATTGTCCAAGGTTTCGCTGGCGAAGGTGGGCGGCAAGGGCTTGTTCATCAAGGAACTCGAAGAAGCTCTGTTGTCCGATGAGATCGACATGGCGATCCACTCGATGAAGGATGTGCCTGCGACTCTGCCCGACGGTTTCATTCTCGGCGCTATCGGGGCACGGGTGGACGAACGTGATGTTCTGGTGCGCTCGCGCGAGTTTCAGGGGCCGGAAGAGGGACTCGATGGCCTCCCTCAGGGTGCTCGCGTTGGAACCGGAAGCCTGCGCCGCCGAGCGCAACTGGCCTCTCTTCGTCCCGACCTCGAGGTGGTGGCGATTCGTGGCAACGTCGACACCCGACTGGGCCTTCTCGATGGCGAGGATATGGATGCCGTGGTGCTTGCGGCCGCCGGGATCCAACGGTTGGGGCTCGATGTTCAAGTCCATCCCCTTGCCTCGGAGACGTTTCTCCCCGCCGCCGGCCAAGGGATCCTCGCGATCGAAATCCGCGCAAATGATGAAGCGACGCGTCGGCGATTAGCGCCTCTGCATGATCCAGCGGCGGCAACGGC
Source organism: Candidatus Binatia bacterium (assembly GCA_029248525.1). NCBI lineage: Bacteria > Candidatus Binatota > Binatia (SeqCode) > Binatia bacterium. The sequence goes on from JAQWJE010000008.1 coordinate 185,491, forward strand.
CGCTGCTGCGGAAAGAGCCTTTGTACATGCGCTCGATGCGAGTTGCACCGCACCCGTCGCGGCCTGGTGTCGCGCGGAGGAGACCCATCTGCGCTGCGATGGTCTGGTCGCATCGCTCGATGGTCAGAATATTCTTCGAACGACACTCACCGCCGCGCCGGAAGAGGCTGCATGGTTGGGCCGCGAAGTTGCTTCGCGCCTTCTGGATCAGGGAGCAGCCGAAATTCTGGCGGAGGTGGAGCGAGCGATTTGGGCGAACTGAGGGCAGTCGGTTCAGCGGTCGAGGTCTTCGCCGGGCGTGGGCAGGGCTCCCTGAATCGTTTCGGGGACGAGGATGGTAAAGTCCGAGCGGCGATAGAGCCGTCCCCGGATCCGAACCTCCTCGGCAATATATTCACGAGCCATGCCCGCAGGATCACTCGCAGGTGCTGCGGCGGCGATCCCGAAAATACGACCAGTCTTCGCTTCCCGGATGGCGAGAGACGCACCATTGGCGAGGCTCGCGCGACTGCAATCGGCGAGATCTGCGAGCTGAGAGGGTTCGCGAAGCAAGCAACTCAGGGCAAAGATAGTTCCATCGACCGTGATTGGCGTACCCGGGATGGCTGTCGGGGTGGGCTGGGGCGTGGGCGTAGTGGCCCGGCTTTGCGTCATTGGCCAAAGCATCACGAGCAGGGCCGGGACAAGCAAGCGCAACAGCATAGAGCTAAATCTCTTATCAGGAACTGGGAACTTCTGCCCGCTTGCGAGCCTGGTTCGGCAGGAGAGCTTCGATGAGTTCGGGGTTGGTCTATCTGGTAGGTGCGGGGCCGGGGGCTCCGGGTCTGCTGACATTGCGCGGGCGTGAGTGTCTGGAGCAAGCGGATGTGGTCCTCTACGACTATCTGGCCAACCCGGAGCTCCTCGCTCATGCCCCACCGGAGGCGGAAAGGATCTTCGCCGGCAAACATGGGCAGGGTCCGCATGTTCTTGAGCAGGCGGATATCAACCGACTCCTGATTGACAGGGCAAGCGAGGGGCTTTGCGTTGTCCGTCTCAAGGGGGGCGATCCCATGGTTTTCGGACGAGGCGCGGAGGAGGCCGAGATTCTTCGTGAGGCGGGGATTCGATTTGAGATCGTGCCGGGCGTGACTTCCGCACTCGCCGTGCCGAGTCTGGCCGGAATTCCTGTGACCCATCGTGATTGGGTTTCCGGGGTCACGATCCTCACGGGGCATGATGCCGCGGATAAAAAAGAAACGCAGATTCATTGGGAGGCCGTTGCCCAAGCGGGGAATACGATCGTCATCCTCATGGGGTTGACGCAGATGCGCCGTAATCTCTCGGCCCTCCAGGCGGCAGGACTGGCACCGGAGACCCCAGCTGCGGCAATCCAGTGGGGGGGGAGTCCTGCCCAGAAAACTCTGGTTGGAACTCTTGAGGATCTTGCCGACCAGGTGGCCAGTCTGAATCTGAGGCCTCCGGTGACTGTGGTGATTGGCGAAGTGGTTCGTTTGCGGAGCTCGGTGGAATGGTTCGAGCGGCGACCGCTCTTCGGGCGTCGGATCGTCGTGACACGACCAAAGCATCAAGCGCCCCGGTTGGCCGGTTTGCTGGCCGAGCAGGGTGCTGAAGTTCTGGAGTGTCCCACAATCGAAATCCTTCCGCTGGACGCCACGCCCTTGCGCGAGGAAATTCAACGCCTCGATTCTTATGACGTTCTGATTTTCACGAGCACAAACGGCGTCGATCAATTCTTCCGGATCTTGAAGGAGGAGAGGTTGGATGCCCGCAGTCTGGCGGGGCTGCGTCTTGTGGCGATCGGCCCCCAGACCGCGCGCAGCCTTGCCGACCGGCAATTGCTTGTGGATGTGCTGCCCTCCGAGTTTCGCGCCGAGGGTATTCTTGAGGCTTTCGCGCAGGATTCTCTAGAGGGGTGCCGGGTTTTGTTGCCCCGTGCCGAAGGGGCACGATCGATTCTTCCCGAGACCTTGCGCGAGCGTGGCGCCAACGTGAAGGAGATCCTGACCTATCGAAGCGTGGCACCGCAAGATGGTGTTGCGGCCTGGGACAAGATTGTCGCGGAAGGTCTGCCGGATTGCATCACTTTCACGAGCTCGAGCACCTTTACCAGTTTTCTGGGCATTCTCGATCAATCCCGAGAGGGCCGATCCGTTCTGGACAAGATCAAGCTCGCCTCCATCGGTCCGATTACCGCTCGGACGATTCGTGATGCCGGTTGGGCTGCCGATATCGAAGCAAACCCGTTTACGATTCCCGACCTGGCTGCGGCCATTACCGCGAAGCTCTAGGAGATTTTGACAATGAGCATGTATCCCCTTGTTCGACCTCGTCGCTTGCGCCGCACGGCACGGATTCGCCAACTGGTGCGCGAAACACGTCTGGAAGCGTCTCAGCTCGTATTGCCGCTCTTTGTGGTGCCGGGGACCGGGGTTTCGCGTCCGGTACCGTCCATGCCCGGTGTTTCCCAATGGTCGGTGGACCGCGTCGCCGAAGAGGCCGGCAGGGCCTTCGACGCTGGCGTTCGGAGCGTGATTCTCTTCGGTATTCCGGAGGAAAAAGATGCGCAGGGGAGTGATGCGTGGCGAGACGACGGTATTGTTCAACAAGCTCTCGCTGAATTGCGAAAGAAGCTGCCGGAGTTGCTTCTGATCACTGACGTTTGTCTTTGCGAATATACCGACCACGGACATTGCGGGGTGCTTCAGGGCGAAGAGGTTTTGAACGATCCGACACTGGACCTCTTGGCAAGAGAAGCTGTTTCGCATGCCCGTGCGGGCGCGGATATTGTGGCTCCTTCGGATATGATGGATGGTCGTGTCGCGGCGATTCGAGATGCCCTTGATGATCATGGATTCGAGGACCTTCCGATCCTCTCCTACGCGGTGAAATATGCCTCGGGTTTTTATGGTCCGTTTCGCGACGCTGCTGATTCGGCGCCGAGTGTCGGTGATCGACGTGGGTATCAAATGGACCCGGCCAACCGACGCGAAGCTCAGCGAGAGTTGGCTCTCGATCTGGAAGAAGGTGCGGATATGGTGATGGTCAAACCTGCTGGACCGAACCTCGATATTCTCGCGGATGTCCGGGCTTCTTGTGATGTGCCGGTTGCCGCTTATCAAGTCAGTGGTGAATACGCGATGATCAAGGCCGCAGCGGAACGCGGGTGGTTGGACGAGGCTCGTGTGCGCGAGGAGAGCCTTGTGGCGATCCGTCGAGCGGGTGCCGATCTGATTTTGACTTATTTTGCGATCGATCAGGCTTTGGCTCTGCGGGAGGGCTGAGGGTGAGTCTGGCGTTGCATGCGGTGTCGCATATCGGTCTTTGCGTCTCGGACCTCGAAGTATCTCTCTGTTTTTACCGGGATCTTCTTGGCTTCCGCGAAAGAGATCGGCTGGAGGTCCAGGGGGATCTCGCGAGTCGCTTGCTGCAGTTGGCGGATGTCGATCTTGTCGCGGTTTATCTCGAGCGTGACGGCCTGACCCTTGAATTACTTCACTATCGTAACCCTGAAAGTGTGGCGGGTGAACGCGCGCGGCCGATGCATCAGCACGGGTTCACGCATCTTTCGTTGCAGGCCGAGGATCCGAGCGCTGTGCTTGGGGGGTTTCGCGACGCCGGAGTCGAGGTTCTCGAGTCGACGATTGTGAAGGTCGGAGACGTTGTCGTGGCGTTTTTGTTGCGCGATCCAGACGGCCAGACGCTGGAAATCACGGCGGCGCGCAAGCCAGCGCGAGATTAGAAGCCGAAACGGTCCAACCAGGTTTCGTCAGCTCCGCCGAGCCCGAATTCGACGGGAAGCTTGGTGGGTGAATCCTGGTCACTGCCGATTCGCAATCGCCTCGGCATTTGCCGACCGTCGACCTTGATGTCGACGATCAGCGATTGGAAGTCGCCGGCAAGAATGACGTCCAGTCCATTGAGGCTGGTCTCCGAGGTTCCATCGAAATCGATCCGACTGGGGCGCTGCTGGCGAATACGAAGCTTCTCGGATAGCGGCGCGGTGTCCTTGAAGACGCCTCGGCCGGTCGCGATCAGCGACCCCGAAATTTCGTGGGTCTCATTGTCGGGGACAAAGCGCAGATGGATTCTGCCTCCCTCGCTCCAGAGCCGGACATAAATCTGTTCGGCCGGCACAGTGATTTTCGGTGCACCATAAAGCAGTCCGAAAGGCAGACGGTCGAGCCGTCCGAAACTATGGGTCGGGAGGGCCAGAAGGATTGCCAGAATCGTCGCAAGGCTGTGTCGAAATGCTGGTCGACGCCCCTCGAAGGGGAGATGCCTGCTCTTTCGCGCCATCAGGGTCGTTTTCAGTCTTCGCTTGGCGGCAGAGCGCCGTTTTCAATCCAGATTTCGATCATGGCAATTTGGTCGGGTGACAGGAGCGGTGCGCCCAGAGGCATGACGAGGCCTTCGCCGTCGGCGAGGTCGCCATTTACCTTGTTCACAAGATAACTGGCGCTGACGTCTTCGGGGGAGACGAGCAGGTAGCCGCGTTCCGCCGCGGCGGCGTTGGCCGGCACAATATTCACGAGCGCGTCGTAGGATTCCGCTGCGGTAAGGGAGAGACCGCCAGCGCGGGTTCCGGAGGAGTGGCAGGAAGAGGAAATGCAACTGGGTGTGAATATTTCGGCTTGGATTGCCACATATTCCCCACTGGGTCCGACCCCGGGTTCAGGTCCCTCACCGGCACACCCCAGCAGGCCGATTGTCAGCAGAAAGCCGATGGCGCTGGCAATAATTCCATTGAAAACGGGCATTTTCTTTCCTTTCTTGTTCGTTGAGCGGTTCGCTTGCGATTCGCCTCTCGGCGGATTTCCCCCAAGCAGATGGACCTATAGCGCAAATCCGGACAGCTTGCCGGTTGCAGGCTGCTGCAGTAGGATTTGCTCTGGAGTCTGCGATTTCTCTGTTGCAGCGATCCCGGAAATTCTATGAAATTACATCAGGCCCTATTCGGGTTCCTGTTGTGTTGTTCCTGTTCCACAGCGGAGGAGGCCTCACTGCAGGAGCTTCCTCTTCCGGTCGAGGTCGTTCCCGCGGTCGTGGTCGAGGTGCCCTCTCTGCCGATCCTGAGCCATCCGGTGCAGAAGCGGGTGGCCTACGCGAACCGCACGGTAGGCGCTCTCCGGGACCATCCCGCTGTCGTGGCCCAGGCACACGATCTCGCGCGCGATAGTTGGACTGTCCGCGTCGGCCTGCGGCGGGCGGATGCTTTCTTTGCGATGATCGAGGAGCAGCTCGTTCATCATAACGTGCCCCGCGAATTGGCATTCGTACCCATGGTCGAAAGCGTATTCCATCCCGAAGCGCGCGGGCGGAGAGCCGTCGGTTTGTGGCAATTCACCAAGGCAACGGCGCAGGCCTATGGTTTGCGGGTGGACGGCCAGCTGGATGAACGCCGAGACCCGGTCAAATCCACAGCAGCCGCAATCCAGTACCTCCGACATTTGCATGATCGCTTCGGTTCGTGGGAGTTGGCTCTCGCTGCGTATAACGCCGGCCCTTCTAGAGTTCGTCGGGCGATGAGGGCTCGCCCGGGCGCAAGCTTTTGGGAACTCTCGGAGGCCAAGCTTCTGCCACCGGTGACCCGGCGCTATGTTCCGAAGGTGATCGGCAGTGCTCTTCTGGCCGACGATCCCGAACGTTTCGGTCTGCGCCTGCCTGAGGGTCTGGCCGCGGTCGCGTTTTCCCGCACCAGTTGATCCCTGAACCGCTGCCTCTAATGGAGCGTCTCGATTTGACTGTCGATCACGCCAAGGACAGTCAGGGCGTCGTCCCGCTCGTCAAAATCGTATAGAATCGAGTAGCCTTCGATCGGGAGGGAGAGGCAGCCGCCTCTGCCTTCCAGGATCGATGATCCATAGGGCAAAGGGTTGTCAGCAAGATCGAGAATGGCGTCGCCGATCTCCTGTAGCGAGGGTCCAAAGATCTGTTCCATCTCGCGGTATGCACTATAGGTGACGCTCAGCTTCATACGGGTCCGCATTCGTTGTTCTGGTTCATCTGTCCGGTTCTGTATGCCAAAGTCGATCGGAGTTCGGAGCCAGGTTCTTTAGCGAGGGAAGACGATTGTTGTTATCGTGGAGGAAAGAATGACACGCACAGCAGATGGCCCGGCAGCCGCGCGGTTGGTCCGCCCCGCAGTGGCCGAAATGGGCGGTTACAAGCCGGGTGAGCAGTCCAACTCGCCTGACGTCGTAAAACTCAATACGAATGAGAATCCCTATGCGGCTTCTCCACGAGTGATCGAAGCGATTCGTGCCGCCGCGAGTGATTTACGGCTCTACCCGGACCCGTCGGCACTTTCCCTGCGGAAGGCTGCAGGCTCGGTATGGGGTGTGGATCCGCATGGAGTTGTGGTGGGCAATGGATCCGACGAACTCCTGACGGTTTTGTTTCGTGCGATTCTCGATGCGGGCGACCGGGTGGCGTATCCGGTTTCGACATATTCCCTATACGATACTCTTGCGGAACTTCAGGGCGTCGAGGCCCTCGGCGTGCCTTATGGGCCGAACTGGGAATTTCCCCGCGCCGCCCTCGAGAAATGCGACGCGAGACTTTTCTTGATTTGTCGTCCGAACGCACCGTCAGGGACCTTGCCGTCCATCGCGGATGTCCGGAGTCTTCTGGCGTCGCGACCGGATGCGGTGGTGGTCGTGGATGAGGCCTACGCCGATTTTGCAGCCGAGAACGCAATTGGTCTGGTCGGCTCCTATCCAAACCTGGTGGTTCTGCGCACCTTGTCGAAATCCTATTCTCTGTGCGGCCTTCGTGTCGGCTTTGCCCTGACGACAGCCGACCTGGCTGCGCAGTTACACAAGGTCCGGGATTCTTACAATCTGAGCGCCGTCGCTCAGGCCGGAGGTGAGGCGGCCTTGCTGGACCAGGAGCATTTCGCGATCAATCGAGGCAAGATTCTGCAAAGTCGGACGCGCTTGGTCGACGAACTGCGCGAGCGGGGGTACCAGGTTGCCGACTCGCATACGAATTTCGTTCTGGCTACCAAGCCCGGCGTTCCGCAGAAGCAAGTTTTTGAGGACCTTCGCGACAAGGGGGTCCTGGTGCGCTGGTTTCCCGTTCTGCCCGATTCCATTCGCGTCACGGTGGGGACGGATACGGAGATCGATCGCTTCTTCCTCGCGCTTGGTTAGCGAAAATCTGCGACACTTTTTTCAAGCGCTCGCCGTTGCTCGGATGTGATCGTATAGACCAGCGCCGAGCCTTCGCGGTTGATCACCTCCGCTTCGCCGAATGAGGCGATGAGGAAACGGGCGAGCGTCTCACCATCTTTCCCCGAAAAAGTGACGACGATGTCCGGCTGATCCAGTCCGAAGTGCTCGGCGCCGCCAGCCGTGCTTAAAGTTTGTGCTCCGGCCAGAGCGAGCGTCATGGCGAGGTAGCTCTCCACGCGAATGGTCTCTGCGCGCGCTTTATTGGCCAGCCATTGGTCGCCACGACGCTCGAGCAGGATGTCGGGTTCGGAGCGCTGACTCAGCGTGAGCTTCTCGATATCGACTGGCGACAAACGGATCAGTGATTTGTCACGGATTGTCTCCGGGGTGAGGTCGATTGCCGCCACTTCGGACCTTGGCACCGAGTAGAGAGTGGGGAATTGGTCCGTTCGTATCCATATCTCATCATCGCCGGCGCGCAGGTTTGGACCCCCGACCCAGATACGGTGCGTTCGCCCCGCGCTCTTCCATACGATCTCGAGAGGGGCCGGGGCGAATCCGTAGGCGGCGAGGTCTGCCGCGGCGGGTTCATCGAAAAAGCTTTTGGCTTCAAGGCCACGGACCGCCCTGATCCAGAGCTTCACGGAGGAGGTGCTCGCTTTTGCGCTATATGGCTTCAGCATCTGCCAGTCCTGCCCTGTCGCGCGCAGCACGATCTCCGGGAGACCGGTGCGACGTAGCTGGATTTCGGTCGGGTCGAGTGCCTCGGTGAAGACCTGTCGACGACGTAGGTCCTCGAAGCCTCGGTTGGCGGCGAAGGGAATATCGCTCGAGGCGACGAGCGTTTCGGAGCCATCGCCGCGCTGCAGATAAGCGCGCTCTCCGAGTGGCGTTTTCCGGCCCAGGCGAATGGAGGCGAGTTCCTGGTGGATCGTAGCCAATCGAAGGGTTGCCAGCGGTGGGTCCAGCCCGAAGGCGGCCTCGTTCTCGTCCGCCAGTTCGATCGGGCGTAACTCACCCGGGTTCGCGAGGGTTTCAAGCAGCACCTCGACTCGTGCCGTATCCGCGAATGCGTCGATCGGTTCGACGATTTTCCAGATAGATGCCTCCTTGCGCAAAAGAAGGGACTCCCCCGGTCTTTCGATGCGGATGGAGGTCACGGCGCTTGGAGGGACCTGCAGCAATGTGTCGGTTCCGGAAACAGCGATGTCGCGTTGGTCCAGGATCAGGGCGAGGCCGACCAGAAGAGTCGCCAGCGCCAGCAATCCTGTGGTTCGTGGACGCATATCAGAAGCGGGATCGTCGCCACCAAACCGCGAGGCCGATGAGCAGGACGATTTCCGGAAATACCAACACGGAGAGATAGAAGATGGTTGTCGCTTCGGCTTCGGTGAAACGAACCCGCGAGGAGCGAATCGTCTTGCTGCGAATCGATACGAGATCGTCTTCGGCGGCCAGCCACGAAACCGCATTGAGGAAAAGGTCTCGATTGTAGACTTGCCCAAGATTCTGATTGTTGGCGAGCCGTGCGGATCCAAAAACCACCAGTCTCGTTTCGCCGCTGCCTCGTCCCATTTCTTCGAGCTTGGCACTCACCGCTACTGCGACGCTGATGGGTCCCGCCCGATCGCCTTCCGCGGGGGACAACGACGCATCGTTCTCGCGGAAGACACCCTCCAGGTCGGCTTCCGCCCAGCTTGTCGCCGAGGTTCGGGCCAGCGTGGCACTGGTCAGGCCCTCGCGCGGTGCTCCGGTTTGGATGCTTCTCGTGAAGGGAAAGAGCGTGCGTTCCCGCAGCGCCAATGTGATGGGATGGGCTCCGTAAATCGATACGATGGGGTTGAGTCCGAGGGTGGGGCCCTCGAATAGGCGGACCACTTCGTCCACGACGATGTCGTCGCCGATGTTCACGCCCCACCGCGCGAGAAGCGGTGCCAACTGATTGCCGCTTTTCGGCGGCAGCAGAAAGATCATGGCCCCTCCAGCATCCAGAAAATCACCGATGGCACGGAGGACAGCCGAGCTGAACGGCCGACGGGGGTCAGCAATCCCGACGATTTGGCAATCCTCGGGCACTCGTCCCGTCTCGAGCAGTGGGAGCGATCGCACCAGAAAATTCTCATTTTCGAGAGCGCGGGCTGCCTCGGCATATCCATCGGGTGCGGATGCCTCGTGCAGTGAAGGTTCTCCCTCTCCTTCGAGAAAGCAGATCGTACGCTGTTGGTTTCGGGTGATCTTGATGATCGCATTGGTCAGCGATTCTTCGGTGGGATCGAGGACGGTGAGGAAGCGCTTGCGATAGCTGATACGGACGGCCCCGTAAGCCTCGATGCCGGCTTCTTCCGTCCGCGCCGGTTCGCGGTCGGGGTCGATCATTTCAATCGATATCGTGGACTTGCCTCCCTGAAAGCTTTCCAGAAGAAACCGGGTATCCGGACTCTGCCCGCCTTCGACGTAGGCTTCAAAACTCAAGGGGGAATCGAGACGGTCGAGGACTTGTGCGGCTTGCGGGGAGAGGCTGAAACGGCCGGCTTCGGTCAGATCAAGACGGTACTCGTGGCGTATCGCGAGGATATTGAGCATCACGAGAAGGCTCAGAAACAGGACGGTGGAGATGAGGAAATTGGTGCCGCGTTGGGTGCGCCGCGCCGTCAGGAGAGACCGCAAATCGCGAAAGCGGAGAACGAACCAGGCGGCTAGACAGGATGCGCCCAGAAGGAGATGGATCGTGCTGTAGGCCTCGAGGACGCCGTAGCCGATATAGGACACGAAACCGAAGAATGTGAGTACGACGCCGATCAATCCGAGCAGGTTGGCAAAGGAATGCATTAAATTCGCTCCGCTCAACGCCAACGCAGGGACTCGACGGAGCGCTGGGCCAGAAAGAGCCATCCCGCGATCATCGAGAGAAAGTAGACAAGGTCATTGGTGCTCAGGACGCCACGAACCAGAGCATCGAAATGAGCGGTGATGGACAGGTATTCGAGAGCCTTGGCGAGCCCTGGCGAGGCGTCTTCGGCCGGCCATGCAATCATGAAGAGCAGCAGCATGATCACCAGTCCGGTGACGGCCGCAATGATCTGGTTCTCCGTCAGGCTGCTTGCAAAAATACCGATGGCGACAAAGACAAGGCTCATCAGCCAGAGACCGAAATAGCCGAGCATCATCACCGCGACTTCCGGATTCCCGAATTGGGCGAGGATCCAGCCGTATGCGAGGGCGCTTCCGACAACGAGGCTGACAAACGTTGCCAAGCCGAGGAATTTTCCCAGCACGAGTTGGCCGGTGGTGATGGGTGAAGTGAGGAGTAGTTCCATGGTGCCCGCTCGGCGCTCCTCAGCGATGGAGCGCATGGTCATCATCGGCACCAGGATCACGAGGATTACGGCCAGGTTGTGGAGCAGGGGCCCTACCACGAACTCGTTCAGGTTGAGACCCGCCTCGGATCCTCCGGCCTGTGTGCTGGAATAGAGGGAAAGGAGCATGCTGAAGCGGCCCAGAAGATTATAAAAAAACCAACCTCCCAACAGCAGGAAACCGGCAAGAACGACGTATGCGACCGGGGAATGGAAGATCCCGCGCAACTCGCGACCGGCGATGGTGCAAACCGTTCTCATGTGACCGGACGCTCGGCATGGTCGAGACGGATCGCCTCGAGAAAAGCTTGCTCGAGAGAGCCCTCGCCCTGAATTTCCGCCATCGTTGCTTCCCGGGTGAGACGGCCTTCGTTGATGATCACAATCTTTTCACAAGTCTCGGCGACCTCGGGCAGGATATGCGTCGACAAGATTACGGTATGGTCCCCGGCGAGGCTCCGAATCAGCTCCCGGATTTCGATGATTTGTCCTGGATCCAGGCCGACGGTGGGTTCGTCCAGAATCAGCACCTCGGGTTCGTGCACAATTGCCTGGGCGAGGCCGACACGCTGTCGGTAGCCTTTCGACAGATGACCAAGGATGCGGTGGCGGACGTCAACGAGGTTGGTCTTCTCGAGAGCCTGATTGCAGGCCGCACGGAGCCGGGATCGAGGCATTCCCTTGAGCCGTGCCACGAAAAGCAGATAGCTGTCCACGGTCATTTCCGGATAAAGGGGAGGCGTTTCCGGCAGGTAGCCGATCCTGCGACGGACTTCGTCAGGCGCGTCCTGTACGTCAAAGCCCGCTATCGACGCCGTGCCGGAGGAGGGCGGCAGGAAACCGGTGAGCATCCTCATCGTGGTGGTTTTCCCCGCGCCATTCGGTCCGAGAAAGCCGACGATCTGGCCCGCGGCTGCAGAAAAAGAAATGCCCCGCACGGCTTGGTGGTCGGCGAACTCTTTCGTCAGTTCCTGCACTTCGATCATGATTGGCACCCGCCGGGCGTGTTTTATGCCGGGCTTGCTCTGCGGTCAACATCAGAGAGTGTCCCTCGACAAGCCAAAGCCTCGTTGGTACCTCTTGCAGGTGGCTTCCAAGGAACAGGTTTGTCTCGTGGATGGTACGAATATGTTCTTTCGAGCCTTTCACGCGCTGCCGCCGCTCACAAACCGTAGCGGCCTCCCGACAGGTGCAGTCTATGGTTTCACGTCGATGCTGGCGAAGTTGCTGCGGGACGGCCCCGATACGCGCATTATTGTAGTCGTCGATGCTCGGGGTAAAACCTTTCGCTCCGAAATTGACCCCCAATACAAGGCGAATCGCTCCCCGACGCCTGCGGATCTGGTCACGCAGATTCCCTGGATCAAAAAAATGGTCCCGGCACTGGGCCTGCCTCTGGTCGAGGTGTCCGGCGTCGAGGCCGATGATGTCATCGGGACGCTGGCGACTCAGGCTCGGGAACAGGGCTGCGCTGTCGATATCGTCACCAGCGACAAGGATATGATGCAACTGGTGGGCGGCGGTGTCCAGTTGGTCGACACCATGCAGAATCGCGTGAGTCGAGAACCCGAGGTCGAAAAGAAATTCGGAGTTCCGCCCGCGCAAGTAATCGACGTGCAAGGCCTGATGGGGGATGCGGTCGACAATATTCCTGGCGTCAAGGGCATCGGAGAGAAGACCGCGCGCCGGTTGATCGAGCACTTTGGTTCCCTGGAAAAACTCTACGATGATCTGGACGGGATTGCCGAACTCGGGTTGCGCGGAGCGGCAGGGATTCGCAAGAAGCTCGAGGCGGGCAAGGAAGATGCCTGGCGCAGCCGACTGCTGGCAACCATCCGGCAGGATGTCGAGGTTGTTCTGGGGGACTTCCAGCGCGAAGAGCCAGATCTCGAGGCGCTGGCCAAGCTTTCCGCAGAACTGGAGTTCGATAAAATCCTTGCCGATATTCTGGGGCCCGAGCGTGAGCCGGTCGCGGCGGTTGCTGTCGATTTGGTGTCGCCGGATACTTTGCTCGGGCTGCTGGCCGGCCCCGAAGATGGCGCTCTTTGCCTCCTTTCCGATGATGATGGAGAAGCCTGCGGCTGGTCGAGCCTCGAGAAGACGGTCGTCTGCGATTCGATTCCCGCGACTCTGGGTGCGGTCATCAACGCCACGGGGGCCGGGGCCTGCTATGTCGATGGCTGGGGTAACTTATGCCATCGTCTGGGCCTTGCGGCGGCTGGTACGACCGTGATCAAGCGCGAGATTCACGATCTGCGCATTGCTTCCTATGTTCTCGAACCGTCGCGCCGTGGCCATACCCTGGAAGCGCTTTTGCGGGACCGGCAGGGTCTCTCTCTCCCCGATCCCGAGTCCACCATCCGAAGCGACCGGGTGGGTTTGATGGCTCGGAAAGCGCTCGAGCTGGGCCGTGTCCTGATCGCAGAAGTCGAATCCGCCGGTCTTGACGATCTTTATCGGGACATGGAGATGCCGCTGGTGCCGATCCTTGCGGCTATGGAGGCGCGTGGAATCGGCGTATCGATTGCGGCGCTCGAGGCGGCCGGCGCCGAGTTTTCCGAAAAGGTAAAGCTCCTCGAGGGGGAGATCTACGCGATCGCCGGCGAGGAGTTCAACATCGGCTCCACCAAGCAACTCCGGCAGATACTTTTCGAGAAATTGGCGTTGCCGACCAAGGGGGTGAAAAAGGGCAAGACGGGTCTGTCGGTAGATGCGGATGTTTTGGCCCGGTTGGCGCAGGAAAGTCCGATTGCGGAGAAAATCGTCCTCCACCGAACCCTGTCCAAACTCAATTCGACCTATGTGACGGGGCTCCTTTCGCTGGTCGATCGGACCAGCGGACGCGTTCATACTCATTTCAATCAGACGGTCGCCGCGACCGGTCGACTGTCCTCAAGTGATCCGAATTTGCAGAACATTCCCGTGCGAACGGAAGAGGGCCGACGGATTCGTCAATCCTTTGTGGCTCGGGACGGCTGGATCTTTCTGGCCGCCGACTATTCGCAGATCGAATTGCGGGTGTTGGCTCATCTCACCGCGGATCCGGTTCTGGTCGAGGCTTTTCGCGCGGGCGAGGATATCCATCGGCGCACCGCAGCCGAGGTGTATGAGGTGGACCCGGTCTTTGTCAGTGCCGATATGCGGCGCCAGGCGAAGGTGATTAATTTCGGGATCTTGTACGGGATGGGTCCGCAGCGCCTCTCGCGCGAGTTGGGGATTCCCCGAGCCGAGGCCACCGGCATAATTGAGCGCTATTTCCAGCGTTACTCGGAGGTTCAGGCGTTCGCCGATCGTGTGCTCGAAGAGGGGCGCGAACGCGGCTACGTGGAAACCATGCTCGGTCGGCGCCGACATTTGCCCGAGCTGGCCTCAAAACAGCCTGGTTTACGTCAGGCGGCGGAGAGGATGGCTTGGAACAGCCCGATTCAGGGCACGGCGGCCGATATCATCAAATTATCGATGCTCACCGTAGAAAAGCGCCTTGCGAGCGAGGATTTGCGGGCGGATATGCTGCTCCAAGTCCACGATGAGCTCTTTTTCGAGGTCCTGGAGGCTGATGCCGAGCGACTCGGAACTGTCGTTCGCGAGGAAATGGAACAGGTTGTGCCCCTTGCTGTGCCTCTTGTCACGGATCTGAAAATGGGCCGAAATTGGTCGGAAATGTCATGAATTTTTGTTCATGGAGTAACGTCTAGTGGTGGCAGAACGACAGGATCAAGCTCTGGCGGAAAGCGCCGCACAGGGCGACAAGGATGCCTTCCGGCAGTTGGTCGAGAAGTACCAGCGCCGGGTTCTCGCGGTCGTGACAGGAATGCTGCACGACCCCGAGGCGGCTCTTGAGGTGACGCAGGAAGCCTTTATCAAGGCCTACAAATCCTTGCCCCGATTCCGGGGACAGGCAAGTTTCTATACCTGGATTTATCGAATCGCGGTGAATCTGGCGATTGATTACCAGAGAAAAGAGTGGCGAAAGCCGATCGTAGACACCCATAGGCGAAATTCCGAGGAAGGACCCGGCGAGGACGCGGTTGACCGCGCTCAGGACGATGATCCGGCCGTGGATCCTTTTGAGGCAACGAAAGACGCCGAATTAAGAGTACGTTTACGTGAAGCAGTCGCTGAGTTGACCCCGGATCACCGAGCAGTGATACTTCTTAGAGAATTGGAGGGGCTGTCGTATGACGAGATCAGCCAGATCATGCATTGTTCCAAAGGCACTGTGATGAGCCGCCTCCATTATGCTCGCAAGAAGCTCCAGACCCTGTTGAAGGACTTCGAATGAATTGTCTAGAAACCGCAAGCCTACTTGAGACATTCCATGACGGCGAGTTGCACGGTCGTGAGATGCGGGAAGTCGCCCTGCACGTGGCACAGTGCGCCGATTGCGAAGATCAATTAGCCGTCTGGGACAGGGTCCATACGCTTCTCAACGAGAGCACACCGGCCCCATCGGGAGATCTGGCGGCACTTTGGCAGGGCGTCGAGGAGGGCATCGACGAGATGTCACGAGCGGATTCGGGTTGGTCCGGCTTCCGAATTGCGGCCGCCTCTACGGATATTCGGAATCTCTGGGCTGAAAAGGAGACCTCCGTCGGTGGTCGCCTTGGCGCTTCGGCAGATGAGGCCGAGTCGATCTGGCTTCGACCCCAGGAGTCGGCGCCAGCATCAGGCAGCGCATTTCTGCGCGGAGGAATGGCCTTGGCGGCCTCTCTCTTCCTGGCGATCTTCCTCCTCGGAGATGAGGAACCGGCCTTGGTTGGAACGTCCGAACCGACAGGCGCCGTAGCCCGGAGCTTGCCGCCCAAAACCGACGCCTTGTTGCAGACCGCCTCAACCTCGAGCTTCCGTAACGGCAAGAGTGGGCCTTCCGGGGCAGTGGTCTTGGGAGGGACAGGCGGATCGGCAACAGCCCCGGCGCAGCAGGTCCAGATCCGGTCCCTCAAGCAATTCGGTGGCGAGATGGCGATGTGGGCTGAGCCGGCGGGCGAAACAGCCGTGATCTGGGTTGGCGAATCGGCGCCGCAGGCGCGTCGATGAGTAACCCTCCCGGGGCAGCTTCTGCCCTGATTGCAACATCCCTGTTGGTGCTCGGGGTCGCGGCGCATGCCGGTTCGGCTCCTGAGGCTTCTTCGGTGCGCGTCGAGGTGGGAACCGTTCTGGCGAGCAATCAGATCAAACGGATTGATCAGCGACTCGCGGGGCAGGGCATGCAGGCTCGGCTGACCCGCCTTTTTCAGTATCAATCCTATGAACTGGTCAGTCAGGAATCACAGGAGTTGCCCGTTGGCCGGCCGTCGACTTTCCTGCTTCCTGCCGGGCTGGAGTTGCGGGTCCAGGCCGAGCGGATCGCTGCTGCCTCGGGCCGTGTCGAGCTTCGTGTTGAGCTCCTCGAAAAAGAAGTCATGATGGTGGACACAGCCCTGACGCTCGGCCAAAAAGGTCGAGTTGTGTTGGGCGGGCGCAATCACCAAGGGGGCGTCCTGCTGGTCTGGATCGGGGCCCATAGGGGCATGCCGAACGGGGCCGGCATCAAGCAGGGCCAAGGAACAAAGCAAATTGAAAGCGCCCCGCGGCAGCAGACCTTGCCCTCCGGGCAGGCCCTGCTGCCGGCAACCGCGGCGACGAAGTAGAAAGGCTGATTATGTTTCCGGAGATGGAGTGGGACAGCATTCTCGCTGGTGTGGATCAATTCTGGAGTGATTTCCGTGACCAGTTTCTCGATGATGGCGTTCTCTCGAGTTCGGCCATTCAGGGCGTGGCTGATTTCACCAAACCGGTAGGCCCGATGGGCGACTCCGGTTTTCTGGCACCGCTGATCGGGGTGGCAGGGTTGCTGGCAGGGCTGTTGCTGACGGGAGTTGCGCTTGGTGCGCTGGGTGCATTGCTGGGAGCACTACTGGCTCTGGGTTTTCTATTGGTGCGCGTTTACGGGATTTCTTTTGAGATGAGCCCATTTCCGATGCCGGGGGCCTGATCTCTTCCGAAGACCCACGGGCGCATTACCAGGTGCGCGGCCGTGATTGGGCAAAAAAAAGCCCTCGCCAAGGCGAGGGCTTTTTTGTTCACCTGAAAGTTTCAGGAGCTCATTCTTGCTCCGAGAATCTTGGAGGTCGACTCCCGCATGATGCGCGGATCGACAGGCTTGCCGGCCTGAAGAGCGGCGCGGACGTCCTTGCCGGAAATCGATACAGGTTTCTCGTCGGAGTGGTTTTCGGTCAGATCAACGCGGCCCATCGACTCGTAGTACGCGGCGAAGCCGACATTGAGGGGGCTGATCTCCAATTTCCCGCCGAGATCGTTGAAGATTTCCTGAGCATCGAAGTCGCCCCAGATCGCTGATCCGTCGGCGAAAGGTGCGTCGGCGTGCTTGCGACCGATCACGATATCGGTGAACCCGAAGTTCTGTCGGTAGATGCCGTGCATGACGGCCTCCTTGGGGCCACCGTAGAACATCTTGATGTCGAGGCCGAGCAGGATGACGCGATCGGAACAGGCTTCGCCGCGGGGTCCCCAAAGGTCGGGATCCGAGTCGCCTTCGCCGATGGAGCGGTTGCTCAGAAGGGCCTCATACGTCTGCATCCGGACATCCGCGGGGACGTCGTCACCTTTGGTCTCCCCGATCAGGGGGTTCAGGCAGGCACCGGCGTCGTGGCCGTCACGAATCAGCGTTTGGAGACCGTGCACCAAAGCGTATTCGTGTGCGCGGTGGAGAGGGTTGCGTGTCTGGAAGGCAACGACCCGTTTCCAACCCTTCTCCGCGAGGAGTGCACGAACTTCGAGCGGTGTGAGCACATATTTTCCGAACGCCGGATCCTTGGGCTGCGGAAGCACCTCGATCGTCCCACCCAGTAGATGGGTTTTATCGGCATCCCCCTCCAGTGCCATTTTGGCTCCGGGATGATCGCTGCGGTCGGTCCCGTATACGGCCTGTAGATAGCGTGGCTTGTCCCAGGCGTAGATGCTCGAAATCGCGAGCCGAGCGACGGTTTCTCCGGCGCTATTGGTCAGAGCAACGCTCTGTCCTTCCTTCAGCTTGCCGCCGAGCTCTGCCGTGACCGGCAGCGCCAAAGGGATCGTCCAAGCGTAGTCTGCGCCTTCGGACTCGATACTCGCCTTGTCGAGGACGCGATTCCAGGTCGCCTCGTCCATGGGACCTGTCAGGGGCGTCAGGGCCCCGTCGCCGAAACGATAGACCGTCGAGAGGTCGGCGTCGGAGACGGGGACCTTCTCGAGGGATGCTGTCTCTGCCAAAAAGCCTTCGACTTTATCGGCGGGGACCGTGCAAGATACGAGTTCGGAGAGGCCACCGTGCGGCGGGATCAAATCGGGCATGGACGTTTTTCCTTTATTCTTCGGGGGTGATTAGCCGCAGGCGCTGCCTCTGCAGAAGAGACACGGACCGGTCAGCTCACCTGTGGGTAGGCGAAAATGAACCTTTGTTCTTTAGCTAGGGGGCGCTGTGCGGGCAACATCAGGAAATCCCGGGAGGTTACGGGCACTCGCAAGGCTTCTTCGGTTGGAACGGAGCGGTTTCAAAAATGCTCCCGCCGCGCACCAGTGTTTGCCGCGCAGGTGGTTCTGTTTCGCCGATTTCGGCTATCCATCGGATGGCTGTCAGCGCGGCCAGACTGCCAGCGATGGCAGCGGCTGCCGGATCGAGGGTGTCCGAAGTTTCGCGCGGAAAACACGCCGGGCAGGCTGCGAGGGAGCTTTCTGCGGGCAATCGCGTCAAATGCGTGTCGCCGCGACGGTCCTGGTCGACGAGGATATAACCGAGGCGGGGGAGGTTCGGCGGGTTATCTGCGGCGGTCAAAATCACCACATCGGGAGAGGTGTCGGGTGCCGTCGCGTGGACGAGAGTGTCTTCATTCCGTTGGCCGAGTTCACCGAAGAGCAGGGGTTCGAGTAGTGCCGGCGCAATATGAAGGTGGCCGATTCCGGCGCCGGCGAGGTAGGTAGCGGCGGTTCGTGCGGCGATCCCGCTCCCGTCAATGAGCATCGAAGCCGCGAGAAGCCTCTCCTGCGATGCGCCGCTGAAATCCCGCAGAATGATTTGTCGGCTATAAGCCTCGATCTGGCGATAGCTGAGACTCACGCGCGTTTGGGGATGTCGTCCCAGCCCGCCCAAAGGTTGGTGCTGAGGTATTTGTCGCCGAAGTCGCAGAAGATCGTCACGATATCACCATGGTCCATGGTTTTGGCCAGTTCGAGAGCAGCCCAGGCCGCGGCCCCGGAGCTTTGCCCGACCAACAAGCCCTCTTCTCGACCGAGTCGGTAGACCATATCGTAGGCTTCGTCGGTGGGTGCAGGAATCTTCCCGTCCAATGCCTCCTCGTGATAAATCCCCGGAACGATCGACGATGCCATATGTTTCAGACCCTCCAGCCCGTGAAAGGCGTCATCTGGTTCGATGGCGAGGATTTGAATGTCAGGGTTTTTTTCCTTGAGGAAGCGTCCGGTCCCCATAACGGTACCGCTGGTCCCGATGGTCGCGCAAAAATGAGTGACGCGCCCTTCGGTTTGCTCCCAGATTTCGGGGCCGGTGGTTTCATAATGCGCCAGTGGGTTCACCGGATTGAAATATTGATCCGGCTTGAAATAGCGCTCCGGGTTTTTCGCAAGAATTTCCCGACAGAGTCGGATCGCACCGTCAGATCCTTCCATGGGATCGCTCTCAATCGGAGTCGCGCCGTAGGCTTCGATGATCTGACGTCGTTCGCGGCTCACGTTGGCGGGCAGGACGAGTTCGACAGGAAGCCCGAGTGCCGCTCCATACAAGGCCAGGGCGATGCCCGTATTCCCCGAAGTGGAGTCGAGGATCGTCTTGCCCGGGCGAAGTTCTCCCGAGGCAATTCCCGCCTGCAGCATATGCACGGCGGGGCGATCCTTGACCGAGCCCCCGGGGTTGAAGCCCTCGAGCTTGGCCCAGATCCGGACATCCGGGGGCAGGTCACGGGTGATTTGTCGCAGACGCAGGAGGGGCGTTCGCCCCACCAGGTCGATTACGGATTGGCCCCGTTGGCCAGCCGGATGTGTGGGCGGGTTCTTAATCCCTGCCACCGGCGATCGCCGGCACAATGGCGAGGTCGTCCCCGTCCTTGAGCGGCGTATCGAGTTGCTGCAGGAAGCGAATGTCTTCGCCATTGACGTAGAGATTCACAAATCGGCGCACCTTTCCCTGCTCATCGCAGAGGCGCTCCTGCAATCCGGAGTGGCGTGATTCCAGATCGGCGAGTACTTCGCCAACGTTGGCACCCTCTCCTGGGACGGATTCAGCTCCGGCGGTGAATTTCCGCAGGGGTGTAGGTATTTTGACGGTTACGGGCATTTCGAGAAAACCTCCTCTTTCATCTCGGATAATCGCGGTGCGAAGCGGTTTACGCAAGTTTGCCGCACGCCGGGCATTCCGGGCGGCGTCTAGTGTTCAGCGATCGCCAGCGCTGGGTTCGTCCGTCGAGAATCGCCAATCGCCCGGCGAGAGCAGGGCTTTCGCCCCGCATCAGGGCAATCGCCTCGCGGGCTGCGGCAAGGCCGATAGCCCCGACGACAGGTCCGAGGATGCCATCCTGCTCGCAGTTGGGCGTCTCGGCTCCCCCGATTTCGTCGGCGAGATCGCCGAACAGGCAGGCAAGACAGGCGGATTGGCCCGGGAGAATTGTGGTCAGTTGGCCATCCCAACCCGAGGCCCCGGCATGGATCAGCGGCGTCCGATCAGCGCAGCACCATTGATTGAGAAATCTTTTGGACCCCAGATTGTCGGTGCCGTCGATCACGACGTCCGCTCCCGCAAGTAGATTCGCAGCATTGGCGGTAGAAAGACGTTCCTCGCGGAACTCGACGCTAAGGCCGGGAAGTCGGTCCTGGATATGTCGAGCCGCGACTTCCGCCTTCCGCTGGCCGATATCCATCTCCCCGAACAGGGGTTGTCGGGGCAGGTTGGAAAGGTCGACGCAGTCATCGTCAAGGAGGCGGAGGTTGCAGTCGCCGAAGCTACCCAGAAGCGCTGCGGCAGGCGCGCCCAAACCACCGATCCCCACGATGGCGCAGGTCTTCGGCATCAGTCGTCTGTGCGAGCGGTCGCAGGCTGGGTTTTGAATTGCTCGAGGTGCAACCGCAGAAGTTTCAGGGCAGGGCCTGCATAGAGCGGGCGCTGTTCGTCCTCGGGAATGGACGCATTGGCCTTGAGTTCGGCCATCGCATTGTCGGAGAGGGTGTCGAGAGTTTGATCTTTTTCTTCCTCGGCCAGCGTTTGCAGGAGCGCGATGGCACTCTCCGTGACGGCCGTGTCGGGGAAGCGAATCACGACTTCGCCGGCGCGCGTTGTCGCCGCGCGGTACTGGTCGTTCTCGGCATAATACTCGGCGACATAGAGCTCGCGCTGCGCGAGATGCTCTCGCGTTTCTGCCAGCTGTTCTCTTGCCCGATCCGCGTGCGCGGTATCCGGGAAGCGCAGGGCGAGGTTGCGGTATCGTTCATGCGCATTCTGGGCCGACGCGAGGTCGCGATCGACAGTATCCATTTGCAGGCGATAGGCCTCTCCGATTCGATATTCGATCAGAGCCTGATCCGCGCTGGTTGGATGCATATGCTGGAAATGTCCGTAAGTTGCGATGGCTTCGGGATAGAGTCCGTCCTCGAAATAGGCATCAGCGACCCGCCTTTCGACTTCCTCCGCACGCGGATCCAGTGGGTAGTGGTCGAGGAAGAAGCGATATTCTCGAATCGCAGACTCGTAGCTTTCGCTGTCGTGCGCCATGGTTCCGCGCGCGTAGACCTCGTCGGCCGCAGGGACACGCACCCTTTTGCTGTTGCAGGCAGTGGCCATGGCCAAAAGAACCAGGATTCCGACGATGCTCCGAGCTGACATAATCGGATGGTAGAGGCCTGCCGCCGACGCGTCAACGTCCGCGGCCGATTGGAAGCCGATTTGCGGCCGGCTTGACACATCTTTGTGGGCTTCCATACCTATTGGGGTAGAATGCGTACTGATCGACTCGAAAGGCGGCGAGTGGCCGTGACCGGCTTGGGTCTGGTAAGCCCCCTGGGTTGCGACGTGGAGTCCTGCTGGGAGGCGGTCTGCCAAGGGCGCTCCGGCATCACGCGCATCACCCGCTTCGACCCCTCGGAGCACGCCAGCCAGATCGCCGGCGAGGTCAAGGGTTTTGATGCAGATGAGTTCGTCGGCAAGAAAGACCGTAAAAAAATGGATGCCTTCATCCAGTACGGCCTGGGAGCGGCCACTCGCGCGATGGAGGACTCGGGTCTGACGATCGACGATGCCAACGCAGAACGCGTCGGCGTCATCGTGGGTGTCGGCATTGGAGGCCTCCAGACGATTGAGGAGACGCACCTCAACTATATGCAGAATGGCCTCAAGCGCCTGTCCCCGTTCTTTATTCCGAAACTGATCGGTAATTTGGCTCCGGCGCAGATCTCGATGCGATTTGGCGCCAAGGGAGTGAACTACGCTGCGACCAGTGCGTGCACCTCGGGTGCTCACGGGGTGGGTGAAGCGTTTCGGGCGATTCGGGATGGTTATCTCGATGCTGCCATCGCCGGAGGCGCCGAGGCAGGAGTGACCCCGTTGGGCGTCGGCGGCTTTGCGGTGATGCGCGCTCTCTCGACGCGGAACGACGACCCCGAGGGCGCGAGCCGTCCCTTTGACCACGGGCGGGATGGCTTCGTGATCGGGGAGGGCGCGGGGATCCTGATCCTTGAGGAGTGGGAGGCGGCCTGCGCCCGTGGTGCCCGTATCCATGCCGAGATGATCGGCTATGGTGCGAATGCGGACGCTTATCATATCACGAAACCAGCGCCTTCCGGTGCCCTTCGTTGCATGGCTCTCTGTTTGGAGGATGCTGGATTGGTGCCAGAGGATGTGGACTATATCAACGCACATGGGACATCGACTCCGGTGAACGATGCCAATGAAACGGCGGCAATTCGCGAGCTTTTCGGTGCCGGAGCCGACAAATTGCCAGTGAGTTCAACGAAGTCGATGACGGGCCATCTGTTGGGTGCGGCCGGGGGTGTGGAAGCCGTGCTGACTTCGCTGACAATTCGCGAGGGAATTCTGCCGCCGACGATCAATCAGACGACGCCAGATCCGGATTGTGATCTCGACTATGTGCCGAATGTGGCCCGGCGCGCACAACCAGAGATCGCGCTTTCCAACTCTTTTGGTTTCGGCGGTACAAACGCCACTCTTGCCTTCCGCAAAGTTTCGAGTTCCGAGTGAGTCAGACGGCACTCTTCTCCCGTCGACTGTTATTCGTCGTCGGTAAGGGCGGCGTGGGGCGAACCACAGTCGCGCTCTCGCTCGCGCTTGCGGCCGCGCGCGTGGGCAAAAAAGTTCTTCTCATCGAACTCGAAGGCGCTCGCTCTCTGGAGCGTGCATTCCATGCGCTGCGTGATGCTCCAGACTCCCCTCCCGAGCTCGAACGTATTTCGCTCGAGGTGGTTGATGGCCAAAGCTCCCTGGAAGAATATCTGGCGCTCGTCGTTCCGGTAAGGCGACTGCTCGATACGATCTTCAAGAGCGCTATCTATCAATATTTCGTTGCCGCCGCGCCGGGGCTCAAGGAGTTGATGGCGATCGGCAAAATCTGGTTCGAAGCGGAGCGCAAGGAGCGGGATGGTTCGGGCCCCGACCTCGTGATCGTGGATGCCCCCGCGACCGGACATGGAATTCAGTATCTTTCGATGCCGCAGGCGGCAGCCGAGACTTTCACGGTGGGACTCGTGCATCGTGAGGCCGAGAGAGTCGCCGGCCTTCTGCGGAACGGTTCGCGCACGGGAGCAGTGCTGGTGACCTTGCCCGAGGAGATGCCGGCGAACGAAGCTGTGGAGATGGCGGCCGCGCTGGAGGATATCGGGATGTCGCTTTCCCTGATGGTCGTGAATCAGTACCACGAACCGCCATGCGAACCGCCGGAGCTTGCCGCATTGGAAGCAGGTCTTCTTTCTGGAGACGTGGATCCCGCGATCCGCGAGGACCTGATGCAAACTCTGGACGCGGCTCGTGCCGAGGTGGAATGGGCTGCTTTGAACGAGGCTCAGGTGATCCGTCTCGAGCAACAATTGGGTGCGCGCATGGCTCTCCTGCCCTATCTTTTCTGTGAGGAGTTTTCCTCGGAGCAGGTCGGGCAAGTGGCCGATAATCTCACGGCGGAGTTGGCAGTGGCGCCGGCGCCTTCTCGGGAGGATTCTTGATGAGCACAGCCTCCGGTCTCGATCAGTTGGTGGAAAACCATCGCATCATCGTGTGTGCAGGCTCGGGCGGTGTGGGCAAGACGACGACCGCCGCGAGTATCGCACTTCGGGGTGCTCTACAGGGCAGGCGGGCGATCGTTCTGACCATCGACCCTGCGCGTCGTCTTGCAGATTCGCTTGGTGTCGGCCCGATCGGGAATACCCCAGGTCAGGTGCCCCCCGGAGTTCTGGGTCCCTCGGTCTCGGGGTCTCTGGCGGCCATGATGCTGGACCAGCAGGGAAGTTGGGATGAACTCGTGGCTCGGCACTCGCCCCGCCCGGAAGTGGAAGAGAAGATTCTTGCGAATCCCTTCTACCAACAGCTTTCGAAGAGCTTTGCCGGGTCCCAGGAGTATATGGCTGTGGAACAGTTGGGGGCTCTCGAGGCGAGCGGTGAATACGATTTGATCGTGGTCGATACGCCGCCAACCCAGCATGCACTCGACTTTCTCGATGCGCCCGACAAATTGCTCGCATTTCTCGACAAGCAAGTGGTGAAGTGGTTTCTCCCGGGAGTCACTTCTGGATGGACGGTCTTCCAGTCGATGAATCGAAGTGTCCGGTTTGTGCTTGACAAGATCGAGGATGTGACTGGTGTGGCCGTGCTCTCGCAAGTGAGCGAGTTTTTCGCCGGCATGGGAGAACTCTTTGATGGATTCGAGGCTCGGGTGGAACGGGTCACGGCATTGCTGCGGGCCTCGGAAACAGCATTCGTATTGGTCGCTGGTCCCGGCGAGCAAGTCCTCGGGCAAGCCGAGTACCTTCAGGGCCGCATGGCCGAAAAAGGCATGCCGCTAAAAGGCGTCGTGATGAACCGAGTTCACGAACTCCCGGGGGTTACGGACAGACAGCGGCTGTTTGCCGGCGTCGAGGAGGCTCTCGAATCGATGGCCCGCAAGGATGGATTGCCCAATCCGACGGCGCTGGCCGGGACGATCACCGGGACCGCGCGGGATTATGTGGCCCGGGCCAGGGGGGATGCCTTGCGAATCGAATTGTTTCGCGCAGGCTTGCCGGCCGAATTACCTGTGGCGCAGATTCCTGATTTGTCGAAGGATATCCACGATATTCACGGTCTTCGCTCCCTGCATCCCTATCTCTTCCCGGACCCTGCTGCGGCTTGATCGCGGAGGCATCGCTTTCCGACGGGCCGGCCCCATGCTAGCGCTGGCGCCATGACTACGGGCGGAAGGGCTTTGGTTACGGGGGCGAGTCGAGGCATTGGGCGCGCTGTGGCAATCGAACTTTCGAATCGAGGATTCGAGGTCTTTGCGGGCGTGCGACGGATGGAGGATGGCGCAGCGCTGCAGCGAGATTGTCCGGCCCTGCACCCTGTCTTGCTGGACGTGACCAAACTCGAGGATTTTGAACCGCCAGGGGGTTTACGTGTTCTCGTGAATAATGCGGGGGCCGATGATGAGCATCTTCCGCTCGAGCACGACTCGATCGACGCGTGGCGACGTATTTTCGATACAAACGTCTTTGGTCTGGCGGCATTGACGCAGGCCGTGATCCCGGAACTGCGCCGCAGCGGTGGCGGGGTGATCGCCAATATTACCTCCGTCTCCTTGCTCGCTCCGGTGCCCTTCTACGCATTATATCGCTCCAGCAAGGCTGCTGTATCGGCTCTTGGCGAGTCGTTGCGCTGCGAACTCGCACCCTTCGGGATTCGCTTGTTGGAGGTGCTCCCCGGTCCGATCGATACCGATATGCTGGCCGCGTCGGGAAAGGAGCCCCAAGCGACCTCTTTTGCTGCCTACAGGGCGGCAGCGGAGCTTGGGCACGCCGGACGTGGAGCCGTGGAGGAGTTGAAGACGCCGGCCCCGGAGGCGGCCAGCCGAATCGTCGATGCCATTCTCGATGAGAGAGCACCGCTGAAGGTTGGTTGCGATCCTCTCAGCGAAGAAATGCTGAAGGCCTGGCGGGCCGGCACGGAAGAGGATTATCAGCGCTCTTATTTCCCGATGTTCGTACCGGACTTCTAGGTAGATCTTGATTCTATTGCGCGGGCTCGGCAAGTTCGGTGGTGCCGACACGCCATTCGAGTTCTCCCCAAACTCCGCAAGCGCAGCTGTCTGACCAGGACTCGGCGGGTCTTTTACAGGCGCGACATTCGTAAGAGAATGGGTGGTGGGTGCCCTCTGCAGCCCGTCGAAAAAGTGTCGCAGCCTCGCGGTCGAGTTCACGCGCGGAGGCGAGCTCTGCTGCGAGAAGGTCTCTTTCGGGCGAAAGGCAGGTTTCGGTGTCGATCGTTGCCGTCAGCGAAAGCTCCTGAAGTTCCGTGGACATCGCCTCGTAGTCCTCGGCGGCAAGGAGTCCACGCGCAAGGGCCAGACGCGGGGCGGCAAGTCTGTTGCCGCGGAGCAGGGCGCGCAGGGGCGCGAGTGCCTTTTCGGGTTCACCGTTGGCTGTGTGGAGGGCCAGCAGTCGTTCGAGGAGCACGCCGCGAACTTCTTTTTTGAGAGAGCCTCGGTAGAGGCGGTCAGCGCCCTTGCGGTCGCCGGCTTCCTTGAGGAGGCGCGCCAGTTCCAGCAGAGGAGGCAGAAACTCGGGCGCGTCCTTGACCATCCGTCGCAACTGGGTCAGCGCCGAAGCGGCATCAGGTTCTTTCAAGGCAGCCCGATAGCGCAGCGAGAGCCATAAGGCCCGAGCGGCGGCCTGACGAGAGGGCTCACGCTCCTGTGCGAGGCATTTGCCGGCAACGGTAGCGGCTTCTGCATACTTGCCTTCTGTAGCCAGAGCATTCGAAAATTCGGCGAGCAGGCGAGGGCTTTCGGGTTGTTCCTGAACGGCCTCACGGAAAGCTGCGATCGCGGCACCTGAATTTCCTGTTCGCAGGGCGAGTCGACCGATGCGCGAGAGCAATCGAATCTCGCTGCCCTGATGCGCGGCCCGGATGCCCTCGAGGATTTCGAGTGCCGCCGCCCATTCTTCGCGTTCCTCGTGGGATCGCGCAAGAGCGAGGGCCGCCTGCAGGTCATCGGGGCGTCGGCGTACGGCCTGTCCGAGAACTTTGGCTGCGCCGCGAATGTCCCCCGACCACAATCGTTGGGTACCTTCGTCGCGGAGTTGGTCCGCCTCCTGATGTCGCCGATCCCGTCGCTTGGTTCCCACTCGTCGGAGAGCTTGACCGGCACTGCGGAGCGACAGACCGGCGAGGACCGCGCTCGCGCCCAGAGCGATCGCGCCGAGGATGTGGAGGGCCATGGGAAAGACCAAATGGTGGCCATCAGCGAGGTGGAGGGTGGTTTCCTGTCCATTCCAATAGAACAGCCAGCCCACGGCGCTTCCAACCAAGGCAATCAGCAGGGCGATTCCGATGGCGCGTAACATTCAGATCTCGTTGAACCGCGGGCCTTCGGGCAGAGTCGGTCTTGTTTCGAGGAGCTCCGGTGGCAGGGGGCGCTCCGTCGCGCGAGCCCAGAGACGCTCCAGGCCGTAAGTCTCTCGGGTCGGGCCGTAGAAGACGTGGACCAGAAAATCGCCGTAGTCGAGCAAGATCCAGTGCCCGGTTCGCGTGCCCTCAACCGAGATCGGATAAAGACCTTCGTGGCGCAATGCCTCGCCGATGCTGTCCGCGATTGCTCGGGCCTGAGTGTCGGAGCGACCTGATACGATCAGAAAGTAGTCGGCCATCTGGCTGTGCTCACGCAGGTCCAGAACCAGGGGGTCGATCCCTTTCTTTTCGAGAGCCGCTTCGCTGGCGATGAGGATGCGTTCCCAGATCGTGTCGAGGTCTTCGGTTGTTTCTTCGCTACTCAAGAGAGGTGTCTCCGGCAGGCTGGGGCGTGCGGTAGAGCCCCTGCTTTTCGAGGTAGTCGAGGGAGGGGTCCGGTAGAAGAAACCTGCCGGATCCGCCCGCGGCAATCGCCTCGCGAATCGCTGAGGCTGAGATATCGATGGGCGTCACCGGGATAAATTCCAGTTTCCGTCCGCTTTCGTGAGTATAGCACCGGCTGTCTTTCTGATAGCAGAATTCCCGGCTTACAGCCACGGGAAGCTTTTCGAAGGCAGGTTCATTTTGTCCCTGCGCGACGACATCGGGGGGGCGCGATGTGATCACCAGATCGACCTCCGCGAGGATTTTACGGAAATCTTTCCACGTAGGCAGATCGCAAAAACTGTCGAATCCGAGAATCAGAGCATGTCGAGTATCCGGATACCGTTTCTGCAGCTCGTACAGGGTATCGATCGTGTAGGAAGTCCCGCCCCTCTCCAATTCGAGCGAATCGATCTGGAGCCCGGCTTCGCCTGCGACAGCAGCCTCGAGCATGGCCAGTCGATGAACGGCCGGTGCGATGCCGGCCGCTTTTTTGTGAGGGGGGTTACTCGCGGGCACCAGCTTCACGCAGGTGAGGCGAGCCCGTTCGCGAACTTCCAGCGCGCAGCGAAGGTGCCCGAAATGAATCGGATTGAAGCTTCCACCGTATATGCCGACGCGGGACTCCATTAATTCATGCCTACTCGAGACTGTTCAGCAACACGAGGTCGTTGCGATGCACGATGGAAGATCCCATCTTGTAGCCGAGGATGCCCTCGACCTCTCCGCTTTGCTTGCCCAGAATCGAAGCCATTTCCCTGGAGGTGTAAGAGGCCAGCCCGCGTGCGAATTCGTGTCCCTGCGGATCGAACAGGCTGACGCAGTCGCCGGCTTCAAAGCGCCCTTCAAGCGCGGTCAACCCGGAAGGGAGAAGACTGCGCCCCTCCTCGGAGACGGCGATGACGGCGCCCTTGTCGAGGTGGAGGCTGCCCCGCGGCTTTACCGAGAAGGCAATCCAATGTTCCCGTCGACCCAGTCGATCGCCGACGGGCAGGATCAAAGTCCCCTCATCGCAGGTAGGGTCGATGGCTCGCTCCAAAGCTCCGGTCACGCGACCATCGGTAATGATGGTGGGTATTCCTGCAGTGGCGGCTTTGCGTGCGGCACGCAATTTGGATTCCATTCCGCCGGTGGCGACGGAGGAACCGCGCCCTCTGGCGCGGGCGAGGAGCGGGGCATCGATCCGCGCGATGAGCGGAATCCGCTCTGCGTCCTGTTCTCGCGCCGGGTTGGCCGTATACATACCGCCGACATCGCTGAGAATGATGAGGAGGTCGGCTCGGACAAGGCTGGCGACCATCGACGACAGGTGGTCGTTGTCGCCAAACTTCAATTCGTCGATCGAAACGGTGTCGTTCTCGTTCACGATCGGCAGAATCTTGTGTTGCTGCAGGGTTTCGACTGCATGCGCCGCATTCATGTAGCGATGTCGGCTTGCGAGATCATCGGCGTCCAGAAGGATCTGTGCGACCTGAATGCCGTATTCGGAAAAAACTTCCTCGTAGGCACTCATCAGGTGTATCTGGCCCACCGCTGCCGCGGCTTGTCGCTCGGGGATGGTAGGGTGCTCGCCGATGGGCAGACGAGAGCGGCCCGCTGCGATGGCTCCGGACGAGACCAGGGTGACGGCTACGCCGCGTGCGTGAATCGCCGCCAATTCCCGCGCCAGAGTTTCGATCTGGGTTGTGCGAAGTCCGTCGGGGTCGGTAAGCAGGGACGAGCCTATTTTGACGACGACGCGCTGCAGTCCTGCGACCAGCGGGCGCTTGGCTTCTAGCTGAGACTCAATCGTCATCGGGCTCTTCCGCTTCGGCCTGCAGCCGCCGCAGTTCCGCGGCGATCCGGCCAACCAATTCGGAAAGACCTTCTCCCGTCGCGGTGGAGATGGCAAGGAGCTCTTTTCCACGATCTTCGAGATGGCTGCGGAGAGCCTCGAAGTTCTCCCGGGCTTCGGGAAGATCGATCTTGTTCGCTACCAGAATCCTCGGTTTTTCGGCCATCGAGACCTCGGCGTTTGCGAGTTCCTCGTCGATGGTCGCGATGTCGACCAGAGGATCACGTTGGTCAGGACAGGAAAGATCGACCAAATGAATCAGGGTACCGGTTCGCGAAAGGTGTCTGAGGAAGCGTGTACCAAGGCCGACGCCCTTATGAGCACCTTCAATAATACCCGGCACGTCGGCGATGACAAAAGAGGCGCCCTCGTCGATCCGGACAACTCCGAGATGGGGTTGCAGGGTTGTGAAGGGGTAGTCCGCGATTTTCGGCCGAGCAGCAGAAAGTCGTGCGACGAGAGAGGATTTGCCCGCATTCGGGAAACCGACAACACCGACATCGGCGAGCAGGCGAAGCTCCAGCGCCAATCGGCGTTCTTCGCCCGGCTCTCCGGGTGTCGCGATCCGTGGAGCCTGTCGGGTCGAGGAGCGGAAATGAATGTTTCCCAGGCCTCCCTTGCCCCCTTTGGCTACAGCGACCCTTTGTCCGTCCTGCTTGAGGTCGGCGAGTGTTTCGCCGGTATCCGCATCACGCACCAGAGTCCCGACGGGGACCCGGATGGTCTGATGTTCACCGCCGTGACCGTATTGGTCCTTGCCCCGACCGTGCTCACCGCGGTCCGCGCGAATATGGGGGCGGTACCGGAAGTCGAGCAGGGTGGTCAGTCGCGTGGTTGCTTCGACGAAAATATGTCCGCCGTTGCCGCCATCGCCTCCGGAGGGACCGCCGCGCGGGACAAATTTCTCCCGCCGAAAAGCCACGCATCCGTCTCCGCCGGAACCGGCCGTGACGGAAATCTCCGCCTCATCGACGAATTTCATCAGTGGCTCCGTGGTGGCGAGCGCCAGGCCCGCCGCTCAACTCCCTATCACGGGAGAGTTCTCAACCTTCGGCAGGCAGAATGCTGACGCGTTTTTTGTCGCGCCCGACGCGCTCGAAGTGGACAGTGCCATCGACTTTCGCAAAAATGGTGTAGTCCCGGCCCATGCCGACGTTCTTGCCCGGATGGATTCGGGTGCCAAGTTGGCGGACGATGATCGCACCCGCGCGTGCCGGCTGACCCGCGAAGAGCTTGACGCCGCGACGTTGTCCGTTGGAGTCACGCCCGTTGCGTGTGCTGCCCTGTCCCTTTTTATGCGCCATGAGTGAGCTCCTATGCGACCGAGTCGATGCGAACCGCAGTATAAGGCTGGCGGTGGCCGTTCAGTTTCTTGAAGGTTTTTCGTCGTTTCTTGTGGAAGACGAGGATTTTCTTGGCCTTGTCCTGTTCGACGATCTTGCCGGCTACCTTGGCGTCTTCGACGAGCGGAGCGCCGATCGACAATCCATCATCGGTGGAACGCAGCAGAACCTCGGGGAATTCGATGTCCGAACCGATCTCTCCCGGGAGTTTTTCGACACGGATGGTTTCTCCGGGTTCGACCTTGTATTGTTTGCCGCCAGTGCGGATGATTGCGTAAGCCATTATTCCACCAATTTCCTTCGGAAAACCGAGCTTCCATGGGTTAGCGAACACCCGTGGCCGCGTCAACGGAGGCAGGGATCCCGGTTTGGGCCGAATCGGGCCGCCTTCGGCACCCGCATGGCTGCCCGTTGTCGCTGAAAAACCTCGGTTTCCGGCGAGATTCCGTCAGCTGGCCCGGGAATTTATACCCTGCTGGCCTATGGCGCGAAGGTATCCGTCGATGTAACAACCCGGAGGGACTGGCTCACGTTCGGAGAGGTTCGTCGTCGCGGGCATCGAAAAGCGTTCGCTGGGTCCTCCGATGAGAGTTATGGATCGTATATGGCGAAAGAAAGTTCAGTTTTACGGGCTTTTTTTCATCTCCGGGTGGCGTTGAGAGCGATGCGAGCGTTTGGCAGAAAGACCGCAGCTGCGGGAGAGAGGGTCCCGCGGGTCGTTCTCTACGGGAGGCAGGACTGCTGCTTGTGTGACGACGCTCTTCGGGAGCTGGAGCTGGCCCACGCCTCGGCAACCTTTTCACTCGAAAAGGTCGACGTCGATACCGACCCTGCATTGGCCGAGAAGTACGGCCACGAGGTCCCCGTCGTGGAGATCGAGGGACGGAAGGCCTTCAAATACGAGGTTTCTCGGCGGAAGTTCCTGCAACTCCTGCGGCGTTTGTCATGAGGGCACGGGTTGCTCTCGACGCGATGGGAGGGGACTTCGGACCTGAAGCTGCGGTTCGCGCCGCCTGCGCCTTGTCTCTGGAAACGGATATCGAGACGATTCTCGTGGGCGATGAAACGGATTTGCAGCAACTGCTTGACCGGGAACCCTACGATCCTGCGCGAGTGACGGTCCGGCATGCCGCCTCGTGGGTCAGCCCCGAGGAAGACCCCCTTCGAGCCATGCGTCGCAAGAAGAACTCCATGGCTCTCGCGGGCAGCATGGTCGGCGAGGGGGAAGCCGATGCGCTGGTCACGGCGGGAAGCCGGGAAGCCTGTCTGTTGACCCTGCAGAAATATTTCAGACGTTTGCCCGGAATCGTTCCGGGATTCGGATTCGTCTTTGCCGGGAGCCATAAGCGTCGGTCCGAGAATGCTTTGGCACTGTTGGTCGATGTGGGCGCCAACGATCATTGCCGTCCGCGCGACTTGATGGCTTTCGCTGCGATGGGCGCGGCCTACGTTCGAGCTGTGGCCTCGTTAGAGAGGCCGCGGGTGGGCATATTGGCAAGTCCTCCGGGGGCCAAATCTTCTGAATCGCTGCCAGAGACGCTGCTGGCGACGCTCGTGGCCGCCGAGGATTTCGAATTTGTCGGCGTCGTGGAAGAGCCCGATTTATTCGGCGGCCTGGTGGACGTTGCCGTATGCGAGGGGCGCACGGGCCGGTCTGTCATGCGTGGAATTGAGGATCGCGCGGCAGAGGCCCCGCCGGGGAGCGATAGCCGGACGCGCGCCCTCTGGCGTCATCGTCCGTGGGCTCGGGATGATGGGAAGCCTCAGGCACTTGTGGAGCGTATAAATTATGGCGGATCGCCAGCGCTCGGATTTTCACAGGTCTGCATCCACGCACACCGCCAATCGCAGACGCCGGCCTTGCGAAATGCTGTTGTTCAGGCGGCACTCCTTGTTCGGGGGCAGTTTCCGGCATCGGCGCGGCAGGCTGTGGCGGCGCTGCGATGAGTTTGCCCGCGAGTCTTTCCGACGCGACGCATGACAGTCGCTCACCCGCCCGGGTCGCCTTTCGACTGGACCTCGACAAGACCTACCTGGCGACTCGCTTTGAAA
Organism: Candidatus Binatia bacterium; assembly: GCA_029248525.1. NCBI lineage: Bacteria > Candidatus Binatota > Binatia (SeqCode) > Binatia bacterium. Next base: position 218,322 of record JAQWJE010000008.1, read on the forward strand.
GTTTGCGAGGGCTTCTTCGGATTCCCTTTGAGGAGGCCGCGGACAAGAAGCACCTTCCAGGTGTGCCGGAGTTGGTCCAGGCTCTGCGGCGGGTTGCCGAAGCGCAGGCTCTGGGCCCGCAGGTATTTTTTCTCTCGGCCAGTCCTCCGCAATTGGAGAATGTGATCCGGGAAAAGTTGGCCAACGATGGTGTTGCCTTCGACGGCATCATCTTCAAGGACCAATTACGCAATCTGGTTCGGGGACATTGGCGGAGCTTGCGCGAGCAGGTCGGCTACAAGCTGGTGGAGTTGCTCGAGAGTCGAGCCGCTGGAGACCGTCCCCCCCACGAGGTTCTTTTCGGCGACGATTGGGAAAGTGATCCGGTGATCTACTCTCTCTATGCCGACATTCTCAACGGGAGACTGGATGCTTCGGCATTGGGCCGCTCTCTGGATCGTTTGAGCGTCGGCCGTCGGCAGCGTGAGCGCATCCTCGCGGCGGTCGAGTCTCTGGGGATCGAGCCCGAGAGCCCGGAAGTCGTCGAGCGAATCTACATTCGGTTGGAAAAGCGCACACCACCTTCGGCCTTCCATGTCTTTGGTTCCCGTCTCGTGCCGACGTTCAATTATCTTCAGACGGCCGCGGTTCTCTTCGAAAACAACCGGATGGACCTGGCGGGCGTGTCCGCTGTTGCCTCCGCGTTGCGCGAGGCGACCGGAGTCGGGGAGGATAGTTTGCGAACTTCGCTTGATGACCTCGCTCGCCGAGGCTGTCTTGGGTTGGGGTCGAGAAGTCGCCTGCTGCGCCATCTCGAGAAAGAGGGGCTTTCGCGCCGAACCCCGCATGAAAAGCAGATCCGCGAGCGCCTGCGCGCGACGAGGGAACGGTGGCGTCGCATCCCGGAGCGCCGATTCGACCCGGTAGATTACGATAAACTTCTGGGGGAGTAGAAAGCTTGCAGCGAGAGTCCGGTTTCAGGCCGTGACCCGGGCGGGGGCCGCTGCCGCCAGAAGTTGTACGGCTTCCGTATCCCCGAGTTGTTGGCGGAGGGCGTCGACCGTCGACTGCAGATTGACGAGCTTTGCCTGATTCGCCATTGCGCGAAACCGGACCTGATTTTCTTCGACGAAACGATTGATGACCTCGAGGGAAACCCATTCCAGTCCCGAGAAATCAATCGTCACGTGTACGAAGCCGGACTGCAGAGCTTCACCTACGCGCTCGAGCAGCTTTCGGGCTCCGCGCAGGTCGAGTGTGCCGGCGACGGCGACGTCGAGGGTTCGGAGAGTCGAATCGCTGGCCGCGCGGACCTCCAACCAGGCTTTGGGTGGCTGTTGTTGCAGATCGGGCGCGACAGGCAACATGGCCTGACGGCGCGAGGTTTTGCGTCGCCGGTTCAAAGCGCAGAGGATCTGCATCGTGGTGGTATAATGCCCGCGAGTTTCGAGCGGAGTTTCCTTTCGCTGTCGATAGCCAGCCGCCATTGTCTCGCGTGTCTTTCCGGAAGGCCAAAGGGACCTTCGCCAGATCTCCCGGTGCCGAACGAGCTTGTTATGCAACCAGTCCATCCCGTTCTGGCGATTCTCGGCAGTCATCAAGGACGATACATTCTTCTCATTCTGGTGGAGGCGGGGAATGGCGACCAGGGCTTGGCGGAGGAACTGCATGGTCCTCTCGAATACGCCCTCATCATCCCCGGCTACCCCGAGCTCCAGGTCCATGATGGTGGCCATGCCGAGACCGCGGGCGCGCCGCAAGCTCATGATCAAGGCTTGTTGCTCATCTGTCGACGCCTGGAGGCCGTTGCCGAGTGCGCTCCTCAGAAAGCCTTCCCGTCGCAGCTCGATCCCGACGCAACCGGCCCGGGCGGCCTCGTCGATGAGCCCTTTATGAAAGACGGCCTCCAACTGCAGCGGGAGGATCAGGTTTCGTGCCGGGCCTTTGAGGGCATGAATCACTTTCAGCGCGAAAGTGGCATCGAGAGGGCCTGCCGTGTCGATGCGGCAAGTACCCGGTCCTGCGAACTCGCCGATTTCTCGCGCGATTTCATGGGCCGAACGGTCTTCGCCGGATTCGGTTTTTCGCGGAATTTGGCAGCAATTCTCGGGGTCAAACAGGTCGGAGGCCATGGCTGGAGTGTATGGTGGGCGCTTCCGGCAAGCAACGTCCGCGTACGTGTTTCTCGCTCGGATGCAGAAAACCATCCGAGCGGGGCCTTCCGGATGGAATTTCTCGCCTTCGTTGTTAGGGTTCGCGGGGGAGTATCGAACATGTCGGGACATTCAAAGTGGAGTACAATCAAGCACAAGAAGGCTGCCAAGGACGCGAAGCGTGGCAAGATCTTCACCAAGCTGATTCGTGAAATCACGGTCGCTGCGCGGATGGGGAACAGCGGGGATCCGAACTTCAATCCTCGCCTGCGCACAGCAATTGGCGCCGCAAAGTCCGCCAGTATGCCGGCCGATAATATTGATCGGGCCATCAAGAAGGGTACGGGGGATCTCGAGGGCGCAACCTATGAGGACGTGACTTACGAAGGTTATGGCCCGGGTGGCGTCGCGATTCTGGTGAATTGCCTGACGGATAACCGCAATCGAACCGTCTCGTCTGTTCGCATGACCTTCAACAAAAATGGCGGCAATATGGGCGAATCGGGTTGTGTGAACTGGATGTTCCACAAAAAGGGTTTGGTCATGGTCGAGGCGGATTCCGCCGAGGAAGAGCGGGTCATGGAGGTGGCACTGGAGGCCGGAGCGGAAGATGTGGCCGCGATGGGCGAAGGGTTCGAGGTCACAACCGAACCCGAAGGATTCGCCGATGTTCGTGATGCTCTCGAGACCAGCGGATTTTCCATCGTCAGCGCGGAAGTGGCCAATGTGCCGGAGAATACGCAGGCGATCGCCGGCGCAGAGGCGACCAAGCTGCTCAAGCTTCTCGACGCGCTCGAAGACGATGACGATGTCCAAACGGTTTCGGCCAATGCGGATATCGCCGAGGAAAGTCTGGCGAATGCCTGAGGGGCCCGGCAACGGGAATCGAATCACGGACGGTCGAGAGTTGGTCGATCCGGTTTCCTACGCGGAGAACGGCACGCCGCACGATCTCTGGACGCGCCTGCGGCAGGAGTCTCCGGTGCATCGCTGCACACCGGCGGGGTTCGAACCCTTCTGGGCGATCACCAAGCATGCCGATATATCCGCGATTTCCAAACAGCCCGCGCTTTTTTCCAACGAGCCGGGTGTCGTCGTTCTGGGGGATCATCAATTGAAGGCTCGGGCTGACGGAAACGGCCTTGGCGCGATGAAAACGATCATCGAAATGGACCCGCCCGATCATGTGGCTTATCGCAAAGTCACCAGCGCCTGGTTCACGCCGCGCTCGATTACTCGACTGGACGCGGCGATCGAGGAAAGTGCGCGCAGGATTTTCGACGATCTTGCGGGAACGGGCGGCGAGGGCGTTTGCGATTGGGCGACAGAGGTTGCGGTGCGGCACCCGCTGACGATTCTCTCGACGGTTCTCGGTCTGACGCCCGAGGAAGAGCCGAAGGTCCTCGAACTGACGAATCAGCTGTTTGCGGCGGACGACCCCGATCTGCGTCGCGAAGGCGATGATTATGACGAGCGAGTGGTTGCTTTGGGGACGGAGATTTACGCTCTCTTCGAGAGGATTATCGAGGACCGCCGCGCGCATCCCACTGACGATTTGGCCACGGTGATTGCGAATGCCGAGATTGATGGAAAACAGATGGGGCCGCTCGAGACGTTCGGCTACTACCTGATTATTTTCACCGCGGGTCACGATACGACCAAAAATGCGATTGCCGGGATGATGCAGGAATTGCTCAAGAACCCCGAGGAATTGGCCAAGCTTCGCGCGCATCCGGAGTGGATCGACTCGGCGGTCGAGGAAATCGTCCGCTGGACCGCACCTGTGAACTATATGAAGCGGACGGCCCTCGCAGATACCGAGGTGCGGGGGCAGAAAATTGCCAAAGGCGATTTCCTTGCCATGTTCTACGCCTCGGCCAACCGGGACGAGGAGGTCTTCGCGGACCCCTTCGCGTTTCGGGTGGACCGGAACCCCAATCCGCACCTCGGGTTCGGGATCGGCGAGCATTTCTGTCTCGGCGCACATATGGCGAAGCGATCGTTGCGAGCCTTGGTCGCCGAGATGGCCAATCGCCTCGAGTCGGTGCAGGCGACGGGCGAGGCAAGCCAGATTCACTCCAGCTTTGTCGTGGGGCTCAAGAAGTTACCCGTTTCCTACCGGATCACGCCTTAGTCTCGGCGATGCCTCAGTCCTCCGGTGGGAGCGCGAGGATCGCGGCCGCACTGCGCGCGGTGAGTTCGGCGGCCGGCATCTTGAGCCCGGCAGCGTGACCGACCTCGAGGGCAAGGCCAAGGTCCTTTTCCAGCAACTTGGCGGCTCCGGCGAATCGCTCCGCCAGAAAATCATTGCCCGGGTCGGCTTCGAGAGCATTGCGGCCTGCCAGCATCAGCACGGCGCTGTCGTTGAGGATCCAGCCGAGGACTTCCTGAATTTTCTCGTCGGCGACGCCCTGACTCCGGGTCAGGTTCTGTGCCTCGGTGAGTGCCTGCCAGAAGCAATATTGCACGAGATTGTTGCCGAGCTTGGCCGTAGTCCCCGCCCCGAGCGGACCACAATGGATGATGTCCTGCCCCGAGGCGGCGAGGAAGGGACGCACGCGCTCGAAGTCCTGCTCACTTCCGCCGACCATATATCGGAGAGTTCCCGCAGCAGCTCCATGGGGGCCGCCGGTCATCTGGGCGTCGACCAGCGTGACGCTTTTGGCCGCCGCCGTTTCGGCCAGTCGTTTGGTGGTCTCGGGATGGATGGTGCCGTGCAGGGCGATAATGGTTCCGGGCCGGGCTGTTTCGAGAAGACCACCGGGTCCGGCCACGACAGATTCGGTCTGCGCGTCGTCAAGGACGCAGACACCGATGATCTCGGCATGGCTGGCAACATCCGCTGCGCTGTCGGCGGCGTGGGCGCCCGCTTCGACAAGCGGCGCCATGGCGTCGGTCGAAATGTCGTGGACCCACGTTTCGAATCCGGCTTCGGGCAGGCGGGCGGCCATGGGGGCACCGATAAAGCCGAGGCCGATAAATCCAACTCGAAGCGCCTTTTCCTGTGTTTCACTCATGGGTTCGTTTCCTTGTCTGCCGCAGTCGGCGTGTTTTCGTAAAATTTCTTGAGGCCTCGAGCGACCCCATCGTTGGTGGTCTGGATCAAGTTCCTCAGGGCGATCTGGTGCAGGAACTCCAGGGTGGGTCCGCCATCCAATGTGTAGGATAATTGGCAGATCAGTTCGCTTTGGTCGCCGGGGTGGTCGCTGAGTCGATAGAGGAAAGTGGCTTCCTTGAAAATGATCGGGCTTGCCTCGCCGTTGTGCAGCCGCAGGGTATAGCCTTGGCCGTCGTTCCAGTGAGTGACCGTTTCATCCATGCCGCCGAGCGCTTGTTCGACATGGCGGCTCGCGCCTTCGCCTCGTCTGGCGACTGTGGTGATGCGGGTCGTGGTGACGCCGGGCACGTAGCGATGGGCCTGGTCGAACTTTTCCAGCTGACGCCAGGCTTCCTGTTGGCTCATTTTCAGGATCACGCGGCTCTGGGCAACGTGTCTCGGGGGCATGGCGGTCGCAGGGTTGCAGGCGAGGGTGGCGAGGCAGGCGATCGCCGCCAGAATCGGAAGCGGCCGAAGGAGAATTCGCTGGTTGGTATCCTTGTCTCGCATGATTCGTGCTGGTGAGGGACGCGCCCCCGCTGGAGTCCTGACGTTAGGCAAGGTACTTGTCTATCTCCGTGAAGCAAGAAGAGACAAATACTCCCCCGGTTCTTTCCGGCGCCTGGCCCTTTCTGGGGCACCTGCTGGCTTTTCGGCAAGCGCCGATTGCGACCATGCAACGAGTTTCCGATTCGTGTGGCGAGATCGGCACGATGATCCTCGGGCCACAAAAGGTCGCGTTGCTTTCGGGGGAGAAGGCCCATGAGGCTTTCTTCCGCGCACCCGATGAGCAATTCGATCAAGCGCAGGCCTACCCGTTCATGAAACCGATTTTTGGGGCGGGCGTCGTCTTTGATGCCGAGAACCCCGAACAGCGTCGTCAGGCGATGAAGAATCAGGCGCTTCGAGATACGCAGATGCGGGGGCACGCCGAGGGGATCGCCGCGGAGACAGAGAAGATGTGTGCTCGTCTCGGCAGTGAAGGCGAAATCGATCTGCTCTCTTTCTTCTCGGAACTGACGATTTATACATCCACAGCTTGTCTGATCGGGCGAGAATTTCGAGATGAAATTACCGGCGAATTCGCAGAACTCTTCCACGAATTGGAGCGAGGCACGGACACGCTGGCCTATGTCAGTCCCTACCTGCCGCTGAGCAGCTTTCGGCGTCGGGATCGGGCCCGCGCGGCTCTTGTTGCACGGATCGAGGCGATCATTGAGGGGCGCCGCCGGGAGGGCCGTCGGACAAAGGATCTGGTCGGTGTTCTGACCAGTCTCGTCGACGAGGCCGGAGTCTCTCGCTACTCGGCGGATCAAATCACCGGGATGTTCATTTCCCTGATGTTCGCCGGGCACCATACGACCTCGGGCACGGCGGCCTGGACCCTGATCGAACTTTTGCGGAACCCCGAGACGCAAGCCAGCGTGAACGACGAGTTGGACACACTTTTCTCCAACGGTGGCGAGGTCAGCTATCATGCCCTGCGCGAGATTCCGGTTCTGGAGGCTTCGATCACCGAGGCTCTCCGACTGCATCCCCCGCTGATTCTGTTGATGCGGAAGGTGACCGAGGAGTTTCAGTACGGAGGCTTTCGCGTGCCTGCAGGCTGGAACGCAGCCGTCTCTCCGGCTGTTTCGAATCGTATGGCCAGCAGTTTTCCGGAGCCCGACCGATTTGATGCCTCGCGCCATCTTGGCTCGAGCCCGCAGAGCCGTCGCATCTTTTCCTATCTATCCTTTGGGGGAGGGCGCCACCGCTGCGTGGGGGCCGCGTTCGCGTTGATGCAACTCAAGGCGATTTTCAGCGTTCTGTTGCGAGAGTTCGAATTCGAACTGGCCCAGCCCTCGGAGCATTACCAGAATGACGAGACTCGGATGGTCGTACAGATCCAGCAACCCTGCCGCGTGCGGTACCGACGTCGCGTTGCCCGCGACGTTCAGGACGTAGCTTCGGTCGGTTCCGGGGGCGAGGCTGCCGGGGCGGCCCGGATCCATGTGGACCGCGATCTATGCCAGGGGCACGGTGTTTGCGCCTCGGAATGTCCCGAGCTCTTCGCCGTCGACCCCGAGGAACTGAAGGTCGTTCTGCGTAGCGAAGAGGTTCCCGAGGAGCTTCGGGAACGAGCGGAGCGTGCGGTTCGTTATTGCCCAACCCGCGCGCTCTCGATCACTTCGGACTAGAGCTATTTTTTCGGGCGAAATCCGACGGCTTTCGCGTCCCAGGTTTCCCCGGTAACGCCGCGCTCTCGCAGCTTGTACTTTTGCACGCGGCTGGTGGGTGTCATGGGCAGAGCCTCGAGGAATTCGATGTAACGAGGCACGAAAAAGTAGGGCGCGTTTGCGTTGATGAACTCGGCCAGCTCCAGCGGTTCGAGCGTGGTTCCGGGTTTGAGGACCACGCAGATTTTCAGCTCGGATTCCGATTCGAGCTCGGCGCTCGGGACGCCATGCGCCGCAGAGGCGATGATATTCGGATGTGCGTTGGCGGCCGCCTCGACGTGGAATGAGGAGATGTTTCGGCCCTTGAAGCGGATATAATCGGCCGAGCGATCGACGAAGAAATAATCGCCGTCCTCGTCTTGGCGAGCGAGATCGCCGGTGTGGTACCAGAGGTTTCGAAAAGCCTCGGCGGTGGCTTCCGCGTTGGCAAAATAACCATTGAAGAACACAAAGGGTTCGCGTGTGCGGATCGCGATTTCACCGACGTCGCCCTGAGGCACTTCATTATCGTATTCGTCCAGCAGTCGGACCTCCATCAGAGGGTGCGGCTCGCCGAGGGCATTGGCTTTCCATTGCGTGCCGGGGGTGCGTCTGAGGATCGGCATCGCCTCGCTCTGGCCGTAGGCCTGAATGATGGTCTCGATACCGAAGCGTTCGCGGAAAGGTGCTTCGATCGCGTCGGGCATGGGCACCATGAGAGCTGCGCGCAGCGGGTTGTCGCTGTCGTTCGGACGCGCCTCGGCCTGCCACAGGAAAATATGCATCGCTCCCAGCGTAATCGTGACGGTCGCCCCAAAATGGCGGAGCCGATCCCAGAAGTTGCCGGCGGAGAATGTGGGGTCCATTGCGCACGGGATGCCGCCTGCAAGAGCAAGGAAGATATTCCCGACCCATGCGGCTGATTGGTACATGGGGAGACAATTATAGGCAGCGTCGCCGGGTCGGAGTTCGAGCTGATCAAGGGTGGACTCGGCGCCATAGATCCAGACGTTATGGCTTTGCATGACGCCCTTGGCGCGACCGGTTGTTCCCGAAGTGAATAGAATCGCGGCCGTCTGCCCGAGGTGTCTCTCGCGATCGTCGGGTTCGATCGGCTCGGCAGAAAAAAGTTCCTCCATCGAGATGCGAGGCAGATCAAGGGTTCCGGGGTCGTCGCCTTGAACCACAAGAAATTCGAAGGGCAGGTTCTGCAGCTCGGCGAGCTTGGGCAGGAGATTGCCGTCGACCACGAGGATTGTGGCGCGACTGTCGACAAGGCTCTGCTCCAACCAGAGTCCTTTATAATCGGTGTTGGTCGGCACCCAGATGCCGCCGAGCTTGTTGAGCCCGAGAGCGGCGACCGCGAAGTCGGGGCAGCTCCCCATCAGAAACGCGACGGTGTCTCCGGCGTCGATGCCCTTTTCTCGAAAGCGGGTCGCGGCAGCGCAGGCTCGGCGGTTTGCTTCCGCGAAACTCAGCCGCTGGCCATCCGATACGAGAAAGTCGGCGTCAGGGATTTGTTCGGCCTGGCGGCGGAGCATGCGGCCGAGCAGGCGTTCTTCGGGTTTTTTCAGGTCAAGTCTGTTCACAGGCGCCGATTTATATCCTAAGACCGGGGAAGGAAAGGAATTTGATCCAATGGCAGAATTCTCAAGAGATGAACTCGAAGAAATGGTGAGCCGTTTCGTGGCGGGAAACCTGGAGGCCGGACGCACCGGGGATTGGAGTGCGATGCCACAATTCTACACCGAAGAAGCCATCTACTCCTGGGGCAATGGCCCCAAATATGAATTCGTCGCGCGCGGGCGACAGGAGATTGCCGACTACGCCTACGGGAGCGAGATGGAAGGTCTCGAGACCTGGCATTACCCGTACGTTCGCACGTTGGTCGATGAGAAAAAGGGCGAGTTCATGGGCTTCTGGCGCCAATTGGCCCCTGTCGAAGGCCCGGACGGAACGCCCTACGAGATCGGCGGGACGGGCGGTTCCTGGTTTCGCTATGCCGGCAATTTCCAATGGTGCTGGCAGCGGGATTTCTTCGATACGGCCTGCTCGGGGGCTACATTTCAGCAGATGTGGAAAGACGGCGTTCTGACCCCTGCAATGCAGGCTCGTTTGAAAAAGGGAAGTCGGATGCCCGGCTGGGTCAAGGCCGGCAGTTTCGATTGGTACGCCACATTGGCCGACCGGGAAGACGAAAACTAACGAAAAATATAGACTTTTCTGCATATCGCCGGTCGGCGTCGCTTGACCACGCAGCGGTTTCGCAGGACAACACCAGCAGGGGGTTGTAGCTGTTGCGGGTATTAGGGATCGATCCGGGTTCAAGAATCACGGGTTTTGGCGTAGTCGAAGAAGAGGGACGTGATCTTCGCACCCTCGCATTCGGCGTGGTCAAGCCGGGGGCTGGGGATTTGGGCGCGCGGTTGGCGACTCTGGTCGCCGGCATAGCGGAAGTCGCCGACGTCTGGGCTCCCGAAATCATCGCTCTCGAGAGAGCTTTTGTGGGCAAGAGTATGTCGAGCGCCCTGCGCCTCGGCGAGGTTCGCGGCGCGCTGCTCGCCTTTGCGGGGTCGCGAGGGATTCCGGTCCTCGATTATCCGCCGGCGACGGTCAAACTGACCGTCGCCGGGGTCGGTAATGCGAGCAAGGCATCGGTGGCTTCGGCTGTCGAAGGCACGCTGGGAGGAACTCACCCGGCCGGCGACGCAACCGATGCTCTTGCGGTCGCCCTCTGTCATCTCCGGCACGGCCGCTTTTCGGGACAAGTGGTCGAGGTCGGGCCTCGCCGTGGCCGAATCACGCAGGCAGCCTCCCGATTGCCTGCAGGGGCGCGCTTTGTGCGTGTCTCGCGCTAGGGGCTCGCAATGATCGGGGGACTCAGGGGGAAGGTCGCGCGCAAGGAACCCGGTCGGTTGCTGGTCGACGTCGGCGGCGTTCTCTACGAGGTGAGCATTTCCCTGCAGGCTTTCGCGGTCCTGCCGGAATCCGGCGAAGCGATCGAGATCGAAATCATCACCCATGTGCGTGAAGATGCGCTACAACTTTTCGGGTTTTTTGATGCTGTGGAGAAGGTTCTCTTCGAATGGCTGCGGAGCGTGAGCGGCGTCGGTCCTCGTCTTGCGATGAATATCCTCTCCGGGATGCCGGCGGCCGAAATTCTGGAAGCTCTCCGCGAGGCTGACGCGGGTCGACTGGTGAAAATACCCGGAGTCGGAAAAAAGGTATCGGAGAGACTGGTTGTTGAACTGCGCGACCGCGCAATCTCCAGCGATTTCGGCCGTGAAGCCTCCGGCGATCCGGTGGTCTCGGAGGAAGGCCGCGGCACGACGGAAGCCCTGTCGGCCCTGGTGAACCTCGGCTACAAGAAGCCGGAGGCCGAGCGAGTCTTGAAGATGATTCCCGAAGGGCTTTCCCTGGAAGAGACTTTGCGCCAGGCGTTACGCGGGTTTGCGAAATGAGTGATCCGTCGAACTCCTCGGATCCATCGAATGCGTCGGAGGCTCGTGGCCTTGATCCAGAGGCTGGAGTCGAGGAAGTTTCATTCGAGTCCTCACTGAGGCCGGAGAGACTGGTCGATTATATCGGCCAGGACCCCGTCTGCGAGCGACTCGGCGTCGCCATCGAGGCCGCTCGGGGCCGCGGCGAACCGTTGGACCATATCCTGCTTTCGGGTCCACCGGGCCTGGGCAAGACCTCACTGGCGCAAATCGTTGCTCGAGAGATGGGGGTTTCGTGTCGTCGAACGCAGGGGCCGGCTATCGAACGCGGTGGCGATCTCGCGGCACTCCTGTCTGACCTGCAGGCGGGGGATGTTCTCTTCATTGACGAGATCCATGGTTTGCCTCGAAAGGTGGAGGAGATCCTCTACCCGGCAATGGAGGATTTCGAACTGGATCTGATCGTGGGGCAGGGGCCTGCGGCGCGCAGCATGCGGCTTGCTCTGCAGCCATTTACGCTCGTGGGCGCAACCACGCGGGCAGGGATGTTGAACGCTCCGCTGAGGGATCGCTTCGGCTCCGGCTTCCGTCTCGAGTTCTACGATACCGAATCTCTCGCGCGCATCGTCAAGCGTTCAGCCGCAATTTTGCAACTAGAGTTGGCCGAGGACGCGGCACGTGAGGTCGCACGCCGTTCCCGAGGGACACCCCGGATTGCCAACCGCCATTTAAAATGGGTCCGGGACTTTTCGCAAGTTCATCACCCCGGGGAACCCGTTACGAAGTCGATTGCCGGCGACGCTCTTTCGCTGCACCAAGTGGATGCGGCCGGTCTGGATACCATGGACCACGCCATTCTCCGCGCAATCGTCGAACGCTTCGAGGGAGGGCCCGTGGGCGTCGAGAGCCTGGCGGCAATGCTCGCGGAAGCCCGCGAGACAATCGAGTACGTATACGAGCCCTACCTGGTGCAGTCCGGCTATCTGGCGCGAACGCCACGGGGGCGTGTGGCGACCGAGCAGACCTGGGCCCTGGTGGCGCCGGGCCGTCGTCCACCCAAACCGGAAGGGGCTCTCTTTTGACACCGGATCCCGACGGGGGTGATGGGGGCGGCCGTCCCTGGCGCAAGCGCGAAGCCACGTTGCTCGTGGCGGCGCTTCTCGCAGCGTTCTTTGCCCTGATCTACGAGACCCGTCTACCACCCTTCACCTCGAGCCAGACACTATCGCAGAATGTTGTTTTCTTCCTGCTGATCAATCTGAATATTGCGTTGATCCTGCTGGTGATATTTCTGCTGGGGCGGAATATCGTCAAGCTCGTCGTCGAGCGTCGCCAACGAGTCCTCGGTTCACACCTCCGCACGAGAATCGTGTTGAGCTTCGTGACGGTCGCGATCGCGCCGGCCATTCTTCTTTTCATCGTGGCTCTCGGATTTATTCGTAGTTCGATCGAGAGCTGGTTTTCGGTTCAGGTCGAGAGTGCCCTCGAAGCCTCGATCGATATGGCGGACACCTATTACCGGGAGTCGATGGCGACGTCGGTTCACGAAGCACGTTGGATTGCCAGTGATCTGCAGGAGAGCGGGGGCATGGATTCCGTAACGTCGGATTGGCTCTCGGAGCGCGAAAGCGAAGTGCAGGCCGCATCGATTCGGATCTACAAGTCCGACGGCGACCTCTTCAACAAAGCGCAGACAGCAGGTCTCTCCGCTTCTCTGGCGGTGCCGCCCGACGGGATCTTCATCACAAATGCCCTTGGCGGCGTGGAGTCGACCGAAGTGGTCGAGCAAGGGGGTGCGACAGTATTGCGCGCCGCTGCTGATTTTCGCGATGCCGAGGGGATCGTTGCGGGTCTGGTTGTCGTGGATACGATCTTGCCTCGCAGCGTCGTGCGCCGGCGCGCGGAGATCGAGCAGAGTTATCGGCAGTACAAGCAATTGAGCCTGATGCGCCGGCCATTGGTGAATAACTATATTCTCACTCTGGTTCTGGTTTCGCTGGTGGTCGTTTTCGGAGGTACCTGGCTCGGCTTCGCCATCGCTCGCAGCATCACCGGACCCATCCAACGTCTGGCGGCCGGGACGCAGCGGGTCGCCGAGGGGCATCTGGATGCGAGCATCGAGATGGAATCGGGTACCGACGAGATTGCGACATTGGTCGGGTCATTTAATCAGATGACCGCAAATTTACGGGGAACCCACTCGGCACTCGCGGAACGCCGGCGCGCCCTCGAGACGATTCTCGGCAATATTACGGGGGGCGTCGTTTCGATCGACCGGCAGGCCCGGATCGAGACCGTGAACGAAGCGGCCCGCGTGATGTTGGGCATCGGCGAGGAAGCTGTCGGCATGCCGTTTCGCGAATGGTTTGCCAGCCCTCGGTTTGGCGCTGTGCGAGAGATTCTTTCGGAACTGGACAAGCGCTCGCAGAAGGGGGAATGGGACAAACTTCCGCCGCAGCGCCTTTCCATCGAGCACGATGGGGGAGCGGTTCAGGTGATCGCCACCGGTGTGGTCCTCAAGTCCGAGGAGGACGAATCGATTGGCGCTTTGCTGTTTTTCGAGGATGTAACCGAAATTCTCAAAGCGCAGCGAATGGAGGCCTGGCGCGAAGTCGCGCGCCGGATCGCTCACGAAATCAAAAACCCCCTGACGCCGATACAACTGTCCGCGCAGCGATTGCGGAAGCGCTATGGTGCCGAATTGAATAGCTCGGTTTTCGACGAGTGTACCCGCACGATCATCGACGAGGTCGGCGTGCTGAAGAATCTGGTGAGCGAGTTTTCCAATTTCGCGCGGATGCCGGCCGGACCCCATTTGCCAACGGACCTGGGACAATTGCTGGAGGATTCATTAGTTTTATTCCGTGAGGGGCACCGTCGAGTTCAATTCCATCTGGCGGTCGAGGAGAACCTTCCGTCTCTGGACCTCGATCGCGACGGTATCCGTCGCGTGATCACGAATATCGTGGACAATGCGGTCGCGGCCTTGCCTCTGGCAGCGGCACCGGTCGGCGAAGCTCCAGTTGCTCCCGAAAGCTTCGCCGAGGGGAATGTCTGGCTTTCGGCAAGGCTCGACGTGGCTCAGGAAGAGGTGCGCATCGAAATCGCAGACGATGGTATGGGGATGACTCAAGAGGTGAAGGCCCGCCTTTTCGAGCCTTATTTCTCTACAAAGGCTCAGGGTACGGGCTTGGGGCTCGCCATTGTCCAGACGGTTTTGGCAGACCATCGGGCGTATATCCGTGTCCGAGATAACCAACCGTGCGGCAGTCGATTTGTGATCGAGATGCCGGTGCGTTCGGCTGCGGGAAGCCCGGTTGTCGAATCTTGATGGTTTCGGGAAATTTCATGCGAGGTCAGGTAAGAGGAAACTGCCATGGGTAAAAAGATTCTGGTCGTTGATGATGAAGAAAAGATCCGTTTGAGTCTCCGCGGAGTCCTGTCGGATGAAGGATATGCCGTTGTCGAGGCCGGCGATGGTCGCCGAGCCCTCGAGTTGCTGGATGCTGATATGCCCGATCTGGTAATCCTTGACGTTTGGCTTCCGGAGGTTGATGGATTGACCCTGCTGGAAACTGTGAAGGGTGACCACCCGGACCTGCCGGTCATTATCATCTGCGGCCATGCGAATATTGAAGCGGCCGTGCGCGCGACACGCCTGGGCGCCGCTGATTTCATTGAAAAGCCGTTCTCCATCGATGCACTTCTCGCATCGATTACCCGCGCGCTTGGGGAACCGACCGGCCAGGCTGCGACCGGGCCGGAGTGGGGGGGGGCCGTCGTCTCGCACGATGCGGAGTTGGTTCTGCCTCAGAAGACCATCGCGCGCAGCGTGACGGCCTCGGGGGTCGGACTCCATACGGGGATGCGGACAGGTGTGATCCTGCATCCGGTGGCGGCAGGCAGCGGCATTCTCTTCCAGAGTATGGCAAGCGAGAAATCCGTGCCTGCCCACGTCGATTTTGCCGACTCGACGGGTTATGCAACGACTCTTTTTCGGAGCGGGTTTGGCGCCAAGACCGTCGAGCATCTTTTGGCGGCTTTGCAGAGCTATGGTGTCACCAACCTGATGGTGAAAATGGAAGGAGAGGTGCCCGTCCTCGATGGTTCAGCGCTGGCCTTCTGTGATCTCCTCGAAGATGCCGGCATCGTCGAACAGGGTGGGCCCGGCGTGGAGCCTTATATCGTCAAGGAAAAACATGAAGTATCGCTCGATGGCAACACGATCGTGGTCGAACCTCATGATGGCTTGTTGGTGGACTATACCCTCGACTACCCGGACCCCGTCGGTGTGCAGCATTATGTCTATGAATTCGACGGAGCAGAGTCCTTCAAGGCCGAGATCGCACCTGCCCGGACGTTCGGGTTTGTGAATGAGTTCAGCAAATTGGTCGAGCACGGATTGGCCTATGGCGGCCGACTGGATAACTGTGTGTTGATCGGCGAAGACGGCGTCATCAACGGAGAACTTCGTTTCCCGGACGAGTTCGTGCGTCACAAGATTCTGGATGTGATCGGAGACTTTTCCCTGCTGGGGCAACCTCTGCGCGGGAAGATTACCGCGCGTGCGACAGGGCATCGTCATAACGTTGCGATGGTGCGCGAACTGCTGCAGGCGGCCTGAGTCGGGCCTCCTTTCGAGTTGAATCCGCGCCTCGTTACTGAATCCGCGGGTTCCCCAGTGTTCCCCTGATATCATAGAAGGTCTCGCCGTTTTTTCGTTTCGGCAGGAGTCTCGGGAGAACACGCAATCCGGAGGGTGCATCCGGATCGATGGTGAGTTCAAATCGGAGGTCGAGCATGCTCCGCTTCCAGGAGCGGTTGAGCTTTATCTTTCCGGTTGCGCGGATCGATACCTCGTTCCCGCTTGCCACGAAGTTGCGCACCTGGAGCGTGTCGCCCGCCGCCTCGACGGATAGATCCAGAGTTTCGAACGTGAGGTCCGGTACCTTGAATCCGCGCGCCATCAGGTCGCGGAGCGCGAGGTCTCGGACGGCCAGGATCAAGGTTCCATCGACGGTGCGCCCCTGGTCGGTTCCTTCAGCGTCAAGTTCAAGCGCGGCCGAACCATAAATCTTTCCGTTTGCCGGCAAGAGCCCACGGGTGCCATCCTCGAGGTTCAGGCCGGAGCCGGCCGCCGTGATCGCAAAATCATCGGGGTCGCCCGCTAACCGGGCCGCGAGTTCCCCGCCCCAGATATCCAGTTCCAGATCAAGCGCATTGCGTCGCCCGGGCACGAGCAGGCTGATGATTGAGGGCGTCGCCTGAAGTCCGGCGACTCGGAGTTCAAAGGCTTCATCACGATCGGGTACGACCCGCAAATCCTCGACGTGGTAGCCGAAAAGGGGTCGGAACTGGAGCGTCCTGAAGTCTACCGTCGTGTCGGACCCGGCGGTCGCGCGGTCGAGGCTCTGACGGATCAGTGTTTCATGAGGGAAGGTGACGATGATTGCGACCAGGAAAACGCAAACCGTAAAGCCTGTGTAGAGGAGTGGCAGACGTCTCTGCCTGGCACGACTCTGCAGGGACTTCAGGAGAGAACCGACAGTCATCGTGGCTGCAGTCGTACGACAATAATCGTCGCGTCCAATAGCGTGGGGTCCTTATATTGGCGTTTGAAGCTCGTGCGAGCCACCGTCATGCCGCCGCCACGAACCTCGATTGCGTGCAGCAGGCGAACCAATCGTTGCGCGGAGATCCCGGATAGCTTCATATCCACAGATTCTTCGCGAAAGTCTGCGTCGACTTCTCGGGTTGTGGGATTCATCGCAGTGATCTGTTCGCGCCCGACCACAGGAACGCTCACGGATTCCAGCTGGGAAAAAAGCGATCCGCGGTTTCCGCGGCCGGCTTTCTTCTGCAGTCTGGAGACCTTTTTCTCGAGGGTCTTGTAGCGGCTGGTCAATTCCTCGAGAGCGAGGCTGTCTCGTTGGGCGATCTTCAGATCACGATCCAGTCGCACAATCGAATTGGTCACGGGTTCATAGACGCCGAGCCAGAGGAGAAGAAAGAGACTCAGCGCACTCGCGCCGTAGAGAAGGTAGCGCTCGCGAGGTACGAGCCGATCGTGCCAGTCGCGCAGCTGGTCGAGATAGGGGCCGAGGCGCTCGCGCATCAGGATGCTCCCTCGGTCTCGAGGGTCGCTCGAAATTCGATCCGTCCATCGACGCCGGCCTTCACGTCCTGGACATTGGCCGCTGTGAATTCGGGCAACGAGCCCAGCGCGCTCGAGACAATATCGACAGACTCAAAAGTGTCGGTTCGTCCGCGGAATCGTACTCCGGTGGAATCGAGGGTCAGGTCGGCAACTTCGAGAGGGACCTCGGCGGGAATTGCGGCATGGATTGCGAGCAACTGGTCGAGCGTCGGAGCGCCCGCATTTCCGCCGCCCAGGAGGGCGCTTTTTTTCTCGAGTTGATCGAGTGCCGCTCGGACCCGACGTACTTCGGTGCCACGAGGGGCCTTTGGTGCGATGGTTCTTGTTTGACTATCGATCCGGGCGCGCAGCTGGTCGAGTTCGGCACTCCGCTCGGCGAACATCAGTACCCAGGTGCCGAGAACAATCACGGCCGCTGCTGCCGCAATCCAGCCAGTCCTGCGGAGTTGGCGATGCGCTTCCTCGCTCGGTGCGTGGTAAGCAAAGGCGCCGCTGCGGAAGTTGAGCCACTGCTGGGTCGGCTGGGTGGCCGCTCGCGCGAGAGCCGCCGCCCGCAGGGCCTCGTCCGGAACGTTGCGCAGCCATTCGGGCCCCTCGTCGCGTAGCGAATTTCGAGGGGGCGTCTCGGGCAGCACGACCTCCTGGGCCAGCCCGGGGTCGCCGGTGACGATGATTTGCGCGGGGAGTTCATTTCCGTAGGCTGCGGCGGCCCATCGGACCTCTTCGAGGATAGCCGCGGGTTCCTCGCTGCCGATCCCGTGGAGTTTCGCGATCTGGCCGTTCTCGGAGAAAGCCAGACCGCCATCGTCGCGCAGGTCCACCAGGAGTGTGGTCCGCGAGTCTTGGTTCATCAGGTCCGCGGTTGCCAGCGTTCCGAGGGTGACCAACGCCGGATCGATCCCGGAGTTTTCGAGAAACTCCAGATGAGCGGCGATATCCTCATTGCGACAAACAGCGGCCAGAACCGTGGCACTATGCGCGGCCTCGCCGAGGACTCGCCACGCCACGACGCTGGTTTCTATATCCAGCGGGACTTCTGACTCGAGTTCAAAGGGGATTGTGGCTTGAAGCTTTGAGGTTTCCTTGAAGGGTAGGTGCAATATGCGATGGCTGACCATCGCGGCTGGTAGCGTCGTGGCGATCGCATCCGGCGTCGCCGGGCATTCCCGGGCGAGGCTTTGCCTGAGTTCGTCGGCCGCTACCGTTTCGGCAGCAAATTCGACCGTCCACGATTTGCGGAACTCGACGGTTTTTCCCGAGCGGGCAAGCAGCGCACAGACGGCGCCCTCCGCTCCCATATCGATGCCAAGAGTAATCACTGTTTAAAACGTACCGGATTCCGCGCAAAGTCCCAATTCATCGACTTCGCTCCGACCAATAGAGCCTTTCGAGACGGTCTCCTTGTCTTCGGGCGACCGTTTCCAGACTCTCGATCGTCGAACCGACGCGGCCTGTGGCAAAAAGCCGAAAATACTCGCTGCGCTGGCCGTATTTAATGGGAATTCCATCCTTCCGGTTCTCGGCAGGGCAGAGATCATCGAGCGGAAGATCCTTTCCGAACCCTTGCAAGGGCATGGGATAATTTTCATCGACTTCGCAACCCGCAGCGGCAAGTACCCGGGCACTTGCGGTGTCGGCATTGATACCCTGATGGCCGTCTCGTCCGTCGCTACGCCGATAGGCGGTCAGAAAGGGGCGCAGGCTGTCGATCGTCTTTTCGTCGAAGCCCTGAATCAGGCGAAGTTCCTCGAGGCTGCGCAAGGGCCCGCCATGCGGCTGGCACGGAAATGGAAGCGCGCACGTGCCTGCCGCGAGACTCGCTTCGCCGGGCCCCGCGTCGGCATCCACCCAGACAGCGACGCTGTCGAGAAGAGCCACATCGAGTTCGAGGCTTTCAAACAGCTTCTCGAGAGCTCTTCGGTGGGGGCGATCCGCGATCTGGTTGAGGTTCAATTTGCCTTCCTCGTCCTCCACGCGGATCGAGACGTCGCCGGCGCCGAGCGGGAGAACCACCAGCGAGAGCGGTAAAAGCGAAAGGCGCGTTGTGGGCTCCCTGGTGCGAAGCATCTGGCCGAGGTAGGCGCTTCCACCTTCTTCGGCGGCCCGAGCCAGCAGCCTTGCCGCAGAGGAGTCTCCGGCGTTGCGTGCCAGGTGACTATGCAGCATGGCTGCATCGGTGGCTTCGAGGACGATCAAGGTCAGAAGGGCCACGGAAAGCAGCGCCGAGACGAGAGCGATCCCGCGTTCATTACTCTTCATCGGCGAGGCCCCATCGGCAATCGCACGGTCAGTCGGTAGGGTTCGGGGCTGCCGTTGGTTTCATCCAGCGTGAGGGTCAGGCGCACCGCGCGCGGGAGCGGGCTGCGGGTCCCCTCCGCACTCCATGTGCGCGTCCATTCGCTGGATCGGCCAGGGAGCACCTCGACCCGGAATCCCCGGACTCCTTCCAGGATTACAGCTGATACCGGCTCCACACCTTCGGCGGCGACAGAGGGCAATTGTTCCTTGACCAGAACTTGGCGGCCCGGCGCCCAGGGGTCGTCCTCCAATCGGTACCGGAGGTAGGAGACAGGGTCCGTGAGGTCGCCACGCAGGCGTCTGGCTGCAGTGCTCGCGAAGCGGAACTCGCTTGAGGGCAGGTCGAAGCTGCGGTCGAGAACTGCGAAATTGCCACGCGCATCGGGTGGTGCAACGGCCCCGGTGATCTCCTCGGCGAGCCGCTCCAACGTGGTGCGCGCGGCCGCCGTCGCCTCGATGGTCTGCTCCGCGATATCGCGTGAGGCGATTGTTTGTTGGAAGGGACCAACTTGCGCCGCAAAGATGATGCCGATGATGGCCACCGAAACCAGAAGCTCGAGCAGGGTGAAGCCTTCTTCGTGCCGCTGCAGCAAATTCATCGGACATTCCTCGAAACGAAGAGCGTCAATTCGCTCGCCGATTCCTCACCGCGAGGTGGCACGACCCGGATGGTGATCTCACGCGTCCCCGGCAGCATCCATTCCCGGACCTGCCGCTCCCAGGTGAAACCGGCGGCCTCCCCGGATAGTTTGCTGGCGAAGTCGCCCTGCGTGGTTCCGAGATCGGGATAGCCTTCGAGTTCAGCCTCGGCTGCGAGCGTCTCGGCCAGAAGCAGAGAGCGGCTAAAGGCGTTTTCACGCGCCATGGTTTCCAAATTCCGCACATGAAGGCCGAGCAGGGCTGTGAACGCGGTTGCAATGACCGCGAGCGCGACCATGACCTCCAGCAGGGTGAAGCCGCTCTGGCGTGAGGAGGGTCGAATCAACGGGCGCGGCCCTCCGGCGGTGCGTCGACGATTCTTGGTCGCGTTCGCGCAGGTTCGATCAAGACCAGAACGGCACGGCCGCTGTCATCGGAGACCTCGAGAGTTCCGGGATCAGCGAATCCGTCCGCGGCAAATACGAGGCTGGACATCCCTGCGGCCGTGGGCCGAACGCCGGGTCCGAGCAGGCGGAGCTGCAGGTTTTCCGGGATCGTCAGAGGCTGGTAGAGCCGCCCCTCACCGGGCAGGAAGGCCCACCCTTCATCGGTAGAAATCCCTTCCTCCATGCGAAGCGTTTGTGTTGCCGGATCAAACACCATGCGCACCCATAGGTTGCGTCGCGCGGCATCTTCCCTCAAGTAGCGGACCCGGTGCGCGATCCTTCGGGTGATATTGTCGAGTTCGGCTCCCCCGATCACGTCGAGCCGCGGCACGATCAAGGTCGCGAGAAGCCCGATCAATGCCAGAACCAGCGACAGTTCCAGCAGGGTGAATCCGCGTTCCTGCTTCACCCAAGGTCTCGAGAATCGATATCCGCATCCGGACCGTCTCCGCCCTCGGCCGCATCGGCGCCGAACGAGAGAAGGAGATAGTCTCGCCCGTCACTCTCATAAATGAAAGCCATGTCCCATGGGTCCATTGGCAGGTTGTCCAGATACGCTCGCCACCGACGCGGCGCAGGCCCGCTCGTCGGCTGGATCACGAGAGCTTCCAGTCCCTGCTCGGTCGTCGGAAATTGGCCGTTGTCGAGTTTGTAGAGAGAGAGAGATTGTTCCAGAGAACGAATGTCGGCCGCGGCCTTGGTGGCGCGGGCGTCATCGGTTCGACCGAGAATTCTCGGGGCGACCAGCGTGACCAGCAATCCCATGATGAAGACGACAACCATGATCTCGATCAGGGAGAATCCATCTTGCTTGCGAAGTATTTTCTTCATGATTTTATTTTACCCGACTAGAGAATTAATTTCGAAGATGGGGAGCAGCACGGCCAGGACGATGAACAGGACGAGCCCTCCCATGATGACCATCATGGCCGGTTCGAGGACGCTTGTCAGGGCGCTCAGTGCGCTCTCGACCTCTTGTTCATAGGCATCCGCTACGCGAATCAACATAGGTTCCAGCTCACCGGAGCGCTCGCCCACAGCGATCATGCGAATCAGCAAAGGGGGGAAAAGGCCGGAGGCTTGCAGGAGATCTCCCAGACTTTCGCCCTCGCGCACGCCGATGCGGGCCTCTTCGACGGCCGCACCAAGGGCGGTATTGCCCGATGTATTACTAGCGAGTTCGAGGGCTTCGAGCAGAGGAATCCCGCCCGCAAGCAGCGTCGCCAGGGTGCGAGAGAAGCGCCCGACCGCGATCTGTGTGAACAGCGGCCCGATCACCGGGAGGGTGAGAAGCTTGCGGTCGAACCAGAGACGCCCCTCGGGTCGTCGGATCGCCGCGAGTGCCCCGAGGATTGCGATGACCAGAAGAATCGCGATCAGCCACCACCAATCTGCAAGGATGTGAGAGATCGAGAGCAGAAAACGCGTGGGCCATGGGAGGGCTTCCTGTTTGTCGGCGAAGATTTTCGTGACCTTCGGTACCACGAAGCTCAGCAGGAAGAAGACGATCGCCCCGGAAATTGAAAACATCAGGATGGGGTAGGTGAGGGCATTCCGAACGCGCGATTGCAGTTGGACTTGCGTCTCGGTGTATTGAGCGAGGCGCTCGAGGACCAGATCGATCGCACCGGCGGCCTCGCCGGCTCGAATCATGCCGATAAAAATGGGCGGGAAGGTCGCTGGATGCTCGGCCATCGCATCGGCGATCGAGCTGCCCTGAGTCACCGCGTCGCGGATTTGACGCATGATTTTTTCGACCCCGGGCTTGTCGGTCTGCTCGCCGACCGCCGAGAGCGCCTCCACGGCGGGGATGCCTGCCGCAAATAGCGTGGCCAGTTGTCGTGCGACGATCGCAAGTTCCTGCTGGGAGATCCGGGCATCTCCCGTGCGACGGCGCTGCTCGGGGGATGCCTCTTCGTGGACTTCGGTCGGGAAAATGCCCTGTCCGCGAAGGGCAAATCGCGCTCCTTTTGCTGAATCGGCCTCGAGGATGCCGCGAACCTTGGCCCCGTCATCGTTCAATCCTTGGTAGGCAAATACCGGCATCTTCGTTTCACGCTACCTGTTTCTTGTCTCAGGGTCGATTTCCATGAAAGACTGTATGGATGATGAATTTCAATGGTTCCCTCAGTGGTATTCTTCTCTTGTTGATCCCGGCGATGGCGCTCTTTTCCTGCGCTGGAAAGAGGCCTGCGGATCTCGGAGCGATCGATGGTCGTCTACGCGCTTGCCCCTCGAGCCCGAACTGTGTCTGCAGTGAGGATAGCGACGATCAGCATGGAATTGCTCCTCTGACCTATACCGGGGATCCGGCCGCAGCCTTTGCGAGGGCTCGGGCGGCGGCGCTGAGCTTGCCGCGAACCGAGCTGATCAATGAGACAGCGGACTACATGCATTTCGAGTCGACGACCCCTCTGATGGGATACGTGGATGATCTCGAACTCCAGCTGGAGCCGGCGCAAAACCAAATTGCGATCCGCTCGGCGTCCCGCCTCGGCTACGGAGATATGGGTGTCAATCGCAAGCGCGTTGAGGAATTGCGGGCGGCCTACACGAAGGGCGGCTGAAGAGTCCGGCGTTTCGTGGCGCTCCAGCGAGTCTCGGGAGGAGCCGGTGGGCCCCTCCCGACGTCCGATCGGAAGGAAAGCCTCCCGATGGCCCGCGCCGGCGTTGACCCCAGGGTAGCCCGCATGGCAGGCAATGGAATGCGCAAAAATATCCTTTCGCTTCTGATCCTTTCCTTCGTCGGCCTCGGTCTGGCGGGATGTGGCGGCAGTTCCAATGCCGGGGATGCTCCCTCGGGGGAAATTTCCTGGACGGAAGTGGAGGCGAACGGATTGACTTTCCGCGCGCGCGTCGCGGGCCCGGAGTCCGGCGAGTTGGTGATCCTTCTCCATGGGTTTCCGTCCACCTCGGCGCAATGGGTGGAGCAGATCCGAGCCCTGGGTGAGGCGGGCTATCGGGTAGTCGCGCCTGATCAGCGCGGGTATTCGCCGGAGGCGCGGCCGACGGCTCCGGGAAGCTATGTCCTCCCGAACCTGAGTGCGGATGTTCTCGCCATGGCCGACGCCCTCGGACACGATCAGTTTCATCTGGTGGGCCACGATTGGGGGGCCGCCGTCAGCTGGTTTGTCGGAATTGTTTTCCCCGAAAGATTGTACTCGCTGACCGCCATCTCGGTGCCGCACCTCGACGCATTCGCCTTGACCCGAAACGACCCATCTTCATGCCAGTTTCAGGCCTCCTCCTATATGGACTTTTTTGTCCAACCCGATTCGCAGGAAGTGATGCTGGCGAATGATGCCGCCATCCTTCGGGGCATCTGGACTTCCTCCTCGGAGGAGGCTGTCGCTGAGTATCTCGCGCTCTTCCGTGAGCCGGATGCGCTGAAACTGGCTCTGGACTGGTACCGGCAGAATGATTTATCCGGCGGCGTCGGGGGGCGGATCGGAAATGTGACGGTGCCCACGATGTATGTCTGGAGCACCGAGGATACGGCTCTATGCCGGGATCCGGCCTACCTGACCGGGGACTATGTGGACGGCCCTTATCAATTTTCCATCATCGAGGGCGTCGATCACTGGGTAACCGAGGCTGCTGCGGAGGAGGTCTCCGAACTCCTGCTCGCGCATCTGGACGAATACTCGGCGGATTGAGCAGACTCGCTGGCGGGGCCCGGCCCGTATCGGCGGGAACGCCCGGGAACTTTTATGCAGCCGGCCCGCTGTTTCAGCTGTCGGCGTTTTGCCCGTCTTCGATGGGCTTCCAGTGGAAAAATCCGTAGATCATCGTCTGCACGAAATGATTGCCCATGGATCCACCCGCACGAACCATCACGTCTCGTTTGACGACGAATTCGGCCAAATGAGTGACGGCAAGGATGGCGATCAGCCACCAGGCACCGGTGGCGATCCCGCCGCTACCGAGAAGGATGGCCAGAGCGCAGCCGATGTAAAGAATCCACACTGAGTTCTTGTTCATGGCGGGGAGCATAGACTGTTGTGAGACAAATCTGAAATGCTCAGGAATTTTGGTCCGGCATCACCGGAACCAATCGACCCGCAAGCAGCGGGCTTTCCATTTCTTCTCGGAATAAAGCGCCCAGGATTTCGGCACCATCGACCAAACGGGGCGCGGGTCGGCTGAAGTAGCCGTTTGCATCGGCGGCGAAAAATTTCCCGTTCCGGAGCGCACGGATTTGTCGCGTGTCCGGATTCTCGAGAAGTTTCGTCGCGACTTCGCGGTTCTGGTTCATATTATAGCCGCAAGCAATGGAGACGATCAGGTCCGGATCGGCGTCCGCGATCTCGGCGAGCGTCACGGGACGACTCGCTGCACCGGCTTCGCCCAAAACGGGGAGGCCTCCGGCGGCGAGGATCTGCTCGGGGACCCAATGGCCGGCCGTCCATGGCGGCTCGGGCCACTCCAGCAGGAAGGCGCGTGGGGCGACCTCCGGTTGCGCAATACTCCCCCAGCGGCGCGCCAGTTGCTGGCGCAAGGCGGTGGCTTCGGTCGATTTCCCGATCGCATCCCCGACGGTCGTCAGATCCTCGCAAACACCGGCAAAATTTTGGGCCTCCAGAGAAATGACGGGAGCGGAGCATGCCTCGCCAAGTGGCAGCAGGGAGAGGCTTTTTTGGATGGTATCGGGCGTTACGGCGCAGACCGAGCAGAGGCCCTGCGTGAGAATCAGATCGGGCTTGAGCGCGGCGAGTCGTGGGCCGTCGACGAGATAAAGAGGGCGTTCCTCCAGTTTGGCCTTCGCCACCGCCGTATCGATCTCCGCCGGACTGAGGCCGGAGGCGAGAATGCTGGAAGTGAGTTGCGGGCGTGACTGGACGGATACGGGATAGTCACATTCGTGACTAACCCCGACCAGACAATCTTCCGCTCCAAGAGAAGCGATCAGTTCGGTCGCGGACGGAAGCAGGCTGACGATACGAAGGGGATGCATCTTCGAAGCGTATCACTTCCCGGGTTCCTTCGCTCCTCCGGTTTGCCCGCCGATCAATCCTTGGGGGTGCACTCCGAGAGAGAATCTACCAGTTCATCGCGGAATTTCTTGTACTCGCGGCTGACCTCCTTGAGCCAGGCCTGTCGCTCGGTGTTCGGATCGATCTTCTCGACTTGGGCTGCCATTACGGAAATCATGCGTGTTGCCTGCGCCTGCAGAAACAGGAAGCGAATATCGAACGCGCCGTCGGGAAAGAGCATTTCGTGCTCCCCAGCCTCGCTGGCCGCGTCCTGGATCGCATCGCCAATGGGGCTTGGCGGTGGCTTGCGAGTCGCCTGAGGTGCGAGTTCCCGGAGCCTCTTCAGTTCCTTGCTGCGAATCGCGGATGCTTTGCTGATCCGGGTCAGCAGGTCTTCGGTGGCCTTTGCCGGGCTTTGAAAGGTCGCTTGTCGCACCATCAAAAGCCATTTCAGCATGCTCTCGCCCGAGAGTGTCGTGTCGAGAAGAGAATACCCGATGAGAAGATCATTTGAGGTTTCGGGCTTGGCTTCGCCTGAAGTCTCCGCGATGCTGGTCGGTGCTCCGAGCAGGCAGAGGAGGAGGGCGCCCACCGTGAGGGCCATCTGGCAAGACCGGCCCGGCCGGTTGGCCCGCGGCGAAGTGTCTGCATATAGTTTGGTGTCGGGATTCCGGTCAGCGCATCTATTCATCGTGGTCCCAGCCTAGACCGAGCAAGGGACACTGGACAAATCGAATGTCGAACGAAGACGAAAAAAAATACGACAAACAAGTTCGCCGGATGGTGAGTCGTTGGGCGGGAGCGCCGGGCAAGGGGGCGCCCGCGCGCAGCGAGGGCGAAGTGCTACACCGTCAGGATATACCCCTCCCGCCGACCATCGGTTCTGTTTCTGTCCAGGAGGCGCCGCGCGAGATTCCTGTGCAAGCCAGTTGCGATGTGCTGGTCGTGGGCGCCGGCCCCGCCGGGCTCTCCGCGGCCCTGAGCGCTCGTCGTGCGGGTGCTGACGTGATGCTGATGGAGCGTTTCGGTTGTTTCGGTGGCGTGATCACGACTGTCGGCATGGAGACGCTTGCCTGGTACCGGTACGAAGGCACTGTCGATACCGAGGGGATCGGTATCGAGTTTGAGCGTCGTGCGGCTGCGATGGGCGGTACGATCCAGTGGCCTTATAACGACAGCGAATGTCTCGACGCGGATTTTTTCAAGTTGGTGGCCGACGAACTGATTCGGGAGAGCGGTGTGCGTCCGCTCCTGCATACCTACGCGGTGGAAGCGATCGTCGAGAATGGCGTGATCCGCGGGGTGGTCACGGAATCGAAATCAGGGCGTCAGGCGATTTTGGCTCGCCGGGTGATTGACTGCACGGGGGACGCGGATATCGCCCATTTCGCCGGAGCAGAATACCGAAAGACGCCCCGGGACCAGATGATGGGTCTGACAACGGTATTCGGCTGCGCAGGCGTTGAGCGCGAGCGCTTTCTCGAATGGGCCGATCAAAATCAGGCAACGTTCGCGGATTGGGGGCGGACCTGGGACCAGGAAACCACAGGAAAGGAAGACGACCTGCCGACTCCTTATCTCGAGGACAGCTTTGCGCAGGCTCGCCAGATGGGCGTGATTCCGGCAGATACGAAAACCCTTGGAGGCTCCTGGTCGGCGCTCTCCATGGCGGGCGAGGCGACCAACCTGAATCTCGTTCATCTCAAGGGGTATGATTGCACGGATGCCGAGGACCTGACGCGCGCCGAAATGGATGGCCGCCAGCAGGCAATGCATGCTCTCACGGCCTTGCAGCACACCGTGCCGGGGTTCGAGAAGGCGAAGCTGCGAACCTTTTCGATGACGATCGGTTGCCGCGACTCGCGCAAGATTATTGGCCGCCATAACCTGCTCGGCGAAGAGTGCCGAAGCGAGGCGCGTTTTGCGGATTCGATCGGTATTTTCCCGGAATTTCTGGACGGCTATAGCGTGCTGATCCTGCCGACCACCGGGCGCTATTTTCAGGTGCCGTATGGTTGCATGGTCCCTCAGGGCGTCGATAACCTTCTCGTTGCGGGACGCTGTGTGGCAGGGGATAAACTCAGCCACGCAGCGATGCGGAATATGATGGCGTGCACGGTGACCGGTCAGGGTGCCGGTGTGGCGGCGGCGGTTTCGCTTGCCCGGGAGGAGTCGACGCGGGATGTGAACCTGCAGGCGTTGCAGGGAGAACTCCGCCGCCAAGGTGTGCGTCTCGATTGAGGGATGCGGCAAGTCTCGACCAACTATTATAGGAGAGCTCATGGAACAACTCGAAGGTAGAACGGCTGTCATCACGGGTGCGGCGAGCGGAATTGGCAAGGCACTAGCCTCGACCCTTGCCGGGCGCGGCATGAAATTGGTTCTGGCAGATATCGAGGAGGCGCCTTTGATGGCAGCGGCCGAAGCCTTGAAAGCTGGCGGTGCGGAGGTCGTGGCGGTGCCGACCGATGTGCAATCGGCCGCATCGGTGGATGCGCTTGGCGCATCGGCAAAGAATGCCTTCGGCAAGGTTCACGTCGTTTGCAATAATGCCGGCGTTTTCGCTGGCGGTCTTTGCTGGGACCAACCTGTGGCTGACTACGAGTGGGTGATGGGCGTCAACAGCATGGGAGTGGTCCATGGGGTTCGGACCTTTGTGCCCTTGATTCTCGAGCACGGCGAAGAGGGTCATATCGTGAATACGGCATCCATGGCGGCGGTGACGGCGGCTCCGTTCTCGGCTCTCTATACGATGAGCAAACATGCGGTTCTGGCCTTCAGTGAATGCCTTTTTCAGGAGTTGGAGGCGACACACCCGCAGGTTGGCGTCAGTTGTCTCTGCCCGGAGGCCATCATGACCGGGATCGGGCAGTCGGGGCGGAACCGGCCCGCGAACCAGGCCGGGGATAGCAGCCCCAAGCCCGAAGCAGAGATGGTCGAGGAGGCCTTGCGCGCAACAGTTACCGCCGGACTCTCGCCTCAGGTGATGGCCGACCGGGTCCTGGCCGGGATCCTCGAGAAGCGATTCTATCTCCTCGGCGGCGGGGATTGGCTTGCGGCAATGGAGTCTCGCATGGCCAATTTGCGAGAGGGGCTGAATCCGGGCTTCTCCACGCCGGAGGCTCTCCCGGGTTCGGAGAAGATGGAGAACTGAGGTGCCTGCTGTCTGCTCGGCGGGGGCGGGGCGGCAGCTATTCGCCGGTGAATACCGGTTTTCGTTTTTCCATAAACGCCGTCATGCCCTCGATCTGATCCTGCGTCTTGCCACATCGCAGGACCGCGCGACGTTCCGCATCGAGAGCCGTCTCCAGCGGGGCTTCGCCAGCGCCGACAATGCATTCGATTGCACCCGCGACAGCCACAGGCGGCATCGCGGCGAGTTCGAGAGCGAGAGCATGGGCTGCTGCGTGCAGATTCTCCAAAGGATGAACTTCTTGAACCAATCCGATCCGATGCGCTTCGATGCCGTCGATTTTCTTGACGCGCAGGATCAGGTCGAGCGCGTGGTCGCGCCCGACGCATCGGGTGAGACGAGCCGTCCCGCCCCATGCGGGAAGCGAGCCCAGATCGAGTTCGGGGAGCCCGATCTTGGCGCCGGTCTCGGCCGCCAGGCGAAAGTGGCATGCCAGCGGTAATTCCAGACCACCACCCAGGCAATAGCCGAAGAGGGTCGCAATCGAAGGTTTGCCGAGATTTTCGATCCGATGCAGAACGCGGCGGCGTTGGTCGAGGATGGCCTGAAAGCCTCCGCGTTCGGCAGCCTGAAACTGCAATTGCTTCAGGTCCATGCCGACCGAAAAGTTCTCGGTACCCCCCGCAGTGAAAACCAGCGCTCGGATGCTCGGATCTGTGGCGGCTTCTTCTACCGCGGCCTCCACTTCGTCCATATAGGCGAAGGTCATGCGGTTGATAGGCGGATCATTATTGATCAGCGTCAAAACGCCCTGATCGCGCTTCAGAATCAATGCGGGTCGGTCGGTCATGCCGGGTGCTCCGGGACTGGCTGGCCTATTTCAGGATTGCTTGGCGCGCCCGGCCATCAGCGGCAGGTCGAGATACGATTGGATTCCGGCATCGGCGGCGCAGACGTAGGGAATCGCGCTCACACAATGGTTGGCTGTCGCCACCATGCCCGGGTTCCGTTTCTGGAGCTCCTCGATGTTGATTTCGCCGACGGGATGGATGCCGTGCATCTGGACGGTCAGAGGCGGGTCGCCGAGAATCTCGAGTTCGTAGCGTTCGCCACCGTCTCCGATGTCCCAGCCTTCGCCGATATTTTCGTGACCCATATACCAGTTCACAATCGCCTGAATGACAGGTTTGCCGTCGACGAGACCTTCCCAGCAAAGTCGTTGGGCGGCGAGCCGTCCGGGTTCGATAATGCCGATCGGACATTCGATCGGGGCGGTCGCCGGAAAGACCTCGACCGTGGCCCGTTTCTTCTCGTCGAGCGAGAACTGCAACTCGTCCGCGATCATGTCGATCGACTGGTTGAAGCCTCCGCTCATGATATCGAGCAGTGCGTTTTCCTTGGCTTCCTCAAGCGGTTTTCCGAAGTTCATCCAATCACGCAGCACATCCGGCGCTCCGTAGGTGCGGCAGTCCGAGAATTCCTCGGCGCGAACCGAGGTGATTTGCTGCGAGAACGACGACAGCAGCAAGGGGAGCCTTTCGGTCATGCCGCCCGGGTGGATGCCGGTGCCGTGGAGGGTTGCCTTGCCGCGGGCGCAAGCCTCCTTGATGCCCGTGGCGCCGATTCGCTTGGGATAGAACCAGTTCAGGGGCGTCACGACGTTGATGCCGGCGCTCAGAAGACGTTCGACCTCGTCATTGTTGGCAAAGAGGGGTGCGTAGAGGACGCAATCCGGTTTGAGTGCGAGGATATCGTCCATGGCGTTCGTGGCCTTGACGCCGACCGGGTCGATCCCGGCGAGTGTTCCGGCGTCCATACCGGCTTTGTCCCCGGAATGAACCCAGACGCCGACCAGTTCCAGATCCGGGTGGGCGGTGATGCCCTCGATCGCCGCTCGCCCAAGATTGCCTGTCGCCCATTGCACAACTCTGTATGTCATGGAGGGAAGATCTATCAGACGTTCGGCCGAACGCGAACTGAATTTCAGCTTTGCTCGACAGGACTCGGAGCCCGGGTTCGGACCGCCGCCAAGGCCAGCACGGAGGTGATATTGAGGCAGGCGAAGGCGAAAAAGATCCGCTCATAGCTCCCGAGAATATCATAGGTCCAACCGGCTGCGGCGGGACCGACGGCCGCGCCCGGGACAAGCGCGAGCAGAGCAACACCGTAGATCCCGGCGAGGTGGCGCGAGCCGAATCTTCGCCCGATCAGAAGAGGCACCACCACATCTTCGGCTGCTGTTGTGGCCCCGTGCAAGAGGAGAAAGATCGGGATCGCCAGATAGGCATCGGGTGTGAGTATTAAAAAAGAGGCGATTGCCATCAGAATGAAATTGCCGAGCACGGCGGTTTTCGCGCCAATCCGGTCGGCGATCTGCCCGGCGCCAAGTTTGCCCGCGATCCCGATCCCGACCATCAGGCTGTAGGAGGCCGTCGCCAAACCTTCCGAATAGCCAGCATCACTCAGGTAGGCGACCAGCTGTGTGTTGACGCCGAGGCGGTAGAGATAGAATACGAAGATCGCCCAGAAAATCAGCCAGAAGTCTCGGGTCCGCAGGGCCGCCGAGATGGCCGGGGCCTCCGGCGGATGTTCTTCCGACGAGGCTTCGTCCGGCGTTGCCGTCGTCCGATTTTGGACAAAGAAAAATGCGGGAATCACCAGCGTCCAGGCCAGAGCTCCGATGGTGAAATAACCCGATCGCCATCCCGCATAGGCCGCAATGGCGGTGGCGAGAACCGGACCGATCGCGCCGCCGATATTCGACCCGATATAGACAAAGGAGAGGGCGGTGCCGCGACGTTTTTCGAATCGTGAACTGATCGCGGCCGCGGTGGGCAGATCGCCGAGGCAGGCGACCGCAATCCCTGCGACGATCGCGATCGCATAGAATTGCCAGATCACCTGCATGCCACTGGCCGCGAGCAGGGCGAGGCTCATCAGGACCCCACCGGTCAGCAGGACGCCGCGGGGTTTTTTATCCGACAGTCTGCCGACGATCGGGCCGACCAGGGCTACGGAGGTGGCCAGAATCGGTTGAGCCACCGAGTAGGCGGTTCGCGACCAGCCGAGGTCCTCGGTGATCGGCTTCAGGAAAATAGGGAAGACATAGGCCCCAAAGCCCATGCCGATCTGGCAGGCCATGCAGGAGAGCACCAGTGTGAGATCCTCTCGTGATCGCGCTGGTGCTTTCGGCATGCTGCCCTCCGTCTCTGATCTGGGGGAGGGAGTCAACCGCTTTGGGCGGGCGAGGTCTCCTGCGTGATGACACGAATCGATTCGATCAGGCCGATCGCTGTAGTCCCGTCGGTGAAATGGAATCGAGCGGGGCCGAACTCCAGGCGCGTCGCCCGATCGGGTTGTGTGCGCAGTACGGCAATTTGTGGGCCTGCTTCGATCCGGAATTGCCGCCCGTCGCCCGCCGTGCAGGTCTCGTCGAGCGAGCCTTCTGGCAGCTGCAGGTTCTCACCCCTTCCATTCGCGTGAGCCAGATAGAGGCGACGCCCGGCGCGACGCCCAAACGGTCCTCCCGCCAGTGGTCCGGGCAGGCCTGTGGCTTGGAGCGAGTAGTGTTCGCCATCGACGCGCAGATCTCCGGTCACGGCGATTCCCAGATCGGTAGGGCGAGCCTCGCAATTCAGTTGTGCGGCGTGCAGAGGGGTCCGGCTCTGCTCGGTTTCGAATTGGAAGTAGCTCGCCGGCGCGGAGCTGAGATAGAGATGATTGTCGAAGTGGATCGAGAGGGTATCGTCCGACTGCTCGAGCGAGAAGCCATGGATTTCCAGCGCGCCGCGGGGGCGCCCATGACCGACAAATACGCCGACGCGCCCGTCGGGCAGGAAGATCATGAAGCGCGCGCCCATCGTGCGGTTCGGCATGAGCGCCATCCCGGCCAGCACTGCGAGGCCGGAGCGGGAATCGACAAACTGAAGTGTGGCTTGTTGCGGGTCTGGTTCCAGAACGGGTTTGGCCGCGGGTACCTCGATGGCGGTGGCGTTTGGCTCGGTCAGACTTTCGCGCAGCCGTTTGCGGAACTGATCGCATACAGAGCCTTCCCAGCGAAGCGGGGCTCCAAGTTCGAGTTGTATCGCATCGAGTTTTCCACGGGCGGCAATGCGTCGAATGGATTCGCACGCCTCGGGTACGTCGGCTCCGCCTGTGCGTCGGAATAATTGCATCATATTATTGCGATGCGCCGCCGGCCATTGTTCGCCGCAGGTGGCTTCGATGCCGTCCGCATCGAGGTTGGCGCAGAGATGCGCCAGCGGGCCGCGCAGGAATTCCTCGGAGCAGGTCAGCCGATCAGCATCGGCTTTCTCGTCCCGAGCGCCCAGCAGCCGTTGGC
Source organism: Candidatus Binatia bacterium (assembly GCA_029248525.1). Taxonomy (NCBI): domain Bacteria; phylum Candidatus Binatota; class Binatia (SeqCode); species Binatia bacterium. The sequence continues at coordinate 251,177 of JAQWJE010000008.1, forward strand.
CAAATCCGAAGTCCACTTTCGACTGGGTGATATGCCACCCGTGGACCACGAGGATCCGCACGCGTTCCCGAGATCTCAGCAAATTTTCGAGGTGGGTTTCGAGTGCCTCGAGAAACACCGGAGCGTCCCGAGCTGTTTGATCGATCCGGTTGAGATCGATGGCGTTCCGATCCAGAGAATCGTTGATCAGAAAGCTGGCCGAAAGTTCCTCGGCGAGGCGCAAGCCGAGGGCTGCCGTCCGAAGATCGTTGCCTTTTCGCGGCCAGGAGGAAGGCTGAAGGAGATCTTTCTCGGAGATGCCGCCATGGGGAGCCAGCACGAGGATATTGCTGTCTCCGGTGCCCGAGACCAGCCAGGAAGGCAGTGTTTTGTTCACATCTCCTTCCAACGGGAACTGTCTCTCGCTTGCAAGTCAGCCAGCTTAGGGAGGGCCGCTTGTGGAGAATTAGAGCAATCGATTGACCCGTGGGGCCTTGCGCTTGTATGGGACTGGGAGCTGGGGGGGGCGCCATGCGAGGTCGAATTCGAGTCGGGTCCACGGTAGTTTTGATGTTGTTGGGAGTCGCTGTCGCGGCGCAAGGCCAACCGGCCGCCGGGGGCAGCTATCTGGAGTCAGTGGAAGATCCGGTCGCCGTCGGGGGAGAGGGCTCCGAGGTCGATTCGCTGGAGGCTCAAGCTGAGGCAATTGCCGATGGCGGGACTGCGGGGCTTACCAAGCCGGCGCTCAAGGCGATCGAGGAGATCGTGGTCAGCGCGCGAAAACGACAAGAATTGCTCGAGGACACCCCGATCTCGATTACTGCACTCGGCGTGGAAGAATTGCGCGAATCCAATGTCGAGCGTCTCGACGATATCGCACGCCTGGTCCCGAACCTGCAGATCGAGCGCGGTGCCGAGGGCTATTCCGCAAATATTGTCATTCGAGGCGTCGGCAATCCCTATGCTTCGGCGATCGCCTTTGATCCGGGCGTCGGCGTATACGTCGACGGCGTTTATATGGCGCGCGCCATGGGTGCGTTACTCGATATTGTGGACGTCGAGCAGATCGAAGTGCTCCGCGGGCCTCAGGGAACGCTGTTCGGAAAAAATACTGTGGGCGGCGCGCTGAATATCACGACCAAAAAGCCGACCGGCGAGCTGGAGGGATTTGCTCTGGTCCGTCCGGGCAATCGCGGGACGCTCTTTACCCAGGCCATCCTGAACGTCCCGATCCTTCGGGATCGCCTTTTTGTGCGCGGCGCGTTTTCCTCGAACCAGGATCGCGGCTTCTCGAAAAATATTGACACCGGCAAATGGTATAGTGCGCGCAACTCGATCGCCTTTCTCGGAAGTCTGCGCTGGTTGGTGACCGATGACCTGACGCTGGATGTTTCGGGTACCTGGTCGCGTGAGCATACCGGAGGCGCGGGTGGCCAATGCATCTTCATCCAGCCCATCGGTCTGGGGAATCTGGTCGAGAACCCGCCCGGCATGCAGGACCCATGCGAGGAGTCCACGCCGCGCACGAACAGCTCGAATGTGCCGGGACTGGTGGATCTCCCCAGCTATGGTGCCTGGGCTACGGCGAGTTGGGATATCGGCGAGTTGGGTTTGCTGAGTGACCTCAGTGCGAAGTCGATTACGTCGTGGCGCGAACAGAACCCGCGCCTGCGCTCGGATGTCGACCAGACCCGAGCGCCCGCTCTGTGGCGCGACAGTACCGGGGGTGGGCCTCTGCAGGGCGTCGCCGGCGCGCAGCGCCAGATCAGTCAGGAGCTGCAGGTGGCAGCCGCGGCCTGGGAGGACCGATTTCATATCATCGCCGGGGCCTTCGGCTACTGGGAGACGGGCACCGATGGCCAGGTGCTGGACGTCACGCCGATCGGGCTCACGACCCTGAACTTGCGTACGATCGATAACTGGAATTGGGCGCTCTTTACTCAGGCGACTCTGGATCCTGTCGAATGGCTGAGTCTGACTGCCGGGATTCGCTATACGGAGGATAAAAAGGGCCTGACCGCCCAGAACTTTGATGCGTTGGATTCGGAGAGTCCCATCTTCACCAAGGACGAGTCCGCGAAGTTTGATGCCGTGACGCCAATGGCTTCGGTCGCGCTCAGTATGCCTGAATCCTATCTGGTCGATGGTCCATTCGATCATCTGATGGGCTATTTCAGCTACGCGCAAGGTTTCCGCGGGGGCGGCTTTAACGGTGTGATCGATCCGTCGATGACCAAACTGGATCAATTCGGGCCCGAGACTCTCGACTCCTTTGAAGTCGGGCTGAAGACCATCGCCTTCGATCAGCGCCTGACGTTCAATATGTCGCTGTTCATGGCCACCTACGACGATATTCAGGTCACCACGCAGGTCGAGATCGAGGATCCGGGTGGCTCGGGGCTGACTATTGGTCAGGTCACGTCGAATGCCGCGCGAGCGGGCAACCGCGGAGCCGAGTTCGAGGTGATAGCACTTCCTATCGAGGGCATGATCGTGCAGGCAACGCTCGGTCTGATGAACCCGCGTTATGCAGACTTCCGGGGTAGCACAAGTCAGCTGGACAGCGGTGAGAATCTGGTTCGTGACGGCGAGAGCTTCAACAATGCGCCGCAGGCGCAATCGCATATCGCGATCCAATACTCCCTGCCAGTGCGCCTGGAAGGAGCGATGTCCGGCTGGCTCACGCCGAGGCTGGAATGGGACTACCGGAGTTCGTTTCACAGCGCGTTCCCCGAGATCCGCCAGGGGGTTCAGCCTTCCTACAATCTGCTGCATGCGCGGCTGTCGTACGCCTTTCTTGACGATCGCGCGCAAATTGCATTCTGGGGGCGGAATTTGACCGACAAGGTCTATCTCAACTACGTGACGCCGGTGGCTTCGAGCTTCGGTTTCATCGTGAAGTATTACGATGCGCCGCGAACGTTCGGGGCCGAGCTTTCCTACAGCTTCTGATCGGTAGCGTGCGTCCGGTGGTAAATATTTTCGATCTGCTGGTCAGCGGCCGCGGAATATGATCGGTCTCGGACCATGGGACGACTGGAGAACAAGGTAGCGATTGTTACGGGCGCGGCGCAGGGTACCGGGGCCGTCATTGCCGAGACGTTTTTGCGCGAGGGTGCCCGCGTAGTTTTGGCCGATGTGAAAGAGGAGCAGGGTGCTTCTCTGGCCCGGGATCTGGGCTCGCAGGCTCGATTCGAGACCCTCGATGTGCGCCACCCCGAGAGTTGGGCGTCGGTGGTCTCTGCTGTGGGCGATGATTGGGGGGGCATCGATATTCTGATCAACAACGCGGCGGTCCTGTGGATCGCCTCGTTGGCGGATACGTCCCGCGAAGATTTTCTCCGCTGTGTCGAGGTAAACCAGCTCGGTCCGTTCCTCGGTATTCAGGCAGTGGCGTCTTCGATGCGAGAGCGCGGGGGTGGCGCGATCGTCAATATCGGCTCGACTGATGGATTGCGCGGCATGAATGGTGTGGTCGCCTATGGGTCGAGCAAATGGGGTGCGCGCGGATTAGCCCGCAGCTCGGCGATGGAACTCGGACAGTACCGCATTCGCGTAAACACGCTTTGCCCCGAAGCAGGCAACCCGAATATGAGCGCGCCGTTTTTTCCGGGAGCGCCGGACCTCTCGGACGTCCCGCACCAGATGATGCAGCAGATCCTCAAGTCGCCTGAGGGAGCCGACTCGGCCAGCCGTCTGCGGGATGTGGCCGCAATGGCGCTGTTTCTGGCCTCGGACGAGAGCCAATCGTGCACCGGGCAGGATTTCATCGTCGACGCCGGGCTTACGGCGGGAATGATTCAGGAAGGACTTCCGCGCGGATGAATCGCCCGATGGCCTCGGCGCGTTGAGGCGCGTCCGGAGGCGCGGCTCCCGACGTTTCGGCGCTCCCCTGCGGAGGCGGTTTACTCTTCCTGCGTGACGCGCAGGACTTCCTCGGCCGAGGTGATGCCGGCGGCGATCTTGGCTGCCCCGTCCTGACGAAGAAGCTTCATATTGCGAGCGGTCGCCAGGCGCCGGAGGGCGGCGGCGTCGGCTCGGTCCATGACCAGTTGTCGAATTTCGTCGTCGAGCAAAAGAAGTTCGTGGATGCCGGTTCGCCCCTGATAGCCGGTATCTTTGCAATCCGAACAACCGGGACCGGGTCGGAAGACGGGCGTGTCGGCGGACAGGCCCAACTCTTGTCGGGCGTTCTCGTCGAGCTGACCTGGCTGTCGGCAGGTCGGGCAGAGGCGGCGCACCAATCGTTGCGCCATGATGCCCACCACCGACGAGGATACGAGGAAGGGTTCGATCCCCATATCGACAAGCCGGGTCACGGCGCCAAAAGAATCATTGGTATGCAGGGTGGAAAAGACGAGGTGGCCGGTAAGCGCGGACTGAATCGCGATTTCGGCAGTTTCACTGTCCCGGATTTCGCCCACCATCACGACATCAGGGTCCTGTCGGAGAACCGAGCGCAGCCCGCTGGCGAAGGTCAGGTCGATCTTCGGATTGACTTGAATCTGTCCGACACCATGCAGCTGATACTCAATCGGGTCTTCGATGGTGATGATATTGCGCGTCGCAGCGTTGAGCCGCGAGAGGGCCGCGTAGAGTGTCGTCGTCTTGCCGCTGCCGGTGGGGCCGGTAACCAGCAGGATCCCGTGACTGGACTGGATCAGACCTTCGAGCTCCTCGAGGAGTTCGCCGCCGAGCCCAAGTTCCTCAAGGGAGAGAAGCCCTCCGGCGCGGTCGAGGAGGCGCAGCACAATACGCTCGCCGAACTGGGTCGGAACGGTCGAGACGCGGACGTCGACATCGCGTCCGGCGGCACGGAACCGAAACCTTCCGTCCTGGGGCAGGCGCTTCTCCGCGATATCGAGTCCGGCAAGAATCTTGATGCGCGCGGTGGTCGTCGGATGATACCGACGCGGCGGCTTGAGGATATCGTATAGGATCCCGTCGATCCGGAAGCGGATTGCGAGTTCGCGCTCGAAGGGCTCTATATGAATATCGGAGGCGCGATCCTTCAATGCCTGAAAGAGAAGCGAGTTTACGAGCCGGATGATGGGTGCCTCATCGTCGGCATCGAGCAGGTCGCGCGGCTCTTCGAGTTCATGAGCGACGTCATCGAGAGCTTCCGTCTCGATATCGTCCATGACGGCTTCCGCGCTGCCCTGTGTCTTGTCGTAGGTCTTGTTGATCGTGTCGAGAATCGCGCTCGCAGGCACGACTACCGGGTGGATCCGGCATTGGAAGAGCGCGCGCAGGTCGGCCGTTGCCTCCAGCGAACGAGGGTCGCCAACCGCGACTTCGAGACCACCCTCGGCTGTTTCGGCCAGAGGCAGGCAGGCGCTGCGACGAGCCCAGGCGATCGGCACCCGCGCGACCAAATTCGGGTTGATTTCAGCGGCTGCCAGACTTTCTCGAAAGGGCAGTCCGAAGGAGGCTGCCAGTTCGGCCGCTTCCTTCGCATCGGGCAGGCTGGCTTCTGTTTCGGCTTTGGGCATCAGGAGGGCGAGCGTCCGGCACTGGTGGCGCCAACGGGAGCGGTGCCCGGAACGGCGGGGAGAAGAATGCCCCCGGACCGGGCTTTCGTCGCTCGCGGTCGTGCCCGAGGCAGAAGGCGTCCGGAGGTTCCTCGGACGTTGGCGCCGCCTTTCATGGAGCGGTGAAAGCGCGACCGCTGTTCGTCACTGACCAGCATCATATCTCCTGCGTCGCTGACGATCTGTGGGGTCAGCAGGATGATCAGGTTGACCTTTTCCTTGCGCTTGGACTGGCTTTTGAAGAGCCAGCCCAGCACGGGGATATCCATCAGGAAGGGAACGCCGGTTTCGGTGGTCGAGACTCGATCGGATATCAATCCACCGATAGCCACCGTCTCTCCATGGTCCACAACCACGGTCGTGGTTGCAGATCGCACAGTGGTGGTCGGGCCGAGTTGGAGCGTTTGCGTTTCGCTGGTGTCGACGAGATCGGAGACCTCCTGGAAGACCGAAAGGCGGACCGAGTCGCCTTCGGTAATCTGTGGGGTGATGCGGAGCGTGATGCCGACATCCCGGCGATCGACCTGCGAGAAGGTGTTCGAGAGATTCGTCTCGTTGGTCGAGCGGCTGGTCACGAAGGGTACATTTTTGCCGACCACAATTTCAGCCTCTTCATTATCGGTGGTCAGAATATTGGGTGCCGAGAGAACGTTGACGTCGCTGTCTCCCTGAAGGGCCGTGACCAGCGCCACACCGGCCGGGATGGACGTGCCATCGGCCAGGAGGAGACTCTGCTGGCTGACCAGCGCACCAAGCGCTCCCGTGATGGCATTCAATCCGCTGACGTCACCTGTTGCGAGGGCCTGATTCACGGCCCCCAGGTTTTTATAGTTGGTCCGGCCGAGAAGAACTCCCTTGTCGCCGAGGACCTCGGCTCCGCCCTGAAGTTCGATCCCGAGCTCTTGTCCGCGCTGCAGTGTCACCTCGAAAAGGATGGCCTCAACCAGAACCTGTTTCCGCGGAATGTCGAGTTGTTCAATGACCGAGGCGAGTGTCTCGTAGTCCTGCGGCAGGGCGCTGATCACCAATGCGTTGGTTGCCGGATCCGCGGTGATGCGAATATTTCCCTCGAATTCGAATCCGCCTTCCGTGCTGCCCGCGCCGGCAACCGCTGAATTACCGCGGCCGCTGCTGGCTGTGGGTGCACGGCGCCCGCCCAGCCCGCCAAGGCTGCCCGCGGACGGATTGGAAATGACGCTGCGTCCGAGGGAATTTTGGCTATTGCCGCCGCGTCCGAAGCGGCCGCCTCCCTCGGTCATCGAGCGTCCCGGCATTCGGGTGCGTTGCGGTGAGGAACTCGAAATTCCGATCAGATCCGCGAGGACCTGGACCAACTCGACCGAGTCGCCGTGTTTGAGGAAGAATACCTGGATCCGTCCCGTGTCTCGGGGCAACTCGATATCGATTTTTTGCAGGAGAGTCCGGACATGACGAATCTCGAAGGGGTTCCCGATCACCAGGATCGAATTGGACCGTATCTCGGGAATAATCTGCAGGCGTGCCGTGCCGACATTTTTCGAGGTGGCGCGATTCTTCGCGGTCGCCGTTTTCACCTTGGTGGAGCCCTGCGGGTCGGTGTCGACGGCCTCGAGGAGGATCTTGGTGATATCCGTGGCATAGGCGTGCTCGAGGGGAATGACTTCGACCGTGCGCTCCTGACCGGCGACGTCCAGATCTTCGAGGATCAGAAAGAGCCGCTCGATGTTCGCCGCCGAGTCCACAACGACCAGCGAGTTGGTCGGTGCGTAGGCGCTGATCAGTCCGTCCTTCGAGACCAGCGGTGCCAGAAGGCGGGAGGCTGCTTCGGAATCCAGATGTTCGAGAGGGAGAATCTGGGTCACGATCCGATCGGAAGGAACTTCGCCCCGTCGCTCGAGCGGCAAGCCGGATTGTCGAGCGTTCTTGATCTGTATGATCTTGGTGACCGGGCCGGTGTCGACCACCGTGAATCCCTTGACCTGGAGGCCGGACTGGAACATGCGGTAGGCTTCGGCGACGGTAATCTCGGAGGGGGCAATCAGCGAGAGCCTTCCCTTGATCTTTTCGTCGAGAACGAAGTTGCGACCCGTGATCTCGCTGATGAACTTCACCAGCGTCGGGATCTCCACATTCTGGAAATCCATGCGGACGAGGTCATCGGGGCCGAGGGGAATCGGCGCACCATCGGCTTCAGTCTCCTGCGCCGGGGCAAGGGAGGGAACGCCCGCAAGACCGAGGGTCAGTGCGGTTATCAGAAGGAAAATAATTCTCATCGGATCTCGTAGGTCAGGGTGCGAGGTTCCTTGCCGCGCAGCACGTCGATGGTGAGGCGGTTCTCGCCCTTCAAATCTTCCAACAGGCCCATGGCACGGGCGGGGTCATTCAGGTCCATTCCATTGACGCGCTGGACCACATCATTGTTTTTGAGTCCGAGTTTCTGAAAGAGGCTGTTGCGTCGAATCGCGAAGATTCGGAATCCGTTGGCGGCACCGTCCTTCATATTGGGGACAGCGCGCATTTGGGTGAAGAGCGTTCCCAGATTCTCCAACTGGTGTTCGACTTCGGTCTGAGCGACCATCCAGCGGTCATCGCCCAACTCCTGAATATTGCTGTTTTTCGAAGTTTTCTTGGTCGTCTTTTTGGCAGATTCCACAGCGACATCGGGCGGCACCACGAGGAGTTCCTCAACGCCGCCCCGGCGCAACACAGCTCGCCGCCAGCCAATCCGGGCGAGTTCCGCCCCGTTGAGTTCCTCGCCGATCCCGACAACGACTTGCTCCTTGCCGGATTTATCCTCGACGATCGCAAAACCGGCGCGACCGCTCCCGCCTGTCCCGAGCAAGCGCATATCGGTGGGGCCCGCTGGAATTCCCCCGCCAAAGTTGGCGACGTCGGGTTCGTCCGACGGTGCCGCAAAAAGGTCTCGTTTGGTCATCACGAGATAATCCGAAACGGGACGCACTTTCGCGGAATCCTTGGGCTGAGTGACGCCGACCGAGGCGTCACTCGAAGACCGTTGAAGCCTGCTTTGAACAATGCCGGAGATGCCGCTCGCGAGATACCAGGCGGCAATCCCCAGCAGGGCCAGTTGGCAGACGACCCAGTAGGGGCGGCTGATGCGTGTAATCACTCATTAAATTGCCTATGCGAAGGTGCACTGACGTGCAAGGAAGCGCGCAGGGATCTCGGAAAATCGTTAATATTTCCGGGTTCATTTTCCCTACGGGTGGCAAGCGGGAGCGACGCCAGATAGGGAACGCTACTGAATAGTGCTGTCCGGAGGGGGCAGCCCACCTGAGGGGCGAGGGACCGTGAGCGAAGATGATTTGACCCAGGCGCGGCGCGCCAAGCTGGAAACCCTGCGGGCTGCAGGGAATCCCTACCCGAACGATTTCTCTCCCGAACATCGGGCGGGCACTTTGCAGGCCGAGGCTGAAGAGCTCTCGGCGGACGCGCTGGCCGAAGCGGCTCGAACCGTCGTTGTCGCGGGGCGGGTGATGGCCAAACGCAGCTTCGGGAAAGCTTTGTTCCTTGTTCTCGAAGATGATTCGGGTCGTATTCAGATCTACCTCCGCAAAAATGATCTCCCCGAAGAAGTATTTGCGCAGGCCAAACAGACCGATGTGGGAGACCGAATCGGGGTCGTGGGACGTCTGATGCGCACCCGAACGGGAGAGTTGACGGTCGCCGCAGCGGAGCTTGCGCTGATTGCCAAATGTCTCCATCCTCTGCCCGAGAAATGGCATGGCTTGACGGATGTCGAGGTTCGTTATCGTCAGCGTTATCTCGATCTGGTGGCGACCCCGGGCGGCCGTGATGTTTTCCGAAAACGGGCCCGCATTCTCACCGGCATCCGCGATTTTCTGACCGAGCGGGATTATATCGAAGTCGAAACCCCGATTCTGCAGAGCATCGCCGGCGGAGCTGCGGCGCGCCCCTTCCTGACCCATCACAACACTCTGGACATGCCGCTGCAGTTGCGGATTGCTCCGGAACTCTTTCTCAAAAGGCTTCTGGTCGGAGGGTTCGAGCGAGTTTTCGAGATCGGGCGAAACTTTCGCAACGAAGGAATTTCCGCGCAGCATAATCCCGAGTTCACCATGCTCGAATTTTACCAGGCCTACGGAACCTGCGCGGACCTCTTGCCGATGGTGGAAACCCTCGTGGCGGGACTCGCGGAGGCCGTCGCCGGGGGTACGAAGATCGCCTATGGTGACGATGAGATCGATTTGACGCCACCTTGGACAAGGCTGGACCTGCTCGATGCGACCGCCGAGAAGGCGGCTTGCGATGCTGGCGATTTGCGCGATCCCGCGAAGGCAAAGGCGATCGCGGAGCGGCACGGGGTGCATCCCCCTCCGGGTGCAGGTGCTGGTGGGATTGCGACGGCCTTGTTCGAGGAATTGGTCGAGCCAGAGTTGCTCCAGCCAACGTTTGTGACCGGTTTCCCTGCCGAGGTGTCGCCGCTGGCGCGCCCCAATGATGACGACCCCTTTGTGGTCGACCGATTCGAGCTCTACGTGACGCGGCGAGAGATGGCGAACGGCTTTTCGGAGCTGAACGACCCGGATTTGCAGCGCGAACGCTTCGAGGCGCAACTTGCCAATCGCGCGTCAGGCGACGACGAGGCGCACCCGATGGATGCCGACTATGTGCATGCTCTCGAATACGCGATGCCACATGCGGCCGGCTGCGGCATCGGTCTGGACCGATTGGTCATGCTTCTATGTGATCTCCCATCGATTCGAGATGCGATTCTCTTCCCGCTGTTGCGCAAGTCGGTGGAAGAGTAGGTCTGCGGAGTGGGGAAGAGCTTTGTCTCCTGGCCGGTCCGAATCGGCTGGCGTTTTTTGCGGGCCCGCAGGCGCGAGAGGTTTGTCTCCTTCATCTCGTTGATCGCCGGCGGCGGGGTCGCGATCGGTGTCATGACGATCTGCATTGTTCAGGCGGTCATGACGGGGTTCGAGGAGGATCTGCGTGCTCGGATTCTCGGATTCAATCCGCAGATCGTTCTGATGAGTCACGCGGGACTCGTGCGCGATCCGGATGGCCTCGAGTCGGTGGTGGAGGCGGTTCCGGGAGTCGCTGCCGCTTCTCCTTTCGTCTACGGCCAGGTGATGTTGGCCTCCGAGACCGGCGTGATGGGAGGTATCGTTCGAGGCGTTGTGCCGACCAAGATCGATGATGTTGTCGAGATCCGCCGGCATATTACTCAAGGCGATGCGGATCAGCTCGGCCAGCCCATGGCTGTGGAGGTGTTGCTCGATGACCGGGTCGAGACTCTCGAGGTCCCGCAGATCATGCTCGGGTTTGAACTGGCAGCCTCTCTGGGCGTACGCGTCGGGGACTGGATCAATCTGATGTCGCCGGCGGCGACACCGACAGCGCTGGGCGCGATTCCGCGGATCAAACGCTACGCGGTCGGGAGTATCTTCGATTCGGGTATGTACGACTACGATGCCACCGTGATCTTTCTCGCGCTGCCGGATGCGCAGGCTTTTCTGAAGATGGGGGATACGGTCACCGGGCTCGAGGTCCGGGTATCGGACCTCGATCTGACCCGCGAGACGGCCCGCGCCATCGAGGCCGAGGCGGGGTTTCCGATTTATGCGCGTGATTGGCTGGAGGTGAACCGCAATCTGTTCGTCGCCTTCGAGCTGGAAAAGCTGGTCCAATTCATCGTCTTGCTGCTCATCGTGACGGTCGCTGCGTTCAATATTGCGGCCACCTTGATCATGGTCGTCATGGAAAAACGCAAAGATATTGCAGTCTTGAAGGCCATGGGTGCGACCAATCGGGCTATCGCGACCATTTTTGTCTTCAAGGGGGCGATGATCGGGATTACCGGGACCCTTGCGGGGGTTCTCGGCGGCCTCGCGGGCTCGCTGCTTCTGGAGCGCTATCAATTCATCGATCTGCCGAAGGACGTTTTTTACGTCTCCACGGTGCCGATCCATCTGGAATTGGGGAATTTTCTGGCTGTGGCCGGGGCCAGCATTCTGATTTGCGTCCTCGCGACTTTGTATCCAGCCTGGCAGGCCGCTCGCCTCGCTCCGGTGGAAGTGATTCGTTACGAGTAGGAGTGGGTGAGTAGCGGGATGCAAATCGAAGCAATTGGACTGCACAAGGAGTACCGGGACGGCGCTCGCCGGGTGTCGGTCCTCGCTGATGTCGATCTGTGCGTGGAACCCGGGGAACGCCTGGGCATTATCGGCGAGTCGGGGATCGGAAAAAGCACACTCCTGCATCTTCTCGGAGGGTTGGACCGCCCGTCCGGTGGCACAGTTCGGATCGGCGATACCGACCTTAATAAGTGTGATGATCGGGAGCTGGCTCATCTGCGCAATCACAGGATCGGCTTTGTGTTCCAGTTCCATCACCTTCTGGGCGATTTCACCGCGCAGGAAAATGTCATGATGCCATCGCTGATTGCGGGGGCTTCCCCCGAAGAGGCCGCCCGGCGCAGCCGTGAATTGCTGGCCCGCGTCGGTCTGGAAGACCGTCTGTCACATCGCCCGGGTGAGCTCAGCGGCGGAGAACAGCAGCGGGTCGCTGTCGCCCGGGCGATTGTTCGATCGCCAGCACTCGTTCTCGCCGACGAACCGACCGGGAACCTCGACCCCCAAACCGCCGCCGAGGTGGAAGATCTCCTGCGAGAGCTGAACCGGGAACAGGGTCTGACCCTTGTGGTCGTGACACATAGCGAGCGTCTGGCGCGAGAAATGGATCGCTGTCTGCGGTTGCGCGGCGGAAAGCTGGAAGCGGCATGAGAATGAAGCAGTTTTTGCGCAGCATGATGCTCCTGGCGCTCGTCCTCGGCTTGGGCCTTGGGGGGCCGACAACGCTGATCGCCGCGGATCCGACGATCAGCGCGATTCGGATTCGCGGCAACGATCGCGTGGACGAACAGGCCATTCTGATTCATATGAAGATGGAGGCCGGCGACGTCTATACGCCGAAGGGGGCTGACGAAGATCTCCGAGCAGTCTGGGACCTGGGCTTCTTCAACGACGTCCAGATTCATATCGACCCCACGCCGAACAAGCGTGGCCAGATTATCCTCACGCTGGAAGTAGTCGAACGACCGCTGATCGACGGGGTTTCGATCGAGGGCGATCACGACGTGGATGCAACCAAACTCGATCAGGCCCTCGGCGTTCGGGCACGAACGATTTACGACCCCGAAAAGGTGCGCAAGGGGATTGTCCGGGCGGACAAGCTGTTTGAAGAGGACGGCTATCTCGACGCTTCGATCAAGGCCCGATTGGACCCCGGCGAACAAAAGGGTGAAATCGAACTCGTCTACGTCATCGATCAGGGTCAGCCCGTCCGAGTTTCGGATATTCGATTCGAAGGCAATGAGGAATTCAGCAGTCGTGAGCTTCGGGGCGTCATGGAAACCAAGGAGGCCTGGTTCCTCTCCTGGCTTCTTGATTCGGGCATGCTCAAGAATGAAATTCTCGACACGGATATGGAGCGTCTGAAGGCGTTCTATTACGACAGCGGATACGTCAATGTGCGAATCGATACCCCCGAGGTCGAGCGCAAGGATGATGGAATCGAAGTTCTGATTCGGATTTCCGAAGGCGAGCAATTCGAGTTCGGAGAGATCCGCTTCGTTGGCGATACCAGCACCGAGCATCCGATGGAGGAGGCCGAGCTCTTCAAGGAGGTCGAGAGTCAGTCGGGCAAGACCTTTCGGGCAAGTTTCCTGCGCAAGGATGTCGAGTCCCTGACCGATTTCTTTGGTGACCAAGGGTACGCTTTTGCCAACGTGGAACCCGAGACGACCGTCCGCCCGGACGAACGGAAGGTGGACGTACGTTTCCGCGTCGATCGCGGACGACCGGTGAAGATCGCACGCATCGACGTGACCGGTAACAGCAAAACACGGGACAAGGTCATTCGGCGGGAGCTCAAGGTCGGCGAGCAGGAGACCTTCTCGGCAACCAAGTTGAAAAAAAGTCAGGACGCGCTCAACCGGACCGGGTTCTTCCAGAACGTCAATGTGACGACACGGAAGTCCGACAGCGACGACGCAATCAACCTTCTCGTGGACGTGAAAGAGGGCTCGACGGGAACCTTCAGTGCGGGCGCCGGGTTCAGTTCGGATGATCGGTTCTTGTTCAACGTTCGAGTTTCGGAGAACAACCTTTTCGGACGTGGTCTCCGCGTGGTGCTCAACGTCGATGTGGGCTCGATTCGGCGCAATATCTACGTTTCGGCAACCGACCCATATTTTCTCGACACAAAGTTCCTGACCACCGCGACGGTGTTCGACTACCGACTGGAATTCCCGGACTTCTCACGTGAGGCTCTCGGGTTCTCGGTTCGGGCGCTCTATCCAATCGAGGCGCTCGGGATTACCCATATCGGGCCGATCTCCTTCGAAGACAGTCGCATCGGCTTCGAGTATCGATTGGAACAGGCCCGCATTTCGAATATTTCCCTTTTTGCGCCGCCGGATGTCTACGCATCGGGTGGTCGAGAGGTGATCAGCGCACTGGCACCTTCGTTCCTCCGCAACACTCTCAACCACGCGTTTGATCCGACCGAGGGCTCTTATCAGGACGTTTCTCTCGAATTTGCCGGCATTGGCGGGGATACGACGTACTTTCGAGCCGAAGCGCGAGCACGCTGGTTTATCCCGATTCTGGAAGTGGGTTCACTTGGCCCGCTCGTCTTCTCGTCCGGCGGCCGGATTGGCTGGGGCATTGGCGAGGCGGGCGTCTCGGGGCGTGAGATCCCTCTGATCGAGCGATATTTCCCGGGTGGGATCAACAGTGTACGTGGCTACCAGGTCCGTACACTCGGTCCGCGTGAGGAAGTCTTTGGTCCGCAGGGCCAATCTCTCGGCTACGAGCCCGTTGGCGGAACCAACCAGCTGATCGTCCAAAGCGAATTCATTATCCCCCTGGTGCCGCAGTTAGGCCTGCGCGGAGTGGTCTTTTTTGACATGGGCAACGCCTGGCTGCAAAAAGATGGGATTGATTTTGGGGATTTACGTTACTCCGTTGGAGGCGGGGTCCGTTGGCTCTCGCCTTTCGGACCGTTAAGGATTGAATTCGGCGTTCCGTTGAACCTCGGCGAGTTCGAGCAGAAAGAGGGGATTCTCTTCTCTTTCGGAGCACCTTTATAACTTGGAAGGATACGATCTAGATGAAACTTACGCAGATGATTTTCGCTCTTCTCCTCGGTTTTTTCCTGGCAAACCCGGGAACAGCATCGGCCGAAGGGAAAATTGCTTTCGTGAACTTGCAGCGTGCCGTTGAGGAGTCTGCGGCGGGGAAAGCGGCCCTCGCGGAGTTCCAGACCTACGTGGCGAACAAGCGCACGGAGATCGAGGCGGACCAGAAATCCCTCACCACGCTTCAGGAAGACATTGAGCGCAAGGCTGTCGTGATGAATGAGGACGAGAAGCGCAAGCTCGTTCGTGAGTTCGAAGACAAGCAGATTGACTTCCGACGCAAGGTGGAAGAGGCGCAGGTTGATCTCCAGGCACGCCAGCAGTCCGTCTACAACGAACTTGGCGGCAAGGTGAAGCAGGAGGTGCTGAAGCTCGGCACCAGTGGCGGCTATACCGCAATTCTTGATTCGGGAGCAGCGCTCTATTCGGATTCGGCTTCGGATGTGACGGATCAGATCATCAAGGCGTTCGACGCCAATAATGGATAAGTGAGGGCAGGCCCTTGTCGGGCATTGAACATTTGCCAATCGAGCTGCTTCCTCATAAATACCCCTTCCTCCTGATCGACAGGGTGGTTGAGGTAGAGCCGGGGAAGCGGCTTGTGGCGCTCAAGAATATCACTCGGAACGAGCCGCAATTCAGCGGTCATTTTCCGGACCGACCGATCATGCCGGGAGTGCTTCTCTGCGAAGCGATGGCACAGGCCGGGGGGATGCTGGTCCACGGAACCCTCAATGATGGTTTCGATATCGACCGGGCGGTTCAGGAGTTGTTCCTGGTCCTGACGACGCTGGAGCATGTCCGGTTTCGTCGCCAGGTCGTGCCGGGGGATCAAGTTCGTGTGGAAGTGGAACTGGTGCGCAAGCACCGACCTCTCTGGAAACTCAAGGGTCGTGCGACGGTCGAGGGTCAAGTCTGCGCACAGGCGGAGTTTTCGACCGTCGAGATCGATCCTTCAATTACACCCGGCGGTCCCGAGAAACCGACCTCGGTGGACATCCATGAAACCGCAGTGGTCGCCAAGGGCGCCGAGCTCGAGGCGGGTGTTGTTGTCGGTCCATACTCGATTATCGGCGCCAACGTTCATTTGGGGCCCGACGTTCGGGTGGAATCCCATGTGACGATCGATGGTCATACCACCATCGGTCGGGAAAGTGTGATCTCTCCCTATGCGAGCGTGGGTTCCGTCCCGCAGGACTTGAAGTTCCACGGCGAGGATTCGCGATTGGTGATCGGGGAGAGAAACCGGATTCGCGAGTCGGCGACTCTGAGCATCGGTACCGAAGCGGGTGGCATGGAAACCACTGTCGGGAACGACAATCTCTTCATGAATTTCAGTCACGTGGCGCATGACTGCAAGGTC
The DNA here is from genome assembly GCA_029248525.1 of Candidatus Binatia bacterium. Classification (NCBI taxonomy): domain Bacteria; phylum Candidatus Binatota; class Binatia (SeqCode); species Binatia bacterium. The sequence continues at coordinate 267,216 of JAQWJE010000008.1, forward strand.
GGTGACAACTGCGTTCTGGCAAACGGCGCGCAGGTGGCCGGCCATGTCTCGCTGGAGGACCGCGTCATTGTTTCGGGACTCGCTGCGATCGCTCAGTTTATCCGCGTGGGCGAATCGGCTTTTCTCGGCGGTGGCTCGATGGTCGTGAAGGATATTCCTCCGTTTTGTCTGGCCAGTGGCGATCGGGCCCGCCTGGTCGGTTTGAATGTGGTCGGCCTCGAGCGGCGCGGTTTTGCCGCCGAGGAGGTTTCAGCCTTGAAGCAGGCTTATCGTGTCTTGTTCCGCTCCAAGCGTGTTCTGAAGGAAGCGCTTGCGGAGGTGCGGCAGGACATGGGGGCATGGCCGCGGGCGGTACAGTTGGTCGAGTTCGTGGAGGCGTGCGAGCGCGGCGTAACGCGCCCCTAGGCTGTATTTGTGGGAGAAGCCAAGCTCGCCTTGATAGCCGGAAACGGCGTGTTTCCGGTTCTGGTCGCTCGCGGAGCCCGAGCTTGCGGTGTGACGGTCGTCGCGGTCGCGCATCGAGACGAGACCGACCCCTCGATCGAGGAGGAGGTCGACTCCTGCACTTGGGTGAAAGTGGGTGAGCTCGGCCGAACCATTCGAACGTTCGTCGCCGCCGGCTGCGATCACGCGGTGATGGCGGGAGGCATTGGCAAGGTGCAGGCTCTTAGTTCGGTACGACCGGACTGGCGGGGTGCCGCATTTCTTTTGCGCATGCGCACCTTGCAGGACGATCGCTTGTTGCGAGGGATCGCCGAGGAAATCGAAAAGGAAGGCATGCCTGTCGTGTCTTCAACCAGATATTTACCCGACCTCGTGCCGACTCCCGGGAACCTGACGAAAAAAAAGCCCTCGGCGAGTCAGATTCGGGACATCGAATTCGGACGCCGGGTTCTTGCGGCGACCGGACCCTTCGAAATTGGCCAAACCGTCGTGGTCAAGGACGGTCTGGTCTTCGCGCTCGAGGCGGTGGAAGGGACCGACGCCGCGATTCGGCGGGGGTCGGAGCTCGCGAGCGGCGGTGCTGTGGTGGTGAAGGCCGCGAAGCCGGAGCAGGACCTCAGATTTGATGTGCCCGCGATTGGTCCCGAGACCATTGCTCTGATGAAGGAAGTCAATGCTTCTGTTCTTGCGGTCGAGGCGGGAAGAACCATTATTCTGGAACGGGACACGGTGCTTGCGGCCGCCGAGGCCGCCTCCATTCGGATTCTGGCATTTGATGCGGAGAAGGATTCATGAGTTCGAATAAAGCGCGCGCGGCCGTGGTTGGCACCGGTCATCTGGGAACCTTCCATGCCGAGAAGTATGCGGCTATCGAAGCCTGTGATCTCGTCGGCGTTGTCGATGTGGACCACGAGCGCGCACGCGCTTTGGCTGATCGTCTTTCCTGCAAGGCTTTTTCGTCGCCGATGGATTTGGTCGGCAAGGTGGACTGCGTGAGTGTTGCCGTTCCGACCACGCTGCATCGCTCTGTTGCCGGCGAACTTCTCGAGGCAGGAGTGGATTGTCTCGTGGAAAAACCCCTGGCTGCGAGCGGTGCCGAGGCCGACGAGTTGGTGGCCCTCGCGCGAGAGCACGGCTGCATCCTGCAGGTCGGCCATCTCGAGCGTTTCAACCCGGCGTTGATTCGTCTGGCGGGGATGATTCGCAAACCGCGGTTTGTAGAATGTCATCGTCTGGCCCCATTTACGCCGCGCGGCGCCGACGTCGACGTCGTGCGGGATCTGATGATTCATGATCTGGATCTGATCGGGCTGCTCCAGCCGGCGGAAATTGTACATATCGACAGTGTGGGCATTCCGGTGCTGACGCCAAACGTCGACCTGGCCAATGTTCGAATTCGTTTCGCCGACCGATGCGTGGCCAATGTGACCGCGAGTCGGGTGTCGGGCAAGCGGGAGCGCAAGTTACGTTTGTTTCAGGAGGATCTCTATCTCGCTATCGATTTGGGGGAGCGCAAGGCGCAAGTGGCACATCGTCGATCCGGCACCGATGCTGCGCTCGAGATAGACTGGGAAGAGTTGGATCTGGGGGAGGGGGACGCTCTGGAAGCTCAGATTCGGGCGTTTGTCGCCTCCGTTCAGACCCGCGCGCGGGCGGCAACCACCGGGGAAGATGGGAGCCGGGCGCTCCATCTTTGTGAGAGAATTCTCACCTCGATGGAGACCGAGTGAGCGGGTCGCCGCATGTGTTGCTGGTCGCCGGGGAGTCCTCCGGGGACCTTCGCGGGGCGGAACTGGTCCGCGCCCTGCGAGACAAGGTCCCCGGCATCACCTTTTCCGGCGTCGGCGGAGACCGTTTGAGGGCTGAGGGAATGGAGATCCTGGTTGCGGCTGAAGAGCTGTCGATCATGGGCTTGACCGAGGTGGTCGGACAAGCGGGAACGATCCTGAGTTCCTATCGAAAGATACGGCGTGCCATTCTTGGCAAAGACGGCGCTCGACCCGACTTGGTGATCCTGATCGATTTTCCGGATTTCAATCTGCGGTTGGCAGGGGTGGCGAAACGAAATGGGATTCCGGTCTTTTACTATGTGGGTCCGCAGGTCTGGGCCTGGCGTCGGTACCGGATCGGAACTCTTGCCCGGCGTGTTGATCGCCTCGCGGTCGTGTTTCCCTTCGAAGCAGATCTCTACAAGGGTCTGACCCGGGTGGATTTCGTCGGGCATCCTGCGTTGGAGACCGTACGGGCTGATTCCACGCGATCATTTGTACGCGCAGAATTGGGTCTTTCCGAGGAGCAGCGTCTGGTCGCCGTCCTCCCGGGCAGTCGCCGCGCCGAAATCAACAGCCTCCTGCCGATTTTTCAGGGTGCGTTGGCCAGGCAACGTGACGTCCGGGGTGTGATTGCCCTGGCGGGCGAGGAACTGCGTCCGACAGCGGAGTCTCTGGCGGACCCCGACCTGCCGATTTTAACTGGTCGGACCTGGGATCTGGTGGCCGCAGCCGATTTGGTTTTGCTCTCGTCGGGTACCGCGACTCTCGAGACAGCCTTGCTTGGGACACCGATGGTGGTGGCCTATCAGCTTTCTCCGCTGAGTTTCGCCATTGCCAAACGTCTGGTGCAGGTCGACCATATCGCCATGCCCAACCTGATTCTCGAGCGTCGGGCGGTTCCGGAATTGGTGCAGGACGAGGTGACCGTCGACCGGGTGGCGGCTGCTGCCAGCGAGATTCTGGAGGACCCGGAACTCTCCGCAAGAATGCGTCGAGATCTGGCTTTGGTTCGTGAAAGGCTAGGAACCCCGGGGGCTGCAGACCGCGCCGCCGACATTGCGATCGAAATGCTCAGGCCCGCGAATGTCTAGCCAGTTGCGTGGTCTTTTGGACCGCGGGCCTCGAATCCGCTAGGCAAAGGCTGCCGATGCCGGAGCGTTCCAACTATAAGCGCCTTCTGGCGTATCTCAGGCCCTATGTCTGGCCGAGGTTCGTCGTTGCCCTCTTCGCGACCGTTCTGTTCAGCGCCACCAATGGCGCCGTGCCTTTTCTGATTCGCTTCATCTACGACGATATCTTCGAGAATCGCGATGCACAGATGCTCACTCTGATGCCCTTTGCTGTTTTCGGTCTTTTTGTGTTCCGCGGCGTGGCGAATTTTACCAGCAGCTATCTAACGGAGTGGGTCGGTCAGCGGGTCATCGCCGACCTTCGAGCCGACCTGAATCGAGCGATTCAATACCTGCCCTTGTCGTTCTTCAACCGGACGCCAAGCGGAACGATCGTCTCGCGCATGACGAGCGATGTCGCACAGGTGAGTGCTGCGGTTACGCAAGCTTCGATCGTGATCCTGCGCGATACCGCGTCACTAATCGCGACGATTACGGCAGCCTTTCTCATGGATTGGGTTCTGGCTCTGATTGCCTTTGTCGTGTTTCCGGTGGCGGTCCTCCCGGTTCTCAGTCTCTCGAGGCGGCTCAGGAAATATTGGAAGAAGGGACAGGAGACGCTGGGAGGACTGGCCTCGCTGGTTCAGGAAACGGTTCAGGGGAATCGAATCGTAAAAGCCTTCGGCATGGAGGATTATGAAGAGAGCCGATTCGGCGCGGAAAACGAGCGTCTCTTCAAGTTTTACGTAAAAGCGGCTCGCTCGCGCTCGCTGGTCCAACCGATCATGGAGGTGCTCGCGGCGGTCGGGATCGCTGCTGTCCTCTGGTACGGCGGCTACAGCGTGATTCATGGGGAACGAACGACGGGTGCCTTCATGGGCTTCGTGGCCGCGCTGATTCTGGTCTACGACCCATTCAAGGGACTCGCTCGAGTCAATGCGACGATTCAGCAGGGGATGGGGTCCGCGGATCGGGTCTTTGAGATTATTGACGAAGAGACCGATGTCCCGGATCTGCCCGAGGCACCAGCGGTGAAGCCCTTTGCTGGGGAAATGATCTTCGAGAAAGTCTCCTTCTCCTATCCCCCGCGGGAAGGTGAAGCGGTCGCTTCACCGGCTCTTCGCGGGATTGATTTGAGAATTGCTCGCGGCGAGGTCGTGGCGTTGGTGGGGGCGAGCGGCAGCGGGAAGTCGACCCTGAGCGACTTGCTGGCCAGGTTTTATGATCCGACCGAGGGGCGAATTCTGTTCGATGGGACAGACCTCCGGGAGGTTTCGTTGAAATCCCTGCGGGCTCAGATCGGTGTGGTCACGCAGCAGACGTTTCTTTTTGACGATACGGTCGGGGCCAATATTGCTTATGGTGGCGACGCGTCCAGTCTTGAAAAACTCGAGGCTGCGGCGCTGGCTGCGCATGCCAGCGAATTCGTTCATAAACTTCCATCCGGGTTCGCCACGGAAATCGGCGAAGCCGGGGTGGCCTTGTCGGGCGGGCAACGACAGCGCCTGGCCATCGCACGCGCCTTGCTGAAGGATGCTCCGATTTTGATTCTCGATGAGGCGACTTCGGCTCTGGATTCGGAATCGGAGAGGTTGGTGCAGGCAGCGATCGATCATCTGATGACCGGGCGGACAAGTCTGGTGATTGCGCATCGCCTCTCGACGATCCGACGTGCCGACCGGATCGTTGTTTTGAGCGACGGACGGATTGTGGAAGAGGGTACGCACGAAGCCTTGTTGGCCCTCGGGGGACAATATCGGCGCTTGCATGACCAGCAGCAGCTTTTCTCGGAGCCATCCGAGTGAGGCTGCTGCCCGCGGGATCTCGCCGGGAACGAGCTTTCGTCTGGATGGGAGGTCTGCTCATCTTTCTCGTCCTCCAATTCCTGCGTTGGACGACGCGATCTTCTTTCGAGGGAGAAGAGGAACTTTTCTCGCGCTTTGCGTCTGAGGAGCCTGTGATCCTGGCTTTCTGGCACGGCCGGCTTGCGATGATGCCCTTTGCTTATCGAGGTCGCGGTGCCTGCATCATGAATAGCCGTCATCGCGACGGTGCATTGGTCTCTCGGGCGATCGAACGCCTGGGGATCGAGGTCGTGCACGGTTCGAGCACTCGGGGGTGGGTGGGTGGATTGAAGGGCCTGCTTGCGGCGCATGAACGCGGTCTCGATATCGTGGTCGTCCCTGACGGGCCAAAAGGCCCGCGCTGCAAGGCCAAGCCGGGCATTCTGCAACTGGCGCGCGCGACTGGTGCGCCGATTTATCCAGTTGGCTATTCGGCAACGAGTTTTGGATTTCTGTCCCGCAGCTGGGATCGACTTCTGCTCCCCAAGCCGCTCTCTCATGTGCACTATGTCGCGGGCGATTGCGTGCGGGTTCCGGCAGCGGCAAGTGCCGCCGAGATGGAAGAAGCTCGACGTCTCCTCGAGGCGCGCTTGGTGGGCGTGGCCGCGCGCGCCGACGAACTTGCCGGTATTCCAGCGGCCCTGTCGGCGGAATGGTTGGCGACAGCACCCGCGCCTTCGGCGGGATCAAAGGGCTGATGGCTAAATTTCCGGCACCTCTGGTTTTGCGGCTTTATAACCTGCTTCTCGCACTCGTGGGGATGATGAGCCTGCCTCTCGTCCTGCTTGGTCTGCTCTGGCGGGCTGAAGCACGCCGGGGTCTCGCTGCGAGACTCGGTTTCGGTTGGCCTGCGGGAACCCCGGGTGAACTTCTCTGGGCGCACGGAGCTTCGGTGGGGGAGGTGGAAGCACTGGCCCCTCTGGTCCGTCGCTGGCAGGTCGCGCATCCCCAAGCGCCGGTCGTGGTCACTGCATTGACACTGACGGGAGTCGCAACGGCCCGCCGACTCCTTCCCGGCATTCATGCGATTACGGCACCGCTGGATTTTCCGCTGGTGACCGGTCGGCTCGTCCGGCGGCTTCGCCCATCGCTTTTTCTGTTCACCGAAAATGAATTATGGCCTAACCTCCTGTTGGCCCTGCGCCGGAAAGGGGTGCCCTCGGTGCAGGTCAGTGGGCGTGTTTCGGCCGGTGCTGCGAGTGGGCTCGCGATGTTTCCCCGATTCTCTCGCGCGGTCCTCGAATGCGTCTCGCGCTTTTTACTGCAATCCGAAGCGGACCGGAGCCGTCTCCTGTCTCTCGGGGTCGATGCGGAACGACTTTTTGTCACGGGCTCCTTGAAGGGAAGCGGGGAGGTTCAGGAGCCTCCCGCGGTGCTTGCCAGCCTGGCCTCCCGAGAGCTGGTCGTGGCGGGCTCGACCCATGCCGGTGAGGAATTGCTTTTGGCGGAAGCGCTGCAGTCGCTGCAACGAACCCATCGAGATCTCCTCCTCATTTTGGCCCCGCGTCATCCGGAGCGCTTCGTGGAGGTAGCGGATCAATTATCCGATATGGAAATCCCGTTCCTGCGCAGGAGCGAACTCGTGGGCGCCAGGTTCCCGAAAGGCCCGCAGGTGCTGCTGCTCGATACGCTGGGAGAGTTGGCGGGCTGCTACGGGATGGCGCGAGTCGCATTCGTGGGCGGTAGTTTGGTGCCCGTGGGTGGGCACAACCTTCTCGAGCCGGCGCGCTTTGGCGTCCCCATCGTGGTGGGGCCTCATATCGAATCCGTGGCTGAGTTGGCAGACCGGCTGGAAGCTGCAGGCGGACTCCGTCGCGCGGCAACTGCTGCCGAATTGGCAGTGGAGATCGAGCATTTTCTTCATGTCCGCGATCCGGAGGCGGCCACCGCAGCGCGTGCGATGGCGGCAGAGCTCTCCGGTGCGCTCGACGATACCTGGAGGGCACTCGAGGTACCGCTGAATGGAAGGTCGCTGGTATGAGGGTGGACCAGGAAAGCGGACTGCGCGAGCGCGTGCTCGTCGGATGGCGTCATCGAGGTGCCTTGCGAGTCCTCCTTGCGCCGGCAGCACTTTTATTTGGCCTCGCTGTTCGCCTCCGGGGAGCGGCCTATCGTTTTGGACTTTTCCGAACCCATGCGGTCGACGTGCCGATTGTCAGCATCGGGAATTTGACGGTGGGTGGAACTGGCAAGACTCCTTTTGCGCTGTGGCTTGCGGAACGTCTCTGCGCGCGTGGCTATCGACCGGCGATCGTCACACGTGGTTATGGGGGGGTGCTCAAGGGGCGGGTGGTGATGGTCGGTAACGGCTCTGAGCTCAGCGAAGATGTTTCAGAAGTCGGGGATGAGGCGGTGCTGCTGGCCGAGCGCGCCGGTGTTCCTGTGGTTTGCGGAGCGGATCGGGTGGCGGCTGCGCAAAAAGCTGCCTCGACAAACGAGGTCGACCTGATTGTTCTTGATGATGGTTTCCAGCATCGCCGTCTGGGGCGATCGATGGATATCGTGTTGGTGGATGGCCGGGCAGGCTTCGGAAATGGAGGGCTACTGCCGGCAGGTCCCTTGCGCGAGCCTCTGGCGGCGCTTCGGCGTGCAGATGCTGTCGTGGTCACGAAGACTCGGGAGCCTGGCGATGTCGGTGCACGGGTTTCGGCAGCGGTTCCGGGCGTTCCGGTCTTTACCGCGGGCTTCGCCCCGGCCGCAGTGATCCATTATGAGGACGGTGAGACAATGGTCCGGCCACTCGGCACCATTGTCGGCCGCAAGATCGTGACGGTGTCCGCGATCGCTGACCCTACATCTTTTTATGAACTGCTCGGTGATCTCGAAGTCCAACCGATCGACGTGCTGGAGTATCCCGACCATCACGATTTTGACCAAGCCGACTGGCAGCAGATCTCGAAGGTTGCTCATGCGGCGGACCTGATCGTCTGCACGGAGAAAGACCTGGTGAAGTTGAGACGCTTTCCCTTCGCGCGGGGGCGCTTGGTGGCGCTTCGTCTGGAGCTGCGGATGCCTCCGGACGAGGAGGCCGATCTTCTTTCCCTGTTGGCGAGGCGGACCGCCTAGCGCTTGGCGCAGGACAAAACTGTCTATGGGCAATGCCTGCGGGATGTGGTTAAACTCAGGCCCGAGGATTTCAGAATGTTGATTTTAGTTACAGGATGCGCAGGGTTTATCGGTTCACAGATTGTAGATGCTCTTTTGCTGCGCGGCGATCAGGTGCGTGGGCTCGATTGCTTTCTGGATTATTATCCGCGCGAGCGTAAAGAGAAAAACATCGAGAACGCTATAGGAAATCCCAACTTTACGTTTCTCGAAGAAGATTTGATGACGGCCGATCTGAATTCGATTTGTGCGGATGTGGATGCGGTAATTCATCTCGCCGCTCAAGCCGGGGTGCGTGCGAGTTGGGGGCAGGATTTTTCGATCTACTGCAACTCAAATATTCAGGGAACGCAGAGGTTGCTGGAGGCCTGTCTGGCGAGGAAAACAAGGGTTGTCTATTCCTCGTCCTCTTCCATCTACGGCGATGCGAAGGATTTCCCGACCAGCGAAGAGACGCTTCCGCAGCCAATTTCCCCCTACGGAGTCAGCAAGCTGGCTGGGGAGCATCTTTCACGGCTCTACACGGTTTCCGCTGGCGTCCCGACGATTTCTCTCCGCTACTTTACGGTTTACGGTCCTCGCCAACGTCCGGATATGGCTTTCCATAAATTCCTTCGAGCCCAACTCGAGGGGTCTGAAATTACTCTTTATGATGATGGCGAGCAGACACGAGATTTCACTTTTGTGGGTGACGTGGTCCGCGCCAACCTGCTGGCTCTCGAAAATGGCACGCCCGGAACCGCCTACAATATCGGCGGGGGCTCGCGAGTGACCGTGAATCATGTGCTGGAGATGATCGGTCGGATCACGGGCATCGCGCCTCGGGTGGAACGTCTGGGCAAGCAACTCGGTGATGTCCGGCACACGCACGCTGCGGCGGAGTTGGCTGCATCGGAATTGCAGTGGTCGCCGCGGACCGGCCTCGAAGAGGGCCTTCAGGCTGAGTACGACTGGCTCAAGCAAGAGATCTGCTGAGTGCAGAGATCTTCCATGAGGCACGCCCAGGTGCATGGCTCTGCCAGCCTTTTGCGAGGTTAGGATGCTCGACGGGGGCGCGCCGAAAAAGATTCTCCTGATTCAGACAGCCTTTCTGGGTGACGTCGTCTTGGCGACGGCTCTGCAGCGACGGCTCTCGGAGGCTTTTCCGGAAGCGGAAATTCATTGGCTGGTGCGGCCCGACGCCGAGGCGATTGTGGCACCACTGGTCCCTTCCGGCAGGGTCCTGGTGTATGCCAAGCGAGCCGAGGCGCGTGGTGCCGGAGGATTTTTCAGGATGGCCAGAATTCTCGCCGAACGAGAATTCGATGCCGCTGTTGCCGTGCAGCGCTCGTTTAGGACCGCTGCGCTGCTGTGGCAGGCTGGAATTCCCCTTCGAATCGGCTTCGCCGGTGCGGGCGGCTGGTTTTTCTACAATCGGCGCGTGCCTCATCAGGGCCTCCATGCGCGCGATCGAATGGTGCGTCTCGTCGAGGGGTTTGGTGTTTCGGCAGCCGATCCACCCGAGCCCTATCTCCGGGTCGCTACGGATGCTCGGGAGGCGGTTCTTGCTCGTTTGGCAGCCGCAGGTGTGGGGTCGCGAGAGCGTTTGGTGATCCTCGCGCCCGGATCTGCGTGGCGAACGAAGCAATGGCCGGCGCGATACTTTGGCCGCGTGGCGGGTGATCTTCTCGCGAAAGGCTTTGATCGCGGGATTGTGGTGGGCGGTGGTGGCGATGGCATGCTGGCCGCGGAAGTGGCGGATGCTGCGGGCGAGGGCGCTTCGCGGATTCTGGATTGGACGGGGCAGACAACCGCTGCCGAATTGGTCGCGACGATTGCGCATGCGCAGTTCTGTATCGCCAATGATTCGGCACCCGGTCATATTGCGGGCGCGGTCGACACGCCGTTGGTGGCGATTTTCGGGCCGACCACACCGGAGATGGGATTCGTGCCTCTGGGCCGTTGGGTGACCATCGCGGGACACCAGGCTCTCGCTTGTCGGCCCTGTTCCCGCCACGGCTCGATGCATTGTCCGGTCGGGACCCATGCCTGCATGGAGGAGTTGGACCCGGTTAGGGTGTCGCGGGTCGCATTGCAGTTGGATTTCGAAACCGGATCCCGGGGCGTCTGACCTTGGTGGCCGAGGCTCGGTACTTCCGGGAAACTGCTCCCTGCGGATCCTTGGAAATGGGCGTCTCGACATGATTTTGAAGAAAAACGCCAGTGAATCGGTCTTCCTCGTTGTCAACCATGGCACTCGAAGCAGTTCCGTTGTACGAACACGCCCGGAATGATGACATCACGAAGGCTTTCCGGATTGATCGCGGGATTTCCCCGGGCTCGAGTTCTGGTGGTGGGCGATCTGATGTTGGATCGCTTCATCTGGGGAGAGGTGCAACGGATTTCGCCGGAAGCTCCCGTGCCGGTCGTTCGCGTCATGGAAGAGAGCAACCACCCTGGAGGCGCGGGGAATGTGGTGGCAAATCTCGCCGCTCTTGGCGCAGAGCCGATGGTCGCAGGTTGGGTCGGTCGCGATGCGGCCGGCCGAACGATTTGTGATGGTCTGAAACAGCGGGGTGCGGATACTCGGGGAATTGTGATGAGCAGCCGCGCTGTCTCGATCGAGAAGACCCGCATCGTGGCCCAGCGGCAGCAACTGGTTCGTCTGGATCGTGAGCCGGATCGGCCCGGCCAGGACCTGATCCGCAGGATCTCTCGGTCGGTCGAGAAACTGCTGCCCGGTGCCGATGCCGTGATCGTATCGGACTACGGCAAGGGCACGATTGGTCCCGAGTTGCTGGATTTGCTGGCCAACGCACGCCCGAAACTGGGTTTTGCCTATTTGATCGATCCGAAGCAGCCGAACTACGAGCACTATCGTGGTGCCACGCTGGTGAAGCCCAATGCCGCCGAGGCGGAAGCTGCAGCCGGATTGAAGCCGGATAGTGCTTCGGCGTTGCGTTCGGTGGGCAAGAGCCTGCTGGAAAAATGGCAGAGCGAGACAGTTCTGGTTTCCCGAGGGGAGCAAGGCATGGCGTTATGCCGACCCAATCGAGCACCGGTTTCCTTTGCCGCACATGCGCGGGAGGTTTTTGACGTGACGGGTGCGGGCGATACGGTTTTGGCGACGGCGGCACTGTGCCTCGCCTCACAGGGGACGCCGGAGGAAGCCGCCGAGCTTGCCAACCATGCGGCAGGAGTGGTCGTGGGCAAGGTCGGTACCGCGACCCTGACCCGTGCCGAATTGTCCCGCGCTGCGCGCGGTCAAGCAATATTACGAAGGAGTAAAGGGCGATGAGAAGTATGACTGGCTTCGGCCGCGCACGTGCGCAGGTTTCAGGTGGTTTTTTGACCGCCGAAGTTCGTAGCATCAACTCGCGGTTTCTGGAGTTGAAGATTGCCTTGCCGCGAGAATATCAGGCTCTCGAACCGGATCTTCGAAAGAAGGTCGCGGAATGGCAGGAGCGCGGTCGTGTGGATATCACCATCCGACGAGACGCCAACGAGCAGCGGGCACGAGCGGTGGAATTGGACTTGCCTCTCGCGCGGGAGTCCGTGCGGGCATGGACACGACTGCAGAAGGAATTGGGATTGCCCGGGGAGATTGATCTCGCTCTGCTGCGCCGGACCGCACCCGACGTCGTGCGGCTGCGCGAGCGAGCGGTCCCTGTCAAGTCCGAGGAGGCGGCTTTGCGCAAGGCTCTGGACCGTGCTCTCAAGGCGCACGACCGAGAACGCCGTCGGGAAGGTTCGCACCTTGCCGGAGACATGCGGGGTCGTTTGCGGGTGCTCGATGCGTTGCGCCGTCGAATGCGCGATATCTCGGCCGAGATGCGACCTATTTTTCAGGAGCGGATGGCCAAGCGATTGCGCAAGGTGCTCGGTAATCAGACTCCCGAGCCCGAACGTTTGGTTCCCGAGATTGCGATCGTCCTGGACAAGGCGGATGTGAGTGAGGAGATGACCCGATTGGATGCTCATCTGCAGGCTTTCAGAGGCCTCCTTCGCGAGAAGGCCGCCAGCGGCAAACGCATCGAATTTCTTCTGCAAGAGATTCTTCGCGAAGTGAATACCACCGGGTCCAAAGCCAACCATCTGCCTCTGACGCAATGCGTTCTCGAGGCGAAGGCCGAACTCGAGAAGTTGCGAGAGCAGGCGGCGAACGTCGAATGAGTGCGCGCCGTCGGGGGATCCTGCTCGTGGTATCGGCTCCTTCCGGAGGCGGCAAAACCACGCTTGTGAAATCGGCGATGTCGGCTGAACCCTCCTTGCAGCTTTCGGTTTCCTGCACGACCCGCCAACCCCGCGAAGGAGAGGTGGACGGTGTGGATTATAGATTCGTTTCTCAGCAGAGCTTTCGCGATTTTTTGACGGAAGGGGAGTTTGTCGAGTCGGCCGAGGTCTTTGACCATGCCTATGCCACGCCGCGAACCCCGCTGGATGCCGCGATTGCCGAGGGCCGCGATATGCTTCTCGACGTGGATATTCAGGGAGCTCGCTCGCTCAAGAGGGCATACCCGAAGGATGCTGTCGGTATTTTCGTCATGCCGCCGTCTGCGGCCGCCCTCGAGAGCCGTCTGCGTGCCCGCGGCACGGACGATGAAGCGCAGATCGCGCGACGTCTATCTCGAGTCCGGGAGGAGATTACCGCAGCCCGGGAAGTGGGCGTATACGATTATCTGATTGTGAATGATGATCGCGAAAGAGCAGCAGCCGACCTCCTCTCGATCGTTCGTGCGGAGCGTTGTCGGCAGGGACGTCTGTCGCCACCGGAACTGGAATAGAGTCATATTTTCTCCCCGCCTCTGGGCAATGGGGTGTATTCCCGGATAAGGTCGAAGCAGTGAAACTCGACGGACTTCTCAAGAAGGTGGAGGATTACCTTCCCGCAGCACCTCTGGATGTGGTTCGTCGCGCCTACGAGTTTTCCGCGGAGAAGCATAAAAACCAACGCCGCGCGTCCGGCGAGCCGTATGTCACCCACCCTCTGGAGGTGGCCAATATCATCGCAGACCTGCGTCTGGACGTCCCCAGTATCGCGACCGGTCTTTTGCACGATACGGTCGAAGATACCCTCACGACACTCGAGAATATCGAAGCGGGGTTCGGACCGGAAGTCGCAAGCCTTGTAGATGGCGTGACCAAGATCAGCCAGATCAATTTCGCGAGTCGTGAGGAGCAGGAAGCCGAGAATTTCCGCAAGATGATCCTGGCCATGTCCAAGGATGTGCGGGTGATTCTGATCAAGCTGGCGGACCGGACACATAATATGCGGACCCTGAGCGCCTTGTCACCGGCACGGCGTCGCAAGATTGCGCAGGAAACTCTGGATATATACGCGCCTCTCGCGCACCGGCTCGGCATCTACTGGATGAAGAGCGAGATGGAGGATGCTGCATTGCAGGCCCTGCATCCCGAAATCTATTACCAGCTGAAAAGGTTTGTTTCGCAGAAAAAGACGGAGCGCGAGAAATATATTCGCGAAGTCCATCGGTTGCTCGAGCGCCAGTTGGCTGGCTCGGGCATCGAGGCAACCGTATCGGGGCGCCCCAAGCATTTCTATTCCATTTATCAAAAAATGGTGAACCAGAACCTGCTCTATGAGCAGTTGTTTGATCTCGTGGCCTTCCGAATTGTCGTCGACTCCAAAAGAGATTGTTACGAGGCTCTCGGTTGCGTTCATGAGCAGTGGCGACCCATCCCGGGTCGTTTCAAGGACTATATCGCCTTACCCAAGGCGAACGGATACCAGTCTCTGCATACCGCGGTGCTCGGGCCTCAGGCGGAGCGCATCGAGGTGCAGATCCGCACGACCGATATGCACCGGATCGCCGAGGAAGGTGTTGCGGCTCATTGGAAGTACAAAGGCGGCTACGCCGGCGCGCAAAAAGAACTGCAACGTTTCCAGTGGCTCCGGCAGATGTTGGATTGGCAGCAGCAGGTCAAGGATCCTGAAGAGTTCCTCGATGGCTTCAAGGAAGATCTCTTTGCCGATGAGGTCTATGTCTTTACGCCCAAAGGCGATTTACGTCACTTTCCCAAGGGAGCGACAGTTGTCGACTTCGCCTACCGGATCCACTCCGAAGTCGGGCATCGTTGCACTGGCGCGCGGGTTGGGGGACGCTTGGTGCCGCTCCGCTACCAGTTGCAGAACGGCGATATGGTGGAAATCATTACCACCCAGAAGCAGACGCCCTCGCGCGATTGGTTGAAGTTCGTTCGCACCCCTCGGGCCAAAGAGCGAGTTCGTGCGTGGATCAAGGAGCAGCAGGCTTCTCGGTCGTTGGAGGTCGGGCGCGAGATCCTGACCCGCGACCTCGCCCGGGTCGGACTCGATTTGGGGCGACTTCTGCGGGAGGGCGTCCTGGCGCGGGTCGCCGAGGGGCTTGAGCAAAAAGACGCCGATAGTCTGATCGCGCAGGTGGGTTACGGCCGGATGACTTCCCGGGAGATCCTGGCAGAGATTGATCCCGAGGCGGACCTCGACCATCCGGTAGAACCGGGTCGACTCGAGCGAATGATCCGGTCCGTCAGTCGTCGGTCGGCGGAAGGCGGTGTGCGCGTTTCCAGTCTGCCGGATGTGCTGGTTCGATTTGCGCGTTGTTGCGACCCGATCCCCGGAGAGCGAATCGCTGGTTTTCTGACCCGTGGACGAGGCGTGACGGTGCATGCCACCGTATGCTCGCGCGTGTTGGAAGCTGATCCCCTGCGTCGCGTGGACTGCGTCTGGGACACCGAGACCACTGCGAATCGACCCGTGAAGATTGAAGTCGCCTGTGTGGATGAGCGCGGTCAGTTGGCCGGAATCTCGCGGGCCATTGCCGCTGCCGGAATCAATATCCGTAAGGCTGAATCCCGGGCGATCGAGGACGGGAAGGCGATCAATACCTTCGAAGTCCTGGTCGAGAACATAGATGATCTGGCTCGGTTGATCCGTCGATTGACCAAGCTCAAGGGCGTGATCTCGGTGGAGCGTATTCGCGCCTGATCCGCCTGAGGAAAGGAATCTTATGAGTATCGTAGAATCGGTTTCGACTCCGGCGGCCCCCGCAGCCATCGGCCCCTATGCGCAAGCGACTGCCGCCGGCGGCATGATTTTCTGTTCGGGACAGATCGGATTGTCCCCGGAGGATGGCGCTCTGGTTGAGGGAGGGGTCGCGGCCGAGACCCGGCAGGCCCTGCTCAATTTATCAGCAGTGCTCAAGGCGTCGGGCGCCAGCTTTGGCGATGTGACCAAGACGACTCTCTATCTGGTTCAGATGAGCGATTTCGCTGTTGTGAACGAGATTTACGCCGAGTTTCTCGGCGAATCGCGCCCGGCTCGGGCGACGGTCGCGGTTTGCGAATTGCCCAAAGGGGCTCTGTTCGAGATCGACGCGATCGCCTGCCTGCGCTGAGGGTGGACCCCGCTGGGGTCGCGGCGCACCGGCTCTCAGTCGCGAGCCTTCTCGACCAGGTTGGAGGTCGAATGCCCCTCGACTAATTGAATTCTCGCAACTTTACCGCCCCATGCCCGTACCTCGGTGCCTCCGATAATCTCCTCCGCCGCCCAATCCGCTCCTTTGGCCAGGACGTCCGGTTTGGTTGCGAGAATCAGATTCAGGGGATTGTCCTCGGGGAAGATCACTACGTGACCGACGCAGGCGAGAGCTGCGAGTACCTCGGCGCGAGCGGCCTCTCCTTGTAGCGGTCGGGATGCTCCCTTGAGCCGTCGGACACTGGCGTCTGCGTTGAGTCCGACCACCAGGATGTCTCCGAGCGCGCGCGCCATTGCGAGGTAGCGAACATGGCCCGGGTGGAGAAGATCGAAGCACCCATTGGTAAAGACGATACGACGAGAGGCTTTGCGATAGTCTTCGCAGGCCAATCTGGCTTCCTCGAGTGTGCTGATTTTTCTCTGGTAGGCGAGTGCTTCGGACAGCTTGTCTTCCGGCATATCCGACTTGTAGCACGAGGGGGGCAGGTGGTACGAGGAGTGTTCGAGTTCCGGATGATCGGGACCAAAGCGCAGGTGCGGTGGTTTGGGTAATTCCATTGAAATTTTATCGGCGGTCGTGGCGAACCAGATTGCTGCAGGCGAGGTGATCGAGAGGCCTGCTTCGATTGTGAAAGAGCTTGTGGAGAACGCTCTGGATGCCGGCGCTCGACGGATTGATGTGTCGGTACGCGAGGGGGGCCGGGAGGAAATCATCGTGCAGGATGATGGTTCGGGCATGGCGCGTGCGGATGCGGAGCGGGCCTGCTTGCGCCATGCGACGAGCAAGCTTCGCGAGATCGACGAGATCGAGCGGATTGCCAGTTACGGTTTCCGCGGCGAGGCGTTGGCGAGTATTTCCTCCATCTCGAAAACCACGATCGAGACCTGCGAAAATCGCGCAGCTGAAGGTACCTGTATTCGGGTTCAGCAGGGGAAGGTCCTGGAGGTTTTGCCGGCAGGAGTGCCCGAGGGGACCAAGATCACGGTAAGGGAGTTGTTTGCCTCTGTGCCGGCGCGGCGGAAGTTCTTGCGCACAGCCCAGACAGAGTTGGCCCATATCTCGGATTGGTTGTTGCGCGCCGCACTCGCGCGCCCGGAGGTGGCTTTTTCTTTGACGCACGGGGCGCGGGAGGTATTTCGACATCCCGCGGTCGCTGATCCCGGAGAGCGGCTGCGCCAAGTTCAGGGCGCGACGCGAGCGGGCGAAATGCTGGCGTGTTCGGGTGAGGCTCATGGGATTCGCGTCACGGGTTGGGTCTCGCGCGCGGGCAAGAGCTATCCGCAGTCCAAGGCGATTCTTTCCTACGTGGGAGGCCGGGTGGTGCGGGACCGAGTCCTGACGCGAGCGGTTCTGGATGCTTATCGGGCCCTGCTGCCTCAGGGGCGCTACCCGGCAGCCGTGCTCTTTCTCGAGCTCCCTCCCGGAGAAGTCGATGTGAATGTGCATCCGGGTAAAGTTGAAGTTCGTTTTGCCAATGGCGACCAGGTGTATAGCGCGGTTTTGCGCACCATTCGCCAGGCTCTCGAGGACGGAATTCAGGCACCGGCCGCCCTGGAAACGCGGGGCGACGTGGCGTCGACTCAGGAGAGTTCCCCCTCGAGGGTGAGGGGCGCCAGCGGCGGTTCCGAGGTTTCGGCTCGCGTGGAGGAGTCGCTTGCCCGCTATGCCGCTCGCCCGGGATCGCGGGAAACACGCTCCTATACGATTCGGTCGACGGAGCAGGCCACTGATAGGCGCGATCGCGCCGGTGTGTCGGTGCCCGGCGGTAGTGACCGTCAGGACGCGATGGAATTTGCCGCAAAAGGCGATGCCGAGCCTTCGTCGGATGGGCGCCCCGCAGGACTTCCACGGTTTGCCGACCTTCGTGTGCTGGGCCAGGCGATGAACGGTTATATCGTGACGGAATCGAGGGATGGTCTGGTCCTGATCGACCAGCATGCCGCTCACGAACGGGTTCGCTTCGAACGCTTGCGAGCACAGGCAGCGACAACCATTGCGAGCCAGCAGTTACTGGTGCCTTCGGTGGTGGAGTTGGATCCGACTGCGCTAGCTGCTCTGGAGGCCAATGCCGACCAATTGCGGGCCGGCGGTTTCGAGATCGACAGCTTCGGCACCGGCCGGGTGGTGCTCCGGGCGCTTCCAGCCTCGTTGGATGTCTCGACGGACGTGGAGGTCCTGTTGGCCGAACTCGCGCGCGAGTTTGCCGAAATGGGGAGCCGCGGAACCGAGGAGCGGATTCTCGCAGCGCGAGATACCCTCCTGGCGCGGGTCGCTTGTCACGGAGCGGTGCGGGTGGGTGATCCCTTGACGATGGACGAAATGAAGCAATTGGTCGCAGATCTCGATACGATCCCGTTTGCCGCAACCTGTCCGCACGGTCGGCCGATGGTGGCGCCGATCCCTCGCGGGGAAATCGAACGGCGCGTTCTCCGCTAGCCGATCCCGGCGGGTGTTCGACCGGGAGGCGGATTGAAAAATGGGTACGAGTCCATAAGTAGGGATGCTGGATGGTAACGCCGACGAAAAAGAGGAACTCCAGCGCTCGCGGAGCGCCGTGCTCTTCGATGCCGAGGGGGGTTGCATGAGCGGTGGCTCGGGCCGGTTGCCTCTGGTGGCGATTGTGGGCCCGACAGCTGCCGGAAAAAGCGCTCTGGCACTCGAGCTTGCCTTGACGGGGCAGGCCGAGGTCGTCTCGGTCGACTCTCGCCAGATCTTCCGGCATCTGGATATTGGCACAGCGAAGCCGACGGCCGAGATGTGTGCTCAGGTTCCGCATCACCTGATTGATGTGGCCGAGCCTGACGAGTCTTACGATGCCGGTCGCTTTGGACGCGAGGCGACCGCAGCGGTTCGAGAGATACGGGGGCGTGGTTGCGCACCAATCCTATGTGGTGGCAGCGGGCTATATTTGCGCGCCCTCGCGGAGGGGATGCCGGACCTGCCCGAGCCGGATCCGATCCTCCGTGAGCAATTGAAGCATGAAGCCGATGGGCGTGGGGACGCGGAGATGCACGAGGAACTCTCCAGCCTCGACCCTGGAGTCGCCGCGCGCGTTGCGGTGGGGGATCGCCGGCGGGTGTTGCGTGCATTGGAGGTGTTCCGCCAGACAGGCAGGCCGCTTGGAGAGTGGCAGGAGGAGCATGCCCGCCGGCCTCGGCCATTTGAAGTTCTGACGGTCGTGCTCTCCCCTTCTCGGGAGATTCTTGAATCCCGCATCCGGGAGCGTGCCGAGGCGATGTGGGCCGAAGGGTTGGTCGCCGAAACGCGGGGGATCCTCGACCGTGGATTCTCCGGAGAGCTGGCTTCGTTGCAGTCGATTGGATACCGCGAGGCGCAGGCCTTCCTTCGGGGCGAGCTCTCGGAGGAAGCAGCTATCGAGGCGATCGTCCTGACCTCTCGGCAATATGCCAAGCGCCAGAGGACCTGGTTTCGAGGCATTGCGGGGGCCCATTGGCTTGAGGAGGCTCGTTGGCCAGTGTCTCTCCAGCGCAAGGTTCTCGATTGTCTGGGATGAGGAATCCCTCGACAAATGGAGCTTGGTGCCGGATTGTGCTTTGAATAACGAACGAAGGCGGGGCTTGGAATTGGCTAAAAAGGACACAAAAGACAAGGCGGCACCGACCAGAGGACAAGCCTCGTTGGCGGTTTTTCGTCGCCGCTTGGACCGAATCGACGCCGAGCTGCTGAAGTTGCTGAGCGAGCGAACCAGCGTGGTGCTGCAGGTCAAAGAGGCCAAGCAGGCAACGGGTGGGCGAATCTGGGTGCCCGAGCGCGAAGCTGCCCAACTCCAGCGATTGAGCCGGCTCAATCGAAAAAGTGAGACCCCGGTTCCCGAGGGTGCTCTTTCCTCGATTTTTGGGGAGGTCCTTTCGGCCTCGCGGGCGCTCCAGCGTGATTTGCGCGTGGCCTATCTTGGCCCGCAAGGAACATACTCCGAACTGGCGGCTCACGAACATTTCGGTTCGCAGGCCGAATTTGTGCCGGTTTCGAATATTGCCGCGATCTTTGATGCGGTGGAAAAAAAACAGGTCGAACTGGGCGTTGTTCCTTTCGAGAACTCAACGGAAGGGATCGTGGGGCAGGCGATCGATGCCTTCGTCGAGAGCCCTTTGCGTATCTTGGGCGAACGACAGCTGGATATTCGTCATGCGTTGCTGGGGCATACGAAAAATCTCGGACAGGTGCGGCGTGTGCTGGCGCATCCACAGGCGATTGCGCAATGCCGTAATTGGCTCGAGGTCCATTTGCCGCATGCGGAGTTGCGTGAGGTTTCCAGCAATGCGGCGGCGGCGCAGCAGGCGGCCCGGACCAAGAGCAGTGCGGCCATCGCCTCGGCGTCCGCAGCCAGTCGCTACCGCCTGGAAGTGCTTCAGGAAGGGATTCAGGACCTTTCCCGAAACGTCACCCGATTTGTCGTCGTGGGCGACGCGGATCAAGTCGCCCCGGTACCGGGGGAGAAAATATCCATCCTGTTTTCGGTGAAGAATGAGGTTGGGGTTCTGGCCCGAATCCTGGCGCCCCTCGCGCGCGCCGGTATCGATGTCTTGAAGGTCGAGTCTCGACCCAAGCGCGGCCATTTGTGGGATTATGTCTTCTTCATGGATCTTTGCGGCGACCTGGAGGACCGGAATGTCGGTCGTGCGGTGGCCGCGATCCGCAAGCATTGCGTTTGGCTGAAGGTTTTGGGGAGTTATGCAGCCGCGCAACCGAAGTGAGAAGGGCGGCGCCGAGGTCTCCCCGGCTTCGCTGGTCGCCGGACACCTCCGCGACCTCTCGCCCTACGTGCCTGGCCGGGCGATCGCCGAGATCGAACGGGAGTTCGGGCTCGACACCGTGGTGAAGCTTGCTTCCAACGAGAACCCGGTCGGCATGAGCCCATTGGCCCGCGAAGCCTATGTCGCGGCCGCCACAGAGATGCACCGATATCCCGAGGGGGGCTCTCCCGAGCTGCAGCAGGCACTTGCTGAGCACCATCAGGTAGATCCCTCGCGGGTGCTTCTGGGGAACGGGTCCAACGAAGTCTTGACACTTCTGGCACGATTGTTTTTGTCGCCGGGGGATGAGGTCGTTGTTTCCGAGGGGGCTTTTGCCATCTATGCACTCTCCGCCAAGGCGCAGGGGGCTGACGTCGTTACGGTGGCCGCGCCTGCCTACACCCACGATCCGATCGGCATGATTGATGCGGTGACCGAGCGCACGAAAATCCTCTACCTATGCAATCCGAATAACCCGACCGGTACGATGTTCGGGCGGGATGTATGGGAGAAATTTCTGGCGAGCGTGCCGCAGGACATTCTTGTGGTTTGCGATAATGCGTACGCGGAATACGTCGACCATCCGGATTTTCCGGATGCCATGCTCGATCGAGATCGCCACCCCGGTCTGGTCGTCCTGCGTACCTTCTCCAAGATCTATGGGATGGGCGGTCTGCGGATCGGCTATGGGGTCGGACCTGATTGGCTCGGTGATTTCTACCATCGCCTGCGCGATCCCTTTAACGTGAATCTGGCAGCGGAAAAGGCTGCTGTCGCGGCTCTGCGCGACGAGGCGCATGTCATATCGAGTCGTCGGGTGAATGCCGAAGGTCGGAAGTTCCTGCGTCGGGCCGTCAAGATTCTGGGGCTCGCGGCCTTGCCGAGTGAGACAAACTTTCTCACGATCGAAGTCGGCTACGGGGGTGACGTCGCAGATTCTCTCCAGCGGGCCGGTATCATTGTGCGGCCTCTCGGGGGCTATGGCATGCCGGCCCATATCCGCGTATCGATCGGACTGCCCGAGGAAAATACCGCATTCGCGCAAACTTTGGCGGCTCTGCTGGGTTTCAGCGGGCCTGGCGCACCCTTGCTGCGTCAGGAAGAGACCTCATGATTCGAAAGTTGGGGATCGTCGGCGTCGGTTTGATCGGCGGATCTGCGGCCATGGCCGCCCGGCGAGCGGGTTTTGCGGCGGAGGTTGTCGGTCTCGGACGGACGCAGGAGAATCTTGATACCGCACTTTCCCGCGGCATTGTGGATGCAGCGAGCCGAGATCCGGAGATTTTGGCCGACTGCGATCTGGTTCTGCTGGCGACCCCTGTCCGGACTCTCGCATTGAATGCCGAACAGATTGTCGGCCAGTTGCGTCCGGACACGGTCGTCACCGATGGTGGCAGTGTAAAGGTCGAGGTCGTGCGCGATTGCGAAGCGATTCTGGGCTCCCGGTTTGTCGGTAGCCATCCGATTGCCGGCACCGAAGATTCCGGTGCAGCAGCGGCGGATGAGTCGCTTTTTCTCGACGCGGTATGCGTCGTGACGCCCAGTTCGGAAACGGATCCCGCCGCAACGGTACTGGTCCGACAATTTTGGGAAGCTCTGGGAATGCGGGTGGTCTCCATGGACCCGCCGTCGCACGACCGAGCGTTGGGAGTCACCAGCCATCTGCCGCACCTTTTGGCTTTTGCGCTGGCTGGCGTTGCCGCGGGTGAGCGCACCGCAATCGGAGAATTGCTGGGTCCGTCGTTTCGAGACATGACCCGGATCGCCGCGAGTTCGCCCGAAATGTGGCGGGATATTCTTCTGGCGAATGCCAGCACGCTCAGTGACGTTGCCGGACGCTTTGCCGAAGAACTCGAAGCGCTTCGGCTGGCCGCGACGCGGGGGGACGGGGCGGCGCTGGAGAGTCGGATTCGCCGAGCCGGGGACTGGAAGCGTCAGACCACCGGAGGAACCGAAACCACTGCTGAAATCCAGCCCTCCTCGACGCCCCTGCAGGGCAATGTTCGCGTGCCGGGAGATAAATCAATCGGCCACCGGGCTCTTTTGTTCGGAGGAATTGCCCAGGGTGTGACCCGGGTCCGCGGGCTCTCGCCCGGTGCGGATAATGCGAGCACGGTCGAGGTCCTCCGGGGTCTCGGGATTCAGGTGGATCGCAATGGTGACGAGGCGCTGGTGCACGGCGGGGGATTCGAGGGCCTCCGCATGCCCGCGGCGACACTGGACTGCGGAAATTCGGGAACGACGATGCGGCTCTGTGCCGGGTTGTTGGCGGGCCGTCCTTTTTCTTCACGACTCGATGGCGACGCATCCCTCCGCTCGCGGCCGATGGCCCGTGTGCAGGGCCCGTTGGCCGCGTTGGGGGCGGTGATCGAAACCGAGGATGGGCATGCGCCGCTGGTGGTCCGCGGACGCTCACTCAAAGGGGCCGACGTTACGCTTTCCGTGGCGAGCGCCCAACTCAAGACATCCGTGCTTCTGGCGGGCTTGCAGGCAGAGGGGCGAACCGTGGTTCGCGAACCCTTGCGTAGCCGCGATCACACCGAGCGCCTGCTGCCGCATTTTGGTGTTTTGGTCGAAGTGGCCAACGACGGGGGAATCGCAGTTCAGGGGCCCGTGACTTTACGTGCGGCGGACGTCGACGTCCCTGGCGATCCGAGCGCGGCGGCCTTCTGGGCGGTCGCAGCGTCGATTGTGCCCGGCTCCGAAGTCCACATCCCGGACGTGGCCATGAACCCGACCCGCATCGGAGCTCTCGATGTTCTCGTCGCGATGGGCGCCGATTTGACCCGAACCGACAAGCCGTCCGTGGGAGCTGAGCCGGTAGCCGATCTAACCGTCCGTTACGCAGCGCTGCGGGGCGTCGAGGTGGCCGGCGAGACCATGGTCCGGGCGATCGATGAATTCCCGATTCTTGCGGTGGCGGCAGCGTTCGCGGATGGCGAAACGGTTTTCGCAGATGGTGCCGAGTTGCGTCACAAGGAAAGCGATCGTCTGGCGACGATGGCGGCAGGGCTCCAGCGAATGGGGGTGGCTGTGCGGGAGCAGCCAGATGGGCTTGTGGTTGAGGGCGGCGGCCGCCTTGCGGGTGCGACCGTCGAAACTTTTGGCGACCACCGAATCGCGATGGCCTTCGCGGTGGCCGCCCTCGGGGCGAGCGGTCCGGTCCGGATCGAGGATGCCGACTCGATTGCGGTATCGGATCCACGATTTCTGGCCGTGCTCGAGACTCTGCGCGCGGAGCTCCGGTAATGGCGCGTCTGGTCGTGACCATCGATGGCCCGGCCGGAGCCGGAAAAAGCACGGTCAGTCGAAGCCTGGCTGCACTTCTGGGCTATACCTATCTCGATACGGGAGCCATCTACCGCACATTGGGGCTCTCGGTCGGGGCGTTCGAGGCGCTCGCCGCAAGACTCGACGCTTGCGCCGATCCGGAGGCTCTACCGCCTGAGGACCGCGAACGGCTCGCCGGCATTGCAAGGTCTCTCGAAATTACCTTCGAGGATGCCGGAACCCGAGTTTTTCTGCATGGGGATGAGGTCACATCGGCGATTCGTACGCCGGCTGCGGGCGAGCGTGCGTCGCGCGTTTCGGCTGTCCCGGAGGTGCGAGCGGCTCTTCTCGAATTGCAGCGTGCGCTGGGTGCCAGCGGTGGCGTTGTTGTCGAAGGGCGCGATACAGGCAGCATTATTTTCCCGCAGGCCGAAGCGAAATTCTTTCTGACCGCATCGGTGGCCTGCCGGGCAGGTCGGCGCACGGCGGAGCTTCGTTCGCGTGGCCTCGCGGCGGAAGAAGCTGATGTTGCAAGGGAAATTTCGGCTCGGGATGCCCGCGACGCCGGTCGATCGGTGGCGCCATTGGTTCGTCCGGAGGGTTCCATGGAGGTCGACTCGTCAAATATGGGGGTCGATGAAGTTGTCGCAGAAATGGCGGCCAGAGTTCGAGGCCTTGAGGCCTCTTGAAAAGCGCTATCTTCACGAGTAAGCCTAGCGTCAGCACATCTGCCTGCGTATGGCATTCGTGTATCCCCGTTTAGGAGGCAGTAACTGGAATGATGAGTGAAAACGACGATCCGTCGATGCTTGACGACGATTTCAGCAAGCTCTTCGAGGAGAGCCTGAAGTCCGTGAAGCCGGGCGAGGTTGTCACTGGAGAAGTGGTTCAGGTTTTGAACGGCTTCGTGACAGTTGATATCGGTTATAAATCTGAAGGTCAGGTTCCCATTGCGGAGTTCCGGGACCGGGAAGGTAACGCCGAGGTTGAAGTAGGCAGCCAGATCGAGGTCTTCTTTGAAGGCAGTGACGGCGAAACGGGGATTGTGAAGCTTTCCCGGATCAAGGCTGAGCAGGCCAAGGTCTGGGGCGAAGTGGAAATAGCCTACAACGAAGGTCGGCCCGTCGAGGGTCTGATCGTCGGTAAGGTCAAGGGTGGACTCAAGGTCGATATCGGCGTTGGAGCCTTCCTGCCCGGGTCGCATGCCGACCTGCGCCCGACCCGAAACCTGGATCGATTTATTGGTCAGCGTGGCCGGTTCGCGATCCTGAAGTTCAACCGTCAACGGGGTAATGTCGTTGTGTCTCGACGTAGCGTGCTCGAGACGGAAAGAGCTTCCCTCAAGGAAGAGACCCTGCGCGTGCTCGAAGAGGGGATTATCCTCGAGGGCACGGTCAAGAATATCACCGATTACGGCGCCTTCGTTGATCTCGGTGGCATCGATGGTCTGCTGCATATCACGGATATGTCGTGGGGCCGGATCTCGCACCCCTCCGAGGTGATCGAGGCGGGTGATCAGGTCAAAGTCGTTGTACTGAAATACGATCCCGAGCGAGAGCGTGTTTCTCTGGGGATGAAGCAGATTCAGCCGGATCCCTGGGTGGAGGCCGCAGGCCGCTATCCGATCGGTGGCCGCGCCACCGGCAAGGTCGTCAGCCTCACCGACTACGGTGCCTTCATCGAGTTGGAAAAGGGTGTCGAGGGATTGATCCACGTTTCGGAGATGTCCTGGACCAAGCGGGTCACGCACCCGTCCAAGCTTCTGGAACTCCAGGCCGAGGTCGAAGTTCAGGTCCTCGATGTGGACCCCGCGAACCGCAGGATTTCGCTCGGTCTCAAGCAGGTCGAGCCCAACCCCTGGGAGACGGTTCGTCTCAACCACCCGATTGGGAGCCAGATCAAGGGTGTGGTCAAGAGCATTACGGACTTCGGTGTTTTCGTCGGAGTCGAGGACGGCATCGACGGTCTGGTGCATATCTCGGATCTGCAGTGGACCAAGAAGATCCGCCACCCGTCGGAACTCTTCAACAAGGGCGACGAGATCGATGCGATCGTGCTGGGAGTGGACGTCGAGAACGAGCGCGTCTCTCTCGGTGTGAAGCAATTGTCGAACGACCCTTGGGAGGGTCTCGAGAGTCGTTTCCCGAATGGCTCCAAGATTACCGGTCCGGTCACGAGCGTGACGGATTTTGGTGTCTTCGTTCAAATCGAAGAAGGCATCGAGGGTCTGGTGCACGTTTCGCAGATCGCCAACGAGCGCATCGATCGACCAGCAGAGCATTTTCAGGTCGGCGAAGTCATCGAATGCGAGATCCTCAATATCGATCTGCGGGAACGCAAGATCGGGTTGTCGGTGCGGGCATTGCGCCGGACCGAAGAGCGGGCCGAGATGGCCGCTTATATGGATCGCGAGGGCGAGGGCGGACGCTTTACGCTCGGGGATTCTCTTGGTGAACAGCTGCAAAGCGTGACGCCAAGGAAAACCGAGGGCGAGCCCGAGTCGGACGGCTGAGCGAAGGGACCGTGGCAGGTACTCCCTCGAGAAGGGCCTTTGGCCTGCTCTTTGGTTTTGTCCTTCTCTTTTTCCTCTCGGCCTATCTTGTAGGCCGAGTGGGAAAAGGCGGAGACTCGTCGTGGTCTGCCGGCCCGTCGATTGGGGTTGTGCACCTTACCGGCGAGATTGCATCGTCTGATGATTTCGTCAGCTCGATCCAGAGTGCCCGGGACGATGCTTCCGTAAAGGCGGTCATCGTTCGCGTTGATTCACCTGGTGGGCAGGTGGCCCCGTCGCAGGAGATGTATCAGGCCCTGCGCGAACTCAGTGACCTGAAACCGACAATCGCCAGTCTCGGCTCGGTGGCTGCTTCGGGCGGGTATTACGTGGCTGCCGCCGCGAACACTGTGGTTGCCAACCCGGGTTCCTTGACGGGTTCGATCGGGGTCATCCTCTCTCTCACTAATGTGACTGGTCTGATGGAAAAAGTCGGCGTCCAGTCCGAAGTGATCACGGCCGGCCGACTCAAGGATATGGGCTCTCCTTTTCGCCGATCGACCGATGCCGAACGCGAAATCTTTCAGGCGATGGCTGACGAGATCCATCAGCAGTTTATTGACGATGTAAAGACCGTCCGGCCTCTGACCCCTGATCAGATCGAGATCGTCAGCACAGGCAGGATCTTCACCGGTGCCGAAGCTCAACGAGTGGGCCTGGTGGACGTGCTCGGTGGATACGAGGATGCGATCGCTCTTGCCGCGCAGGAAAGCGGGATTGAGGGCGTTCCCAATATCGTCCATTTCCGTGAGGCAAAAGGGCCCTGGTGGTTGCAGGCCATTATGGAGGGATCCGCGCAGAACGCTCTGCTCCCCAAGGGCTTGATGGGCTTTCTCACCGCTCTGGATGGAGCACCAGCTACCAACACGACAACTTTGCTGTGGCGGATGCCGATTCTTTCCGATGGGTTCCTGTCGGCCTCGGAGCTTGAGCGATGACCAAGCGCGAACTGATCGAGCAAGTCATTGCCGCACAGGCAGATCTCCCTCGGGTGGAAGTCGAAGGTTTGGTAAATGCCGTTTTCGAGACGCTCTCCGGCTCCATGGTGCGCGGCGAAAGAATCGAGATTCGCGGCTTCGGTAGTTTTATCGTGAAGAATCGCGATGCTCGAACTGGTCTGAACCCGAAGACGGGCGCTTCAGTCGAAGTTCCGGCCAAGCGGGTACCTTTCTTCAAGGCAGGCAAGGAACTCCGGGAACGAGTGGATGCCGAAACCGAGGCTCCCAGCATAGAGCCCTCCAGTCCGCTGGATTCTTCCGGGGAAGAGGCGATCTAGAGTGCCGGAGTCTCCGCTCTGGGCGCCTTGGCGCATGGAGTACGTTGGCGACGATGGTCCAAAGCCGGCTTGTATCTTTTGCGAGTTGCCGCACTCTTCGGATTTGCGCTCCGCGCTGGTGCTCTCTGTCGAAGAAGACTTCGTGGTGATGCTTAACCGGTTTCCCTACAATAATGGGCATCTGATGGTGGCTCCCCGCCAACATACGGCCGACCTCACGGCGATCTCCGTGGACAGCTATCAGGCTCTGATGTCAGGTCTGCGTCGAGCCTGCGACGTGGTTCGCGCGGTGCTTTCGCCCGATGGGATGAACGTGGGTATCAATCTCGGAGCGGTCGCTGGAGCAGGAATTGCGGATCACCTCCATTGGCATATCGTCCCGCGTTGGAACGGCGACACCAACTTCATGCCGGTGCTGGGGGAGACGCGTGTGATGCCGCAGCATCTCGAAGCCAGCTACGATATGTTTCGCCCCCACTTCTGATCGTCTTGCTCTGACCCCGCCGCTCGCGGCATGATGGTGCATGGATGATTCCAACCCGTCGAATTCCGCCCGACCTGTGTCCCTCGGAGCCCTCCGGAGCTCGGACTACCAATCTCGCCCGATCCGTCAGGAACTCCGTGAGAATCTGATTCGTCGGATGGAATCGGGAGTTGGTCTGGCGGGTGGCTTGTTGGGGTACGAGGAGAGTGTTTTTCCCGAGATTGAAAACGCAATTCTCTCCGGTCACCATATGGTGCTTCTAGGGGAGCGTGGGCAGGGGAAATCACGACTGATACGTGCCTTGGTCTCTCTTTTGGATGCCGAAGCACCGATCGTGGCGGGTTGCGATCTTCATTGCGACCCGCTCGCCCCGATTTGCAGAGCGTGTCGAGAAAAAATCGCGGCTCTGGGCGACGCAACAGAAGTCGCCTGGGTTTCGCGGGAGGATCGTTATAACGAGAAATTGGCGACCCCGGACGTGACGATGGCCGATTTGATCGGTGAAGTTGATCCGATCAAGATAGCCGAGGGACGACATCTCGATGATGAGGAGGCGATCCATTTCGGGCTGGTCCCCAGAGCTCATCGCGGCATCTTTGCGATCAATGAACTGCCGGACCTGATGGAGAAAATTCAGGTGGGTTTGTTTAACCTGATGGAGGAGCGCGATGTGCAGATTCGTGGATTTTCGGTGCGACTCCCGGTCGATGTGCTCGTGCTCGCGACTGCGAACCCGGAGGACTACACCAGCAGGGGTCGTATCATCACCCCGCTCAAGGACCGTTTTGACGCACAGATTCGGACCCACTACCCGAGAGATCTTGCGACAGAGATCGCCATCCTCAATCAGGAGGTTGATCTGGAGTCTCGCGGCGACCGCACCGTGCTTGTGCCGGATTTCATGAAGTCGATTATCGCTCGGCTCACGTTCGCGGCGCGTGAAGCTCCCGAGATCAACCAGAGCTCCGGCGTGAGTGTCCGGGTGACCATCAACAACTTCGAGACATTGCTCGCAAACGCAGAGCGACGATCCGTCCGAAACAGCGAGTCGGTGATCGTCCCGCGTGTCTCCGACCTTCCTGCCGTGGCGGCTTCAATGCTCGGAAAGGTGGAGCTGGAGTACGGGGCCGAGGGTTTGGGCGATGATGTGCGCCTGCTGGAGAGGCTTTTGGGTTGTGCTGTGCGCGACGAGTTCGAGAAACTCCCGCCGATGGAGGGGTTGGCGGCAGTCCAGGAATGGTTTGCTGCGGGTGGCGGGGTTGAGGTTTCGGATGCAATGCCTTCGGATGAATATGGTGAGGCTCTCGAGGGAATCGAGGGGCTGGGCGATGCGGTTCGTCACCTTGCCGTTACCGAAGAGCCGGCGATACTGGCGTCCTGGGTCGAGTTTCTCCTCGAAGGTCTTCATCTGAACGAGAAACTCAACAAGGAATCTTTCGGGACGCGCGCTGACAAGGTCCGCTACGGTGAAACGGTTACGGCCTGATCATGCGGGTTGCACGATATATTGCCTGGGACGGGCGACAGGAATTACGGCTCGATCCGGACGAGATTTTTCAGGCGTTTGCCGATGCCTTGTCCCGGACCGACGATGCGACGGCCGCTCTGGAGATGCTGCTCCGTGACGGTTTTGACGGGGCCGAGGCGCGGCTCATCGGCCTCGATGAACTTCGCGAAGAGTTGGCTGAGGAACGGCGCCGACTCGAAGAATCCGTGAATCTGGACCGTGCGCTGGACGAGCTTCGCGAGCGCTTCGACGAGGCAGTGCGCAGCGAGAGACAAGCTCGTGAAACCTCGGCGGGAGATGAGGCGCGTCGCCGAGAGGAACAAGCCTTTCTCGATGACCTGGGCGGTAAGCTTTCGACCGCGTTGGAGCGGATCCTTGCGAGGCATGAGTTTGCCGAAGCGGAAGCCCAACGGGAGTTGGAAAGAATGGCGTCGGATCTGGACTCGATTCGGCGGGTAGAGGAGGCCCAGCGGCGCCTCTCGCGACGATTGCGCGGGCCCGAGTCCCTGGATTTCGAACAGACGCTGGAGTTTCTCGACCGTCTCGAGGCCCTTGAGCGGCTGGAGGAGGCGTTGGCCAACGGCGATCTATCGTCTGTCGATCCGGCCGACCTGGGAAGCCTGCTCGGAGCCGAGGCGCAGGCGGGGCTCGAGGCTCTGCAGGGTATGGTTCTGATGCTTCAGGAGTCTGGGCACCTGCGGGAGAGAGAAGGGCGTGTTGAGTTGACCCCGCAGGCGGTGCGAAAGCTTGGTCAGTTGGCATTGCGCGATATTTACGAGGACTTGATGCGCGATCGATCGGGTGGACACGAGTCGCGACAGACAGGAGCCGGCGCGCCGTCTCTCGAGCGTGTGAGGCCGTGGGACTTTGGCGACCCCTTGCGATTGGCACTCGTGCCGACATTGATGGGGGCGGTGCGACGAGGGGGCGGAAGTCCGCTCAACCTCGAACCCTCGGATTTTGTGATTCGGGAAACAGAGCAGGAGACATCGGTCGCGACGGTCCTGCTTCTGGACATGAGCTGGTCGATGAGCTGGGAGGGCCGCTTTGTGGCAGCGAAGAAGGTCGCGCTGGCGCTCGAAACATTGGTGCGGACTCGGTTTCCCAATGATTATTTTGGAATGGTCGGGTTCTATACAAAGGCCGTCGAGCTGACGCCGTTGACGCTGCCTGAGGCGACCTGGAGCATGGGCGACCCCTTTACCAATCTGCAGGATGGTCTGAGGATGGCGGGGCGCCTCTTGCAGCGTCACGCCGGCCGGAACCAGCAAATTATTGTCATCACCGATGGGCAGCCCACGGCATATTATGTGGGCGGGCAACTCCACTGCGAGTGGCCGATGTCCATGGGCGGCGTATCGCGACGGGCCGCCGAGGCCACCTTGGGAGAGGTCGCGCGCCTCACGCGACGCGGCGTCACCATCAATACCTTCATGCTGGACGATTCTGCCGGGTTGCGGGCCTTCGTGGACGAGATGACAAGAATTAATCGGGGCCGCGCGCTCTATACCCGGCCCGACCAGCTGGGATCCTACCTGATGGTCGATTATCTGGGCCGAAAGACCAAAAGGCTTTAATCGAGGAGCCGATCGTCGGGCTTCGTCTCGCGCAGTTCAAGGTCGGCCAAGCCGTTGCCGAATGCTTTACCGAGGTCGATATAGCCGGCTGCGTTGAAGTGCCAGAAGTCCGAGAACCCGTATCCGTCGCTGCTGGTGATCAGGACGGTGTTTTCGTCTTCGCGGGCAAAGTGAGTTTGAGCCGCCCTGATTCGATCGAGATGCTTCCAGAAATGTTCGGGGAGTTGAGACGGAGAGACACGCCCGATTGCAACGTCCAAGTCGTCCTTGCCGAGAGTCCGCCGGACCTCTCCAAGTAAGTGGCTCAGGTTGGCATGATAGCGGTCGGCGATTTCCGGCGTATGGTTGGCGTCGCTTTCCCCTTGCATCCAGGCGATTCCTGTCGGGATCAATTTGTCCGGTTCCCCATCGCCGTCAATATCCTTGTCTGCGCTTGCTGGGTGGAGGGCTTTGAGAAAATGATCAAACTGGTTCGTTGGTTCGAAGGACGGGTCCCAGCAGCCGAACTTCTTGGCGGCGGCGGGGTCGATGGAGGTCCCGCCGTTGGCATATTTCAGGATGGCGATCCGTCTGTCGGGGAAGCGTCCAGCGATCGTTTGGGCAAAAGTTAATTCCATCCCGAAGCGATCAGAGTATTTGTTGCTGGTGCCGTCGGATCGAAATCGATGACCGTGTCCGGGTCTCAGTGTTGCCCAAATGCCGTTTCCTCCGGCGGGGGAACCGTCTGCGGCAGCATTGCCGTGAAAGATCAGAACTTCATTTTGTGGCTGGGCAAGCGTGGGAGGGAGTTTATCGATCAGCCCGAACCCTTCCATGTTGGATTGTCCCGACAGGAGATAGAGGTGGAAGTCGGTGGCATCGGCGGATGTTGATGTCACGGAAATTGCCAACAAACCCGCGAGCAAGCGCAAACTCATTGTCATATACTGTATCCGTATACGATTCTCACTAATCGCCATAGCGGATTTCGCTCGGGGGCCGGGGTTTTTGCGGGATCAAGGTGGGTAGAATCCCTCTGGCAGGGCGCGGCGGTCGATGCACGGGCCGGTGAAAAGTCGAGTACCAAACCAAATTGCCCCCGGCGTTTGCGGATAGTATCTCTGCAAGGCAAACAGAAGCAGGTTGATTTGGTGGGAGCAGGCGCACAGACAAGCAAGGCCGAAAAAGACGGGGGCCGACGTAAAAAGAAGCTCACTCCGATGCTCGCCCAATACCTGAGCATCAAGGAGCAGGCCGGCGATGCGATCCTGTTTTTCCGCCTTGGTGATTTCTACGAATTATTCTTCGAAGACGCCGAACGGGCCGCTCCGATCCTCGAGGTAACACTGACCTCCCGCAACAAGGGCGATCCCAATCCGATCCCGATGTGTGGCGTCCCCTATCATGCTGTCGAAGGCTATATTTCCAAGCTGCTTGCGGCCGATTTGAATGTGGCGATTTGTGATCAAGTGAGCGACCCTGCGGCTGCGCCCGGGCTGGTGGAGAGAGATCTCGTTCGAATCATTACGCCCGCAACGGTTCTCGAGGAGGGCGAAGGACTCGTTCAGACGCGCCAGAACCACCTGACTGCAATGGTTCGTCACAGCGACGGAAATGCTGTCGGTATCGCGACTGTGGAGATCTCGACGGGGGAGT